>CAZSHR010000143.1:0-3887 GCA_964606725.1 uncultured Coxiella sp.
ATCGTATTGAATGGAAAAGAACAAGCTCAAGTCAAAGCGGCTACAGAAAAATGGAAAAAAGAAACTAAATCAGCGCCACATTCTCACGCAGCCATAACAGAACCATCACCACAAACAGTAGTAGAAGAAAGTAATGCAAACCCCCATAATGATATAGAGATTTTTTATGACCTGTTACATACAGAAGAAATAAAAAAAGAATATCAGCTACTAAAAAAACAGCACCTACAAGCCGGCGCGGTTATTCAAGTAAAACCAGATGAATGCTTTCCAGCCGATTGCCTACTATTATCATCTCATACACACATAAACTCTGTAAGCGATGGCGAAATTAACCAGTATAAAGTAAGTGGCTCTGTTATATCAGGCGGCTCTATGAACCTATCAGAGCCTGCCACTGTGGTACTCACCAAAACACCATATGAAAGTGAATACAACAAAATTCTCCAATATACCACCTCACCAACAGAAAATGAAAACACGACAGACAGCAACCGCTACTTTTATTATCTCTATTTTTTCTTACTGTTAGTAAGTCTAGCTGCCTCTATTATTATTCCTTATGCTCTAGGGGCCTTAACCAGCACCATCATCATGCAAAATGTCATTGGCTTGCTTTCTTCTATCTGTTTTTGCACCATAGAAATCGGCAATAGCCTACCGGCCATTAGCCTAGCCTATGGCTATGCCAAGGAAAAAATCTACTTTAATCAAGAGAAATTATCCAATAATAAGCCACCTGAATGTAAAACCGTTATTTTCGACAAAACTGGCACCTTGACTAGTGGCGATTGCATAGTAAATTCAGAAACAATAACAGAAATAACAAACAAAACAGACTTAATTCAGAAAATCAAAGCACTGGAAGAGTCACTCGGAACAAAACATCCCATAGGAAGAGCCATTATTGCCTGGGCCACAGCACAACTAGCAGACAACACTAACACCCCTACACCAACTTTAACAGAAGCAACACCTAGCGAAAACAACCAGGGTATTAGTGGCACTATTGATGATCAACAAGTACTGATTGGTAATAAACAATTTCTTGAAATAAACGGAATTAGTAATATTCCTAATATAGAACCCCAAAATAGCATGACTCCCGTTTATGTTGCCGCAAATGGCGTCTATCAAGGTCATCTACTTATTAAACATGAGTTGAGACCTGGTGTCGAACAAACGCTGCAAAAATTAAAAGATTCTGGTGTTAATTTGATTATGATCACTGGTGCGACAAAAGCAGCATCAGAACAGTTTAATCAAAGTATTGGCAACCCTTTTGCAGCAGACAATATCCATAGCAATCAAAAACCACAACAAAAAAAAGCAATAATAGAAAATTTAATAACAAATAAAAAGATTGATGCCCACAGCACCTGGATTGTCGGTGATGGTGTTAATGATTCACCGATGTTTAGGCTGATACAAGAAAAAGGAGGCACTGCCTGTGCGATTAGTGGCGAAGAGTTTGTCGCTTATTTTTCTGATCTTAGCTTAAACGGCAACTTAAATCATATTTTTTCTCACCAGGATTTACTAGCACTACGATTAAGTATAAAAAAACAAAACCAACAACTGTTTATGCTATCTAGTCTCAGTATAACCGCTAATTTTATTATCATAAGCAGTTTAGGCTTAGCGATTCCGATGATATTACCCTTGATTATTACCTCAATAGCTATGTGCGCTATTCTGATGAATTGTTACCGCTTACCCATAAGAACCGAATTATTGCTAAATGAAAAACCGTGCGCACCCTATACACAACGATTTCTTAGCTCAAATAGCGCCTATTACATGACAGTAACAGGGCTAATGGCGATATTAACTGCCATCTTCACTCAAAGCATTCATGCTGCTGCTTTCTCGCTACCGAAAATCGTTTTTGTAGGCGCCAGTGCAGCAACCACCTTGTCCAGTGCATGCTTACTCACGGGTGCTGTTTTTCTAGGCATTGTAGCTTTAGCCATTGTTAGTTTAGCAATAGCCAAACTCATCGACCAACCACCACCACCCTCACTCGCTAATAACCCTAACACACTACTTGGAAATCAAAAACTACCTTCAACAGCTAACATAAACAGTGATAGTACAATTCATTACTGTTAAACAGCGTGAGTTCGATAGATTTATCAAGTCGTCAAAAACTCACCAAGATCAACAATATCTGAAAAATACTGCGCTTCTTCAACGACCTCACTCACACCATTCACATGAATAAGCACCGGTCGATATGAAAACTGTTTAGGTAGTTTTAGCCGCTTAATTTTTTCTCGAACTTCATCAATCACCTGCATACCAATTTCTCTTGCCAAAAATTTAACTTCACAAATATACAGCACATGATGCTTGTCTTGAATCATATAATCAATCTGACATCCTGGATGTTTCTTTGTTCTATTTTGAAAAAATGAATTATCCATTAAAATATCCGCAGGGTTTATTTTTAATTGACGCTTGATTTCATGACGATTACCAAGAACAAGATTCTCAATTTGCAAACCCATAATACTATACCAACCTGGAAAACTCGATAATGTGATTTCGTTAATGTTTCCCAATCTGATTCTCTCTTTATTCGGAAGGATGTATTTTAAATAAAATCGCGAATAATTATCCCTCAATCGATAATAGCTTAAATTAGATATCTTGCCATCCTTTATCCTCCAGGTAAAATCTCTAGAAATAAAACCGGAACTAATCAGATCATTCAAATAACTAGAAATATCTCCTCCTTTCTTTAATTTAATTCTCTGAGTAATCACATCTTGGGAACAAGCGCCATCAGCAAGACAGGTAACAATTCTCTGATACAGTCGATTTCTGGTATTAAACAAATCAGAAAAAATTTTCTCAAACTCATCTACTAAGATTCCTTTTTCAGAGAAACAAAGTCGTTGAATATTATTTTCTGCTGTCAATGCTGGATTAATGTTTTCCAAATAACGTGGAATACCACCGGTCACTGCTAACACTTTAAGTTTTTCGTAAGCTGATATACGGTGATCTGCATCATCCCAAAATGCCGCACAATCTCTTAATGGCATCTCTTGTATAGTCAATACCAAGGATTCTCGACCCAAAAATCCAGTACTATTTAAGATATTTTTTTCAATCCAAGTTGATACTGAACCACACAATACTAAAATGAGCTGATCATTTTTCTTAAAATACAAATCCCAAGCATTCTTTAACTTACCCAAAAAAGCTAAATCCATTGCACCCATCCAGGTGATCTCATCTAACACAATTAATACGCGACCCATTCGCGTCTGCTTTGATAACTCCCAAAACAAATCACCCCAATCTTCTTTACGCTGTAAATTCAACGAAAATTGTCGCTCAAACTGTCTGGCAAATTCGTCACGCTGCATCTGTGCGCTAATGGCTTCTCCAGGAGGCAAACCAGAGAATAAATAAGCCTGAGTAAATGACTTAGAAAATTCCTGCAACAAACGACTTTTACCAATGCGTCGACGCCCTTTGATAACCACCAGACTTGCAGAACGCTTTTGCTTAAGCGCATTAAGTGCCTTAATTTCAGACTCTCTGCCAATAAATTTCACCATGCATCTCTTGATATTTCTATAATTTTATTAATAATCAATAAGTTACAAAATCTCACAAAAATGTCTTTTGGCGTTTTTGTGAGATTTGAAATTATGGCAGATCACATCCCAGAGAGCAAGTAGCATAGAGTGAATCTAACTAAACCCGAGCTCAGAGTTTATCCTTTTATAAATGAAAAGGTTGATTGACAACCTATTGCGTAAAAATAAGCGACAATAGGCAGATAATTGGTTGAAATTAAAAGAGATAGCTGTCGAACTGACGTTAGTTAGTAAAACTTATAAGCTAAGCCAAACGTGAACAAATAACTATTT
>CAZSHR010000144.1:0-3808 GCA_964606725.1 uncultured Coxiella sp.
CACAACCTTGCCAAGGTTGGGGTCGCGAGTTCGAATCTCGTTTCCCGCTCCAGATTTTACTTTATTCAGCTTCTTGAAAAATTACTTTAGAAAAACCATTATCATTTGCTACAGCCCGTTTGAAGTGTCAAATTAATTTAGACAATGAATACGGTTAATTGTGGTATTACGGCGCTGCTCAAAGATGATACATTGAGGATATAACGATGAAAATACCTACTTTTGATGAGTTTATGTTTCCTGTTATAAAATCTCTAAGGAATTTGGGAGGTTCCGGGAGCAATGATGAAATTTATGATGAGGTTGTTAAACTGGGAAAATTTGATGATCGAGTTTTGAATGTGCTTCATAATCCTGAAAAAAGCAGTCAAACTGAAATTGAATATCGCCTGGGTTGGTCGCGAACTTACCTTAAAAAAGCAGGTTATCTTGAAAACTCGTCTCGTGGAATTTGGTCGCTTACCGATAAAGCCAAGCAGAGCAAAAAAATTAACACTAATGAAATTGTAAAGTATGTTCGTTCATTGGAGAGTAAAAAGATTAAAACAAACAAAAAGAATAAACCAACTAAAAAGAGTAAAACTGGCAATCAGGATAATAAAGTTGTCTTTGTGAGTGATGAAATTTCTGAAGAATCACGGGTATGGCGCGAGCATCTTCATCACGTTTTAATTAAGCAAATAACTCCGGATGCTTTTGAGCGTTTGGCAAAGCGTTTGTTGCGTGAGTCAGGTTTTAAGAATGTTGAAGTAACTGGTAAAACCGGTGATGGTGGAATAGATGGCAGAGGTGTTGCACGGATTAATGGATTGATCAGTATACATGTTGTTTTCCAGTGCAAGAAATATAAAGGCTCTGTAGGTTCTCCTGAAATTCGTGACTTTAGAGGTGCGATGACAGGAAGAGTTGATAAAGGGTTGTTTATTACGACAGGCAGCTTTACAAAAGCAGCGGTTGCAGAGGCCAACAGAGAGGGGGCGCCGCCTATTGATCTTATTGATGGAGACTTGTTAGCAGATAAGCTGAAAGAATTTTCATTGGGTATAAAAAAAGAGATGGTAGAAGTAGAAAAAGTGACTGTTGATACAAACTGGTTCTTAAATTTGTAGCTGTTACGAGTTTCGGGATTTGTTTCTCGGTTACGTTTCTAGATTTCTCCACCTACATCTTTAAATTTCTCTACAAAGGCAGCAATCTTTTGGAAAACAGCTTGTTTCTTTGTGAGATACTCTGGGTTCAGTGGGCTCATTTTAGGTAGAATCGCATTTAATTCTGTACCGTTTTCACTAGCAAATTTGCGTTTCATTGACGTGGTGATATAACGCTTTGCAAGTTCAGCATTTAAATGTTCTGTATTGATCAGCTCTTCTGCTTCACGTTGTTGTTCTTTTTGGGCGAAGGTGAAGAAAGCGCTGATAATACTGGTTTTATCACGTAACTTGTCAATATCTGTTTGATTGATAAAGTCAATCAACAAACTCTCTTTAGCACGATTACTAGTGCCTGACCTGACCATGCGGTGTACATTTCCAAGCAGTGCTGTTTTATCTTTCACTTCTTTATTATGTTCAAAGATTTGTTCAAGGATGTAATCCAGGTTGATTTCTTGAGACTTCATTAACTCAACTTCGAATGCCATATTTTCCAAGCCAACGCCAGATTTTTCTTTTTTATTAGCATTTTTTTCTTGTCGCAAGGAATTCCAAATATCGTTATAGGTGGATAGGTAATCTTGAATCTTGCGTTCAGTTGGCAGATTGAGTTTTTTCATTTCGGAAAAATCATCATCACTTAACTGATGTTCTGCTTTAAATGCCTCGATCGCCTCAGAATCACGCAAATTAAGCGTTTGCAGAGCTTTTAAGCTTGAGAATTCATTGTAGTTTTGCAGCACTTTTTCTAGGCGTAAATATTCTCCGAACAATTTAACAAAGGCTTTTTTATCCGATTCTTTAGGGATATCATGTGGGTTCTGAAAGCGTTGTTCTAACTCCGTGATCACGTCAATAAAGCCGCGCAGTGCTTTACCAGTTATAGCATCGCTAAAGCCCTTCATGTACTCCCAATAGCTTTTTTCCAATAGTACATTCTCGGTGTTTTTGTCACCAAACAAGGTAATGGCATCGTTCGTAGCTTGCTCTAAGTCTCGAAATGTTACGATGTTCCCGCAGGTTTTCGTTGCATCATAAATGCGGTTGGTGCGCGAATAAGCCTGTATGAGGCCGTGATAACGCAAATTTTTGTCGACAAATAGCGTATTAAGCGTTGGGGCATCAAAGCCAGTCAAGAACATGCCTACCACAATTAACAAATCAATTCTTTCTTCAGGTGGAAGTTTACCTCCGTTACTGTTTTCGCCTCTCATTCGTTTGGCTATATCACGATAGTAGTTTTGAAAGCCATCGTTATTGAGATTGAAATTGGTAAGAAAGAAAGCATTGTAATTTCTGATAGATGCACTTAGAAACTCTTTTGCACTGCTGTTCATGGCAGAGACATCGAAACCTTCATCCGCAATCTCACCAACCGCATCTTGCTCCTCATTCGCAGCAAACGAGAAAATAGTCGCGATTTTAAGTGGGTTGTTGCTTTGTGCTTGCAACATGTTAAATTTTTCATAATACAGTTTGGCAGCATCCACACTGCTTACAGCAAGCATGGCATTAAAGCCTTTATTACTGCCTTGCAAGCGATGCGTTTTATGACGATAGTGTTTTAAAATATACTCAGATATTTTTCGAATACGTTCTGGATGTAGCAGCACCTTTCTATTTTCTGCTGCATTTAATTTCTCTAAATTCTGTTCGCTCTCAATGGCCTTGAATTGGGAGCGTACATTGGCATAATCCATTTTGAATTTTAATACTTTTCCATCACGAAGGGCATCAGTGACCACATAAGTATGCAGTTTAGGTCCAAATATGCTGGCAGTTATTTTGCCGTTTAAGGTATTTTGTGAGAAGATCGGCGTGCCCGTAAAACCAAACTGATAATGGTATTTAAACTTCTCCTTCAAGCGATTCTGTGTTTTACCAAACTGACTGCGATGGCACTCATCGAAGATGAAAACCACTTGTTGCTTATAGACTGATAGATCATCCTCAGTTTTCATTAGCCTATTCAACTTCTGAATGGTGGTCACAATAATTTTGTTGTCATCTTTGCTCAGATTGCGTTTAAGTCCTGCAGTGCTATCAGAACCATTCACACTATCGGGCGACAAGCGCTGATATTCCTTCATGGTTTGATAGTCGAGGTCTTTGCGACCCACAACAAAAAAAACTTTATCAATGAAATCCAGTTCACATGCCTGTCTAGCCGCTTTAAAGCTGGTCAGGGTTTTTCCAGATCCGGTTGTATGCCAAATATAACCACCACTTTCTGGCTCGCTCCAATTTTTTTCTTGATAAGAGCGCTTGATCTTCCATAGAATGCGTTCAGTAGCTGCAATTTGGTAAGGGCGCATGATAAGCAAGGTATCGTTGACATCAAACACTGAGTAATGTATCAGTATATTCAGTAAAGTGTTTTTTTGGAAAAAGGTTGCGGTGAAATCCTTAAGGTCTTTAAGCAGACTATTGTCAGATATCGCCCAATTTGTGGTGAAGTCGAAGCTGTTTTTGTTGCGTTTAATAGTGTTAGCGAAATAACGAGTGTCGGTACCGTTAGAAATAACAAAAATCTGCAGATATTTATATAGTGAACTTTCGCTATTGAAGCTCTCTTTACTGTAGCGGTGTATTTGATTAAATGCTTCGCTAACAGCAACACCACGTTTTTTTAGTTCTATCTGTACCAATGGTAGTCC
>CAZSHR010000145.1:0-3794 GCA_964606725.1 uncultured Coxiella sp.
CCCCCGACATCCTGCTCCCAAAGCAGGCGCGCTACCAGACTGCGCTATACCCCGACGACTTAGCGCACAAACTATACGTTATTGAAAAGATTGCGTCAAATTGGCGATAGCCAAACTTCTCTTAAACTGGCACAATATATCAACCGTATAAAAAACGTAGTTTAATCATGTCTGATTTTATTTCCTATCGTGCTGATCAGGCAGAACTAGTCTGTCAGGGGGCTTGGACCATCGATAAGGTGGCTGGTATCGAGGATTCTTTGACTCGTTTGGTGGCAAAGTTCAGTGACAAAATTACTTTCAATGGTCAAGCAATTAGCAAAATGGATAGTGCGGGTGCCTTAGTGCTATTGCGCTTGCAGTCTAGTTTACAGCAATTGGGAAAATCCATGACCATTGAATCACTGCATGCGGATTTTATGGGGTTACTATCTTTGTTGCAATCTGAAGCGATTGAAGATGACTGTACTGGCAAGCCTTCACGTCCTAATCCAATTACGCTTTTGGGACAGCTTGTTGTGAGAAAATTACAAGAATGCCTGAGTTTTATCGGTTTTGTCGGGCACTTTGTGGTGTTGTTGCTGGCTGCTTTTAAAAAATCGCAAACCATTAAATGGCGTTCTGTGTTGTCGGTGATGGATAGTGCCGGATACCGTGGCTTGCCGATTGTCGCTTTGCTGATATTTCTTGTGGGGATAGTGATGACTTATCAGATCGCGCTACAATTGTCAGCTTATGGGGCAAATATTTATGTAGTTGATTTGTCAGGAATGATTATTTTTCGAGAATTTGCGCCATTGGTGACGGCGATTATTGCGGCAGGGCGTACTAGTACCGCCTTTGCCGCTCAAATTGGAACGATGAAGGTAAATGAAGAGCTTGACGCTTTAGAAACTATGGGTATTTCTGCGTTTATGCGTATTGTTTTACCCAAAGTGATTGGATTATTGATTGCACTTCCTCTGCTGGTAGTGTGGGCAGATATTTTTGGGGTATTAGGGGCAATGATCATGGCGAAAGCACAATTAGGAATTGCTTATCAAGCCTTTTTAATTCGCTTTGAGCATACTATCGCGGTGCAGCAGTATGTGGTTGGCCTTGTTAAAGTGCCTTTTTTTGCATTAGTTATCGCGTTAGTGGGGAGCTATCAAGGATTTCAAGTGGCGCATAGTGCCGATAGCGTTGGTGATAAAACGACTAAAAGTGCAGTGCAATCAATATTTTTAATCATTATTGTCGATGCTGTATTTTCAGTTATTTTTAGCCTTAGAGGGATTTAATGGGCATTTTAGCGGTTGATATTCGTCAATTAACCACTATGTTAGGCGGTGCAGTTATCCATCGTGATTTAGATTTAACGGTGCAGCAGGGAGAAATTATTGCTATTATTGGTGCCAGTGGCTGTGGTAAAACCACATTGATTCGCACTATTTTGATGTTGCTGCGGCCAGCATCAGGCTCTATTCATGTGTTTGAAAAAGATGTGCTGCATTCTAAAGAAGCGCAAGCAAATGTGATTCGTCGCTGTTGGGGTGTTATGTTTCAAAGCGGCGCCCTTTTTAGTTCCATGACTGTGTTGGAAAATATTATGTTTCCTATGATGGAGCTAGTAAAGTTACCGCAACCGCTGATGTATCAGCTAGCGTTATTCAAGTTAAACTTAGTTGGACTGAGCAAAGAGGCTGCTTGGAAATATCCCTCAGAACTCAGTGGTGGTATGTGTAAGCGGGTGGCTTTAGCAAGGGCTTTGGCTTTGGATCCACAGTTGGTTTTTTTGGATGAGCCTACAGCTGGTTTAGACCCACAAAGTGCTGATGCGTTTGATGATTTAGTATTGCAATTGCATCGTTTGCTGGGAATTACCTTAGTGATGATTACGCATGATTTGGATACATTATGGCGAGTTCCTCATCGCGTTATTTTTTTGGGAGAGGGTAAAGTATTAGCCGCTTGTCCGATGTCAGAGTTAGTTAAACACTCTCATCCTTTAATACAGCGCTATTTTAGTGGCCCAAGAGGGCAGCAACAACGATTGACACAGGAAGGTGTAACACATGGATACTAAAGTTAACTATACCCTTGTTGGTGTGTTTGTGATTGTATTGGCCACTGTCATGGTGAGTATTTTTTTATGGTTAACAACCATGAAGCAAGATCGTTTTACGCAGACTTATGTCACTTATATTCGTGATGATGTGTCTGGATTGAATGTACAAAGTGCTGTGCGTTTTAATGGTGTAAAAGTCGGCTATGTCTCTTCAATCCTATTAAATAAAAAAGATCCGCAGCAAGTTGAAATTGTTATGAAGCTTGAAAAAGGAACACCTATTACTACCAGTACGGTAGCAACATTGAATCCGCAAGGGATTACTGGCCTTGATTATGTAGGACTAAAAGCGCGTACCACGAATGCACCATTGTTGCGACGTCAGCCAGGGCATCCTTATCCGGTTATTGCCGCAGAACCTTCTTTGTTAGTTAGGTTGAGTACTGTAGTCAAAGAGATAACACAGTCGGTTTCACAGTTAACCGAAGATGTTAATCAGGTGTTAGATAGGCAGAATCGTCTTGCTGTCAAAAATAGTTTATTGAATTTAGAAAAAATTACTCAAGTTGTCGCTTTGAACTCAGAGCAAATTAATAATGGCTTGAATTCAATGAGTGTTTTGCTGCGTAACAGTGCAGTGGCAAGTGTACAGTTTCCTCAGCTTTTAAAAGCGTTTAATAACACCTTGTCGGCAATGACTAAAGCGGCTGATCGTGTTGCCACCTCTGGCGAGACTATGGCTAATACCGTGGTATTGGCGAATAACTCTATTAATGAAGTATCGCAACACCTAGTTCCCAGTGCGCAGCAATTATTACAACGTTTGGATACAATGACCAGCACATTGCAATCTTTTGCTTATGAGTTTGAGCAAGACCCCGCAATGATTGTGCGTGGAAAAACGCCAGCACCGCCTGGCCCAGGAGAGAAATAATGCAACGATGGTTTATCTTTTTTATTGCAACTGTGTTGCTGTTAGCAGGATGTACTCCTGTGAAAGTGAGTAATGTGGCGACCTATCGGTTGGGTAATACTAAAACAGAAAAGCAACCTAAAAAGGCAAAAACGGTGATGACAATAGCGCTTGCCATGCCAACAGCAAGTCCAGGTTTTCAGACAGCAGATATGATATATGTGATGACGCCTTTTGAATTACAGTCTTTTTCTCGTAATCGTTGGGTAGCGCCGCCCGCACAAATGCTGGTTCCGATTATGCTAGAATCCCTTCGGTCAAAGGCTTATTATCGTGCCGTTATTCCACCGCCTTTGTTGTCTTCATCTAACTATCGTCTGAGTTTGCAACTGTTTAAATTACAGCAAGAATTTTTATTGCCGACTAGTCAAGTGCGTCTGGAAATACAGGCGATTTTGTTAGATAGTCGTACTCATCATATTGTGGCTAGCCGCTATTTTGCAGTGCTGGTGCCTGTTAGTGGTAGTACACCTTATGCTGGGGTGCTGGCGGCGAATCGTGCTGCACTGGATGTGAGTCGCCGTATTGCTGATTGGTGTGTTCAAAATACGTGATTGGTTTGAGTTCGATGGTTAGTGTTAAGCTGCCTGCCTGCTATTGACTTAAGCGCGTGAGGAGCTGGTAAAGCGGTTGCGAGAGAACGATTAGGCTAGCGCAACCTGAGCCGCGCTGTCCAGACACGGATAATCAGACACGAAGTCTGATTAAAGCCGCGTCTGAGTCAGGATGACGAATCGCGGCGACCGTGTCGGGACAAGCAGCGCAAGGTGAGCA
>CAZSHR010000146.1:0-2093 GCA_964606725.1 uncultured Coxiella sp.
GCGGTATTTAAAGTACGCCCCTCCATCCCATTCGCTCGGCGAAAAATCTGGCAACTAATGGGGACTACGAGCCATCACCTTCCGCTTGATGGCTCGTAGCAGTTGAAGAATTTAATCACTCATCACGACCAGCGCAAAGAAAAGTCATGGTTATGTCTGCAGCCTGACAAAACGAAAATCAAGGCTGAGGGGGGTTAACAAAGGAGTCTGAACTTCTAGTAGCCCCAATGCTGCTGTCTGTTAGTTCACGAGAGCGCTGAAAAAGGCCAGATGAAGCTTTGCTACGTGAAGAAGTTGCACACCCTTGTATACGCACCTTACCCCACTTGCTGGGAGAGATTGCTTTAGTAGTTTTAGAAAAAGCCGAACTTTGTGGTTTATTGGAAAGGTCTGAGTGACTTCTTTTAATTTTTTGTTCAAAGACATCCTTTAATCCAGCTACAGTATCTTTAGGCCTAGTACTTGACTTAGGATCCTTTTGCCATAATTCTAATGTTTTTCCTTGAGTCTCTTTTTCTTTCTTTGTATCTTCATTTTTCTTAACTAATTGTCGTTCCATGCTGATATAGTCAAAGTCTTTATTAAACTTACTGAAACACTCCTCATATATTTCCTCAAATTTCTGTTTTATTAAACTATTATTTGTTTTTGTACCTATGCTGTCAGCAATAAGCTTGCAAAAAAAAGAATCAACAGAGTTTTTTGAAGTGGTCGGAAGACGCTCATATAATCCGAGAAAATTCAGAGCAAGCTCATTCTCTTTTTTATTTTTCGAAATATCAAGATGATCAGCATTATGTTGATTTTCCCAAATTACTTTTCGAAGAACATCAGCATAACTCTCGTAAGATCCATCCTGCTCAATCTGTTTATATACTTCATTACATATGTAAACAAATATAGACTTTTTTAATTTATCATACAAAGAAATTTCAAATGTGACACCACTAATACATGTCTTCTTACTTACATCTTGTAAGACAGAGTCTACAAATGTGCCATTAATGAGAAAAATAACAGCTTCCATTTCATTCATTTTTTCAGTCATTCTTTCTTGTATCTTTTTATTCCCATCTCGCATGTCTTTCCTATCGTAAAAGCTGCCAACCCCAATGAATCTAAGCATACTATTGATCACTTCGTGAGCCACACTAACTTTTTTTAGGCCATGAGAGTAAGAAATATAAAATGACTGAACAAAATTTAATAAGCCTTCTTCTGACATACGCTTTTTCAAAAGAGCCAAAAAATAATTACGAGCACCATTATCTGGCCAAAGTAAAGTTAAAAGGTCCTTTATTTTATCAAGCTTAACCTTAAATTGTTCCAATGAAGAATTATCGTTATGGGGCATGATATTTTCACACTTGTCTTTGAAAGACTTTACCTCTTGAAGAAAATAAGCAAGCTTCACTAACCTATCTTCTAATATCAAATCGACAGAGGTATTTAAAAAGTTTTCAACATTTTCAGCCAATTCAAAAATGCTTTTTTGCAGAGGAACTAATTCACTTGGAATTTCCAAGATTCTCGGATCTAACGACTTCTCAATCTGAAAATTTATTATTTCATTTCTTTGTCGATTAATTACTTTTTCATGCTCTTCTTTAACTGTTTTAAATTTTTCGCCATATTCTTTATGTGTGATTTTAATCTCTTCTGATGTTTTTTCTAAACACTTTTCAAGATCACGAATTCGATTATTTAGTGCCTTTACTGTAGCTTTTTCATGCTCTAATTCAACTTCTAAATCCGAATTTTTCTTTTTTAAATTTTCAATACTTTTTTCAGTAGAGCTAGAACTTTTACAAAGATCTTCTAATCTTTCATCAAGATTTTTTCTACTCTCTTCTAATATATTAGTAGTATTTTTTATTTCAGAAGAGATTTTTTTTTCTGATTCTTCTCTTTTAATGCGCGCCTCTGTTAACAATTTAGAAATTGAATCAATTGCATCATTGTTTTTTTCTTCAAGTGATTTTTTCTGCTTACGTGCTTCTTCTAATAACTTATTAATTTCATTAATTGAAGAATCACATTCTTCCGCTTCTTTCGAAGAAGCAACTTTTTCTTCGATTAATTTTGTTTGTTCA
>CAZSHR010000146.1:2193-3767 GCA_964606725.1 uncultured Coxiella sp.
TAGATAATTTTCTTCCGCTTCTTTCGAAGAAGCAACTTTTTCTTCGATTAATTTTGTTTGTTCATATGCTTCTTCTAATAGATAATTTTCTTCCGCTTCTTTCGAAGAAGCAACTTTTTCTTCGATTAATTTTTTTTGCGCATATGCTTGTTCTAATAGATCATTAAATTTATTTATTGAATAATTAGCGTTTTTTTCATCTAATCTTTTTTGTTCATGCGCTTTTTTTAATAGCTCATTCATTCTATTTATTAAAGAATTATTTTTTTCTTTAACTAATTCTTTTTCTATATTTGCTCTTTCTAATTTTAATAAAAAATCAGCTTCACTTATTTCAATTTCTCTTTTAGCTAATTCTGTTTCTTCAAGATATCTTTTTAATGATTCATTAGATTCAATTATTAAGGTTCTATTTTTTTCTTTAAGTAAATTTTTTTCCTTAATATTTTTTTCTTTATCTTCTCGTTCTTTTTTCAAGATTTGTAATTGACTAACATTCTCAAGCAAAGAGATACTTTCTTTTCTCACATGCTTCAAAGATTCCTCAATTTCTTTTTGAAACCCTCTTCGACTTTCCGTTAATTTCTTAATTTTTTTTTGCTCTTTCTCTTCTAGTTCTTTCGGAAAATTTTCAATTTGTTTTTTTATTTTATTACTGTATTCATTTAAATAAAATAATATACTTTCATAGTCAGTTTTAATGTTCGCAGAATCTACAATGATTTCACTAAGTTTATGTTTAATGGTGCTCTCCTCATTATTACATGACCAAAATGTATCAAAAGCAGGAGAGAGAATTTTTTTAGAGAAATCAGTGTATACTTTTTTATTTTGATTTGAAAAAAAGTTTATTGATTTAGTAAGATTTTCCATAAAAAAATTTTCATTTTCTTTTTTTATTAAAATTTCTAAAACATTAAGTATAAACAAAGATTCTTGTGATATAAACGTTCCATTTTGAAAAAACTTTTTCGATTCTTCATAAATTTCTCTTAGAAAATTTAGGCTGTTAAGTGGTTTTTAGAAACTTCTTT
The DNA here is from genome assembly GCA_964606725.1 of uncultured Coxiella sp. GTDB lineage: Bacteria > Pseudomonadota > Gammaproteobacteria > Coxiellales > Coxiellaceae > 2-12-FULL-42-15. The sequence goes on from CAZSHR010000146.1 coordinate 3,228, forward strand.
ACTAGCTAAATCTTCAAGCATCTGGATAATTTTTCTGTTCATTTCTTCAGATAGATTTCCAGCGAAGCTGAATAACTCATCAATCTTAGCATACTCAGGAGAGAGTTCAATCGTTTCAAATTCTAATTTAAATTTCAACTTATCTAGAATTTCTATAAGTTTTTCTGAATTATTTTCGTTTATTTGAAAAAGAATTTTTTCAATAAAATCTTTAGATAAAACGTTTGCGACAACTTCACATTTCAAGAAGCTCCGAATTTTTTCTAAATCTTGCGTATTATCAGTTTTGCTAGCCATAGGTCTCCTTCCCATTATAGTAGGTTTTAAATTATTAAAGAGATTCCGGGCGGCAATGTTCTTTTTTAATTTTATTCCTAAGTAACTGAGTTCTTTTTTTAAGAACTTTTGGACTTCTTGATATAGCATAATATCGAGAAAAAACAAATAGTTACATTTGTCAGGATCGAAGCTCTTTCCTTTTAGTTCTATGTATACTGCCTCAAATACATTGTCGTATAAAGAAAGGAGGCTCTTTAAAGT
>CAZSHR010000147.1:0-3752 GCA_964606725.1 uncultured Coxiella sp.
GCGTGTAAAATAATCTTGTATCAGATTAGCATAACGAGAAGCCAACCAAAACCCTAACCCCCATGACGCCAATGAGATGGCTTCTCTGATAAAACCCCGAAACAAGCTAATCATAGCAGACAATACCACCACTGCTATGATACTGTAATCAATCCAGTTGAATGCTTGCCAATTTATCATGTTACATATTCCCTGATAATACCCTGTAAATTCAGGGTTTGCCGTAAATGCTGTTGCAATTGCTCAGCCTTATAGCGATCAATATAAGGACCCACCATCACTTGAATCCGCAACGGCGATGTCCGTTTTTTGGTATAAACCAATAATCCCTGCTGTCGCAATAAAGACACTAGGTGCCTAGCATGCACGGTATCTGCAAAAGTAGCCACTTGCACCACCCAAGCTTGTGGCAACTCAGTAGTGATAGTAGTAGTGTTATGGTTTTTCACCTGCTGTTTTAAAGACGACGGTTTAGCCGATTCAGCAACTGCTGCTTGTTCTGGCTCTGCTTGCTCCTCTAACGGTAATTGATAAACCACTTCATGCACTGCTGCCTGATCCAGTGTAGCGGTTGTCGAGGGCAAGCGATGCATGCCTGGCAAAGATTGATAAAACAGCAACGGTAAAAAAATCAATGCCACCAAGACAATAACACACACTCCCACCAAACGCTGCTTAGTTTGCTGTTGCATAACCGCGCTCCTCAAGCAATGGCTTTGCCGCTGCAACTGTATGAAATGACCCAAATACCAGAATACTATCCTCAACATTTGCCTGTTGCAGTGCTTGGTCTAATGCTAACTCAACTGAATTAAACTGTTGCGATTGCGTATGACTTTGCGCTAAATAATCTTGCAAGGTTACAGCATCTGCACCACGTGGGGTTTGTGTTAAATCAGCAAGCCACCACTGGTCAATAAGAGGCTTTAGCACATTCAGTGATTCTGCAATAGCCTTATCTGCTAACATGCCTACCACAGCATGACGTTTTCCTACCACTTTTTCCTGAGAAAAACACTGCGCTAAATAGGCGCAGGATTGCGGGTTATGCGCCACATCTACAATGATCAACGGCTGTCCTTCATAGCGCTCATAACGCCCCGATAAACAAATATCATGCATAGCCTGACAAAGCTGTGCTTGGCTTAGTGGTAAATCTAATAACTCCGTCACCATTAACGCCGTAGCAACATTTTGTAATTTTAATCGCGGCAGAGGTAAATCATGATAGTGTTTTTTAATACCATGCCATTGCCAGTGTGCTTCGCTCACTTGATAATCGTAATCGCGTTGATACAAATATTGCGCCTTAACTGTCTCAGGAGGATCAGGATCACCACAGACGGTTAATTGACTGTGAGGAAAAATACCTGCCTTTTCAAAACCAATTTTCTCGCGCGTGCCTCCCAACCAATCCATATGATCTAAAGCAATCGTGGTTACTACCGCCACTTGAGAATTGACCACATTCACCGCATCCAAGCGCCCGCCCAAACCAACTTCGAGTAAAATCACATCTGGTTTTTTTTGCTGACAAATCCATAAAGCCGCCAAGGTGGTATACTCAAAAAAGCTTAGCGTACACTGACGAGCGCGCTCGATAACGGCAAACGCCTCTTGCCAATCACTATCGCTGGATTCAACACCATCAATACGCAAGCGCTCATTAAAACGTATTAGATGAGGCGAGGTATACGCTGCCACGCGATAATTACCTGCTAAATAAATACTCTCCAAACTACGGATAACAGAACCTTTGCCATTGGTTCCAGCCACCACTACCACGGGACAAGGAAATTGCCTCAGGTGTAATTCCTGCGCCAAAGGTAATATGCGGGAGAGACCCAAGTCTATGCTAGAAGTATGAAGATTCGCAATATGGTCAAGCCAGTCACTTAACGTTTTGCTAATGTTGGACATGGTGAGTCAACTTCGCTAATAAAGCAGAAATTCTATCACGCAAGTCTCTGCGGTCAACTATCATATCGATAGCTCCGTGCTCTAGTAAAAATTCACTGCGTTGAAACCCTTCTGGTAAGGTTTGACGAATGGTTTGTTCTATAACACGCGGACCAGAAAAACCAATTAATGCATTCGGTTCAGCAATAATAATATCACCCAGTGTGGCAAGACTGGCGGAAACTCCCCCCATTGTGGGGTCTGTCAACACAGAAATAAAAGGGATTTGCTGCTGCGCCAAACAGCCCAAAATAGTGGCTGTTCTGCCCATTTGAAATAAAGAAAACAAACCCTCTTGCATACGTGCACCACCACTGGTAGAAAAACATACCAAAGGCAAGCGATTTTTCAAAGCAGCCTGGGCAGCAACGACAAAGCGCGACCCCACCCCTGCACTCATGGAGCCACCAATAAAATCAAAATCAAAGGCACAGGCCACCACGGGCACGCCATTAACTGCTGCTTGCATGGCTACCAAGGCCTCTTTTTCTTTGGATTTTTTATTAGCCGCTGAAATCCTGTCTTTGTAACGTTTTGAATCTTTGAATTTTAAGCGATCCACTGCCACTACTTCTTCTGCCAATTCATGACACTCACCTTTATCAAGAAAAGCAATCAAGCGATTGCGCGCACTGATGCGCAAATGGTGCTGGCATTTAGGACAAACATTCAAGTTGCGCGTTAACTCTGCACCATAAAGCACGGCGTTGCAGGCAGGACATTGACTCCAAACTCCTTCAGGAACGCCTTTTTTTTCAACAGGTGCTACTTTGGGCAATAATTTTTTAAACCAACTCATAATCGCATCACTTCATTCAGTCACTCAAGTAGTCGAGATAATAACCGCAAGCCCACACTATGGCAATTATAGCGCACTTTGGGGGGACAAGAAAAACGGCCCTGGGGCAAAGACCGGCAAAGCAAAGCAACTGGGATACTGCACCTGAACCAGATAAAGACCCGCAGAAGATAAAGTAGCAGCCGCACAGCGACGATCACGGCTTTCTAGTACCTCAAGCGCCCATTGCGGTGACTGATCACCACTACCAATGGCCGCCAAGACACCGGCAATATTTCTCACCATGTGCAATAAAAAAGCATTAGCCTGTACATCAATGACAACCATGTCCCGCAATCGATAGACGGCAATCGCTTGAATACAGCGCATCGGAGTATTCGATTGGCAGCCTGCGCCACGAAACGCACTAAAGTCATGCTCGCCAAGCAATTGCTGAGCCGCTTGATGCATACGCTGCTCATCCAAAGGACGCCGCCACCAGGTTACCCCATGCCGCAGTATGCCAGGACGCATGGCTTGGTTATAAAAAATATAGCGATAACGACGTGCCAAAGCACTAAAGCGTGCATGGAAATACACAGGAACCGACTTAGCCCAAACAATACTAATATCCGGTGCTAAATTGGCATTCCCTCCTAACACCCAAGCTTGATCAAGGCGCTCAGAGTCACTATCAAAATGCAATACCTGCGCAGTGGCATGCACAGCGGCATCAGTGCGACCAGCACAACATACTTTAACGGTATGGTTAGCCACCACACTAAGCGCCGCTTCCAGCGCTTGCTGTACGGTCGCTAATGCGTTTGCTTGTTTTTGCCAGCCATGATAATGGTGGCCGTCATAACACACACCCATAGCAATACGGGGCATCAGAGAGACCTCCCTAGGATTAGCCTAAATTACGTCAGTTCTACAGTTATTTCTTTTAATTTCAACCAGCTATCTGCCTATTGTCGCTTATTTTTACGCAACACGCCGTGGATACATCCCTGTA
>CAZSHR010000148.1:0-3746 GCA_964606725.1 uncultured Coxiella sp.
CAGATTTGTGCGTGAAAATAACTCGTTCCTCCTATCAACGTTAATTTTTCATCGAGCTGACGTTTAATAAATGAGCTAAAAAGATTGATGAATAATGATTTTTGAAGCAAGCGAAGGATTAAGCTTTAGTGTCGATTGCTTGGCTAAAATCAATAATATGCGAGAAGTAGTCCTGGTTTTGCAGGCTCTCATCAACGCCGTTGACGTGAATTAGAACCGGTCGGCATGAGGTGGATTTTGGTCTTTTCAGTGTGTCGATTTTTGTTTGCATTTCTGCCACCACATTGCTAGCAATAAGGTTTTTAGAGAATTTGATTTCGCATATATAGAGTGTTGAAAATTTAGTTTGTATTAGGTAATCAATTTGGCAGCCCGCTTGTTTTGAGGTTTTATGCTGAAAGAATGGGTTTTCTGAGATAATGTCTTGAGCGTAGATGCCAAGTTGCTGCCAGATATATGAGCGATTGTTGAGCACAAGATTTTCAAACTGCAAGCCCATAATGCTGTGCCAGTGTGGTAGCGTGCTTAGCCCTTTAAAAGCCATAGTATTTTTTGCAATTTTTGCTTTGTGTTTTGCAATATATTTTAAATAAAAACGTAGATAGTTATCGGATAATCGAAATTGACTTAATTTGGCATCACGACCATCTTTGACATGCCAGGTGTAATCGCGTTTAACAAACCCTGAGGATACCAATTCCTCTAAATATTCCAATAATCTTCCGGAGGCTTCCTGGTTGCAAGCTTGGCATATGTCGCGAAACTCTTTAGCACCACTGGCTAGCAGTGCCACTAATTTTCGATATTTATCACTATTTTTTAGAAATAGGTTTGAGAAAATATGGTCGAATTCATCGACTAACAGGGCGCCTTTGGTAAAGCAGAGGTGGTTGATATTATCTTGCGCACTCAATGTTGGATCGATTTCTTCTAGATAACGTGGTATTCCTCCAGTAACGGCTAAAACCGACAATTTTTCCTGTGCACAAACATGATTTGCCTGTTTGCCCCAAAATTGTTGGCAATCTTTTAGGGGTAATTCCTCTAGTGTTAATGTTTGCGATACTCGGCCCAAAAATCCGGTGCTACTGAGTATGTTTTTTTCTATCCAGCTTGATGCTGAGCCGCATAAGATTAATAACAGTTGTGGATTTTTTTTGAAATGTTGATCCCAGGCATTTTTGAGTTTGCCAAGAAAATCGTTATCCTTGCTGCCCATCCAAGAGATTTCATCTAATAAAATAACTACTCGGCCATTTTTTGCTTGGTCTGATAGCAACCAGAATAGGGCATTCCAATCATCTGCTTTGATGTGTGCAACGCCTTGCTTGGCTAGCTGGCTTGCAAATTCATTTCGCTGTGATTGTGCGGTGGTTTTTGCTGTAGGGGGGATGCCGGCAAAATGATAGAAGCGATAAGGCTTGGCAAATTCCTCAATTAAACGGCTTTTGCCAATGCGTCGGCGCCCTTTAACGACAATGAGTGATGCTGTTTTTTTTCGAGTGAAGCGTTTTAGTAGCGCTAATTCTGGTTCTCTTCCGGTAAAACGCATGTTTTCTCCAGGGCAGCAAAGGGCCAAATAGCTATTTACTGCCCCAGTATAGCAAGTAAAAACGGGGCAGTAAATAGCTATTTGGCCCTTTGCTGCCCTTATTCCTTACGTCAGTTCAGGGAGCAGCAATCGAGCCTACAGTGATGTGTCCATGGTGTGTTGCATAAAAATAAGCGACAATAGGCAGATAGCTACTTGAAGTTAAAAGAAATAACTGTCGAACTGACGTTATTTAAAGCCCGTTGTGGGAAAAGTTATCATTCATCGTTAAAACAATTGCTTGATTTATAATGGAATAAACTCGGAACTCAGGTTATTGAAACAAAATCGCTTGCTAGAGTGTAACTTAGTACTCAGTGTGGTGGTACTGAAATCGCTTTCTATTTCTGCATTTCGGCTAATTTAGTTTTAATCATGCCCTTGGCAAAATTGGTAGCCATAGCCAAAGTAATTTTATTGGGTTTGATTAATTCATCTGGATTAGTGTGCACATCAACAATGCAAGGAGCTGGGGTTGCCAGTGCTTTTTCCAAGGTTGGTCGCAATTCATGACTGTTGGTCACGGTAAACCCTTGGCCGCCAAAGGCTTTAGCAAGCTGGGCGTAATCCGGATTATCCAATTTGGTATAGCATTGTGCTACGCCTTCTTTCATTTGTTCCAATTCAATAAAATGGTAGGCGAAATTATTGTAAATAATGACGGTAATCGGTAAATTGTATTTTATCGCCGTTGAAAAGTCTCCCATAGTCATTTGAAAACCGCCATCACCACACAAGGCAATCACTTGTTTTTCTGGCATCGCAATTTGACAGCCGATTGCAGCGGGCATGCCAAAGCCTAGCGTGCCGAGTTCTGTTGACCCAATTAGTCGTTGTTTGCCATTCAATCGCAGCCAATTATTTGCCCAAACACTCACTGTTCCGGCATCAACCGTGATGATGGCGTCTTTTTGGATTAATTCGCTGATGATATGAGTTAGTACTGGCGAATCAATAGGATGAGTGTTTTTAATAGCGGCTTGTTTTTCGAGTTCTTGTATCGCTTTATGGTGCGCTTTTTGTGCTTCTTGTAGAAAACGGCTATTATCTTTTTGAATTAATTTATCGGCGAGTTGCGTTAATACGGTTTTTGCATCACCGACTAAGGGAACTTCTACATGACAACGTACACCAATGCGTTGTGGGTCTAAATCGATTTGCACAATAGGGGTGTTGTCGGGGTAGAATTCTCGCCAAGCGAAACTACAGCCAACGACGAGTAACGCATCGCAGTCTTTAACAAAATGGCAGCCGTTTTTGGAGCCTTTAAAGCCAATGCCACCGGCATAATGAGGATGGTTGTTGTCAATAATATCTTTAGAGCGCACGGTGTGTACTATGGGTGCTCCCAGTAATTGTGCTACGTTTTCCAATTCTTTTGCTGCACCTAAACATCCACCACCATAGAGAATGGTAATGTTATTATGCTGATTAAAAATATCGGCAGCTTTATTGAGTAAGCTCGCGTCGGGTGTAAGATGATGGGGCATATGATAAACCGCTTGACTAGGCATGCGCTTTACTCGTGCTTGGCGTAACACATCGGTGGCAATGGAAACGTGAGCGACACCGCGTTGCACTTTAGCGGTTTGTATAGCAAGCTGCAAAATATCCACCAGATTGTTGCTGCTACGGACTTCACGGTTAAAACAGGTAGCATCTGCAAATAACAGCAGTTGATTGATTTCTTGCACGGTATTGGTGCCAATGACGTCGCTTTCGATTTGTCCGGTTAGCACTAACATGGGAGCTTTATCCATTTTGGCATCGTACATGGCGTTGAGCATGTGTGCAGCGCCTGGACCTTGGCACGCTAGCACGACGGCCATTTCGCCGGTAAGCTTGGCGTGAGCACTGGCCATAAATCCTGCGCTTTCTTCGTGGCGGGTGAGGAAAAAGTCAAAATCGGGCCGTTTGTGTATGGAGGCTAGCATTAGATCAATGGCGTCTCCTGGAACACCATAGGCGCGTTTAACACCGGCTTGTGAGAGAATATCAACCACTTGGTCGCTTAGTGTTTTGCTCAAGATGCTGCTCCTTATCTTAATGCCCTATAGCTTTAGGATAGGAGGAATGCAGTAAATGTCAAAGTTTAAGGTAAAATCCCCCCGCTGTGCCGTTGGCACAGCGACCCCCTTTGTTAAGGGGGTGATTT
>CAZSHR010000149.1:0-3735 GCA_964606725.1 uncultured Coxiella sp.
ATTGATAGCGCACATGGCAATCTCGATAAAGCGTCACTTTTTGCCAAACGGCAATGTCAAGTAACGGGGTCGGTAATGCCTTTAAACTGGTACGCTCTTGCTCAAATTGTTTTAAAGGTTGTTCAAATGTGCTGCCATGCACACGCTGACCGGCGGTGGTCATAATCCATTCTTTCAAAGCGTCATTGGCCTGTTGCAAATCTTTTAAATGACGTAATGGTAAAAAATTTGTTTTCAGAATGATCTGAAAAGGTGGCCGGATTAGGTGCTAATCGGTGGCCGAATTAGGGCGCTAATAGGTGGCCTGAATAGGGTGCTAATTGACAGTACTTTCATATTGATCTTTTTTTATAAACTCATAGCGCATATATGGCGGCCATTTTAGTTGTTCTTTTCCAATACCATCTTGCCAGATGCGGCTACCTTCATACTCACTCAACTTATCATAATTATCAACATATTTGCTGTACTGCTTGAGAGTTTCATCTAGTGTGAATGGCTTAACATCCTCACGTTCCTTTTCAATAGCATTTATTTGAATCGCTGCATCAAGTGGTGATAGGTACTCTGTCACGAAACTGCACATATCTGTATCTCCCAGGGACCAAAAATATTGGAGAAGCGTGACATTTTCGTATTCGGTTTCGGTAACGTCTAAGATAGACCCCTGAACGTAAATTAGGTTAACATTTTTGTCCAGAATTTTTTTAATGTTGTCCACCTCACGGTTGCCTGCCGCCCTCATTATTTCTTCAACGTCTAATTGGTTGCACTTACCCTCAACATCCTTTGCTTTTTGCTTCACTCTCTTGCCATACGTCTGGGGCGGCTGGAATAGGGTCGCTTTGAATTTGAGCGCGGAGCTTGGTGTTTGTTTGAGTTCGTGTTCTCTAGTTTTTTCTTTCAAGCTTGTGTCAGTACTGAGTTTTTCAGTGTCTTTTTTCACAGTCGATACTTCTCTTTCCAACTTTTCATTACGCAGTCTATAATTGCTTGCCGTACTATCTTCCATCATGGCGGATTCTTTCGGTGAAGGGAGTTTCAATGCCTTTCCCAACACATGAGCATAACCACTGATATGCAACTCTTCATAGGAGGGGTAAATGTTGTCGGCGAGGTACTGCACCATGTCAGAGATGTTACAGCAAACATACTGCAAAAACATGCCCTCTGACACGTAGGGTGCCTTTAGGTAGGCTTGTGTGACGTTTTTCTCGTGCTCGTCCAACCAATTTTTCTTGAACTCCCAATGGTTGATGTATTGAGTCAGGTTAGTCGCCTTGCCGAATTGCATCCAGTAATCGTTGTTTAGTTTTCTTATCATTGGGAGCACGAGAGTCATATGGTAATAAAGAACTTATGCATCCACTATTGCTTCGTGGCAATTTACATCCTTTAGCCTTAGGACAACAATCTTTGCTCATTTCTTGCTGGGGTGATGATTCACCCACAGCCGAAAAAACAACTCCTTGTATTGCGTCACCAACCTGTAAATGACGGTGAGGGTTTTTTTCCATCCATAATAGAATTTTTTCTAAATCAGGATCACGTTTTTTTTCTAATAAAGAAGTACATATAGCTTTACAAATGTCATTCTTGTTGCGCTCAGAAACACGCTCCTCTTTTAATTGCTTAACAGCAAGTGCTAGATTAGGATCAGCCATGCCATTCCTGACTCGCTCAGCAAGCGCCTCTAAAATATTTACAGGCAGACAGCTAGCATCGCCTTGTACAATAGCATCCGTACTAACAGTACCAACAGAAGAAACCTGAGTCTGCGCTGTATGCACAGATTGATCAACTGACATCATCACTAACAACCTCTACCACTATTATTTTCACTGCAAAACACACTCAAAAGTCGCTTTTTCTGCGTCAACAACACCTGTGTCTGAGCAGCTGAATAACGATTGAGAATTATTATATTTAGGGAACGCTTCTTTAATTAGTCCTCTAAGCAAGTCAACAATAGTGCCCATATCGGATACCTCTTGTGTTTTGATACACAATGTCTCATTCTCTGCTTCATCAAGTTCACCCAATGTATACTCTTTGTTAATTAATAAGCTACCTGCTGCTAGATACTCTATGAGCTGTTCTTGCAAAGCAATCAGAGAAGTTTGGACTTTTTTAGTGCCTTTTTCCGTTTGCGTACAAACGATTAAAAGTTGATTAACAGTATCTCGTTTTAACTCAAACTTATATCCTACTGCTAACTTCTTATCGAGCAACTCCTTAAATTGCCCCCTTTCCCTATTGCATGCATCAGCTACCGTCTCTTCTTCAACTTCAAGTATCTCATCGCCACCTGTGCCTGAAAAAACAACCCCTTGTTCTACATAATCCACTTTAAGACACCGATCAGGATTCTCTTTCAGCCATTGTAAAGTCATCTCTAGGTTAGGATCACTCTTCTTTTGGAGTAGCATTGTACATATTGTTTGAGACAACTGACTCTTGATTTCCTTATCGAACCCACCAGTCTTTAGTTGATCAACAACATACTTAAAATTCGGGTCTTCAAAATTTCCTTCTACTCGCCTGGCTAATGCAGCTTGTATGTTTTTTGGTAAATGCTTGGCAGCCCCCAGCTCAACAACTACGTCAATTTTACTGCTCTTATAACTCAGCACAAAGCCGATGGAAGCAGCATGCGATGACGCTTCACTCACCCCACGTTGTTGACTCGAAATAACAGGAGCAGGAGTATTGTGTAAGGTCGTCACTGTCTGATTTGCAATACCAGTGGGAACTTCACTCCATTTTGGATAAATCGACTTAACGTTATTAACTACCACATCGTCAAACTCATGAGTCACACTGCCATCGGTATTAAAATGCCATTCAGAATTGAGTAACTTACCAGTTTCAACCAGTTCTTTTATAATAGTGCCCAAATTAACCAAACACTCTGAGTGACCGTTTCTATTGTCTTCAAATGCTCTAGTTGAATCGTTATAAACCGCTTTATGATCCCTTTTAAAAATTACCTTGACAGCTCCCTTTAAGTTGAGCTTACAAGAGTAAAACACCCGATCTGTTAGTTGGATCAAATCAAGCTTATATTCAGCATCTTGTTCTTTTTTAGGAAGAGTAACTTGCTGCTCACCCGCTACTGTTGTTGTCTTAGAGTTAGTTTCAACTGTCGTCAGACTCCATTCACGCCCCGCACTGACATTAGCGCTTGCACCTAATGGAAGAGAAGCACCTAAGCCAAAGCCCAAGTTGGTGGTCTTACTTTTACTACTCTCGCGAGAGCTAGTAGAAGAATCGTTAGTTGAAAATACAAAGCTTTGTTCCATGCCAGCCGGTACTGTATGCAGTTTACTTTCAACAACATCCTCTTGGTTTGGCTTACTTTGCATCTCACCCTTTTCTAGAAAAAAAAATACTTCTGATTTGTCAATACTAGTAGCTTTTTCCCAGCCTGATGCGGTATTTTTTTCCACTAGGTGAAATGAAATAGTTTTTTTACCTCCTAGCCAATCTTTTCTCAACAAGTCTTTTTCTACTTTACTCATCACCCACTGCTCCAACAACGATTGCAGTTGAGTATGTATTATGTCTTTTAGGGACTCTTCTTTTTCTTTAGTTTTCATGTTTATCTCCTAGATAAATGCGAGTGCTTATAAAATTCTTATGTTTTTTAGTATTTATCTTGAAACAAATACCTTTGGGGCAAAATAGTAGAAAAATAAAAACGTATTTTCATCAAGATATCACCATTGACAATGA
>CAZSHR010000150.1:0-3725 GCA_964606725.1 uncultured Coxiella sp.
GATAAAAGAGGAAATATTGAACTATGCTGATACAAGAGATTATACTCCCTTTCTGACAGCTATATTTAATGCCCTGAATTCGCCAGAAAAGAGAGCAGTTTCCCTCAATATTGCTAAGCGATTATTAGAGGAAGGAAAAAAACTTAAGGAAGAATCAGGGAGTGCATCAGGAATTCTATTATCTGCAATTTACAAAAAAGATGACGAGATTATTAGTTTTCTGAAAGATAATACCCAAATCCAATTGGATGAAAAATGCTTGAAGCTATTAAATAGAAAATTGCTTGAAGAGATAAAGAAAGTATCACCTGATTTTAGTCACATTAAACGTTTAATCAGGCAAGGAGCTGATTTCAATGTGACATTTGATAACGATGAAACAGCTTTTTGGTATGCAGCATGTTATGGTTTTAAAGATATACTAGAATATTTTTGCGATGAAAGTTTTTCAGCTTCTAAAGAAACGCTAAATAAGCTAGGTGTTGGAAGATATACTCCTTTTTTAGCAGCTTTGAATAATATTATGGTTTACAATCTTCAACCTCCTTATAGTACAAAACAATTCGATACCGCCAACTTTCTAATATTGAAAGGTGCTGACCCTTCTTTAGGGAATTGGCAGGCTGTAAAAGCTTTGGCTGCTACTAAGAAAAGATATGATATTGTTTCTTTCCTTGATGATGTGCAAAATAAGCGATTAGATGTAGCACAAGTGCCAACCGTTGCATCATATGCTGCTGCTACAATCGGTTTTTTTGTTGGTCTTTTCCCTAAGTTATCTTACAACCATGCAGATGAAATAGAGCGGAAACCACTTATTGAGAAGAAACAAGAAATTTTGATTAAAATTCAAGAAATCATAAAAGAAATTCAAAGCGCAATGCCGAATTATAAACGTATTAAAGATTTAGTAGAACAACAAGACGTTAATATTAATATGGAAATTGATGATGGAAAGACTATTTTTTGGTATGCATCATATTCTGGATGTAAAGAGATAGTGGAGTATTTTCTTGACAGAAATTTAGTTACTAAGGAAACAATAAACAAAACAGATATACAAGGATATACTCCGTTTTTGGCTGCTTTAAACAATATGTTGAATTATGATATTGAATCTGATAGCGCCTTATTTCAATTGGAAACTGCTAAACTCTTATTACTAAAAGGCGCTGATCCTTTTTTAGGAAATTGGGAATCCATAAGATCATCTGCTATCAATAAGAAAAATTTTGCAGTTGTAAATATGTTTAATGCCAACAAACACTCGAATGAAAATTTGGAGGGTAGCCTAAGTGAAAAATATTTTTCAGAGAGTAAATATACTTTATTCACAGGAGCAAGAAAGAGGAATCTTTTAAAAGACTCTCAAAATAAAGATTTTGAAGAAGAAAATTTTATAAAGAATTAGGAAATTTAAAATGAATATAGAAGATGATTTTAGAGGAACAGAAATCGATATCGAATTAGTTAATAGTCTTGTACCAGAAAATATTATTGACCAAGTTGTTACAACTAGTGACTTTTATGATATTATGGAGAATGTTCGCCGGACTCATGGTTTTAGAAATTGTTTTATTTTTAAAATAGTTAATCGAGCTGAAGAAGTAATTATTTACTATCTTGACAATGTTGGAAATTCTTCAGAACAAAAATTTGTAAACTTGAAGGGTCTGGAAAGAGATAAAATCAATAAAATTTATAATAGATTTGTAACACCAGGAGCGCCGCAAAAAGATGATTTTTTTTGGGTTGAAGAAATCAAAGAAAAAAAAATTTTAGCAGATTTTTGTTTTTCTCGGAAAATTAATCCTTATAACTTAGATCTAAGTTTTGATCACTTTAAGTCGGTTGTGGATTTCCTTATGAAAAATGGAGAAAACATTGATAATTCAGAGAATGGCACAGACTTAGAACAAGGTAATGGTAGTGGTGGCATAAATGGACAAGAAACTGAAATAAATCCTAATGTCAAAAAAATAAGAAAATTTTTATCAGAAGAAATAGCTATTCTTTTTGTCATTAACTGCTTATCAAACGATAATTTTGTAAAAAATTTAGAGAAAGAAGATTTAGAAAACCGTAGGAAAATATTCGATAATCTGGATATTTCTATGAAAAGAAGAATAGCATCAGAAGAATTTCCATCTACTTTAAAAGAACTATGCTTCTTAGCAACTTATCGATATGAAGTAAATAATAAGCCTTTTTTTAGCTATGAAAATGTTGCACAGATTTTTCTTGCGATGTTTGCTGCAGCAAGTGCATATTTTCTGACAGCCGATAGTCCGGTAGCGACTTTTTTATTTTCGATTTTTTCTATAATAATTTGTTACATGGAAAATAAGAGTGCTATAGCCAATAAGTCAAATTCTAACGAAACTTGTATGTTTTTTATTTTTTTTGTATGTATTTGTATTTTTTCTATAAGTGAAATAATTAGCCAAAAGCATGAAAATGAAAAAGCTCAGATTGTATCAGCAGCTTTTAATTCGCTTTCTTTTTTTATGTTTGTAATCACGAGGAAATCTATTAATAGCAGTCTATTTTCACCAATTATTTTTTTAACGCAAAAAAGTAGAGAAGATGAGAAATTTTCTCATCTTGATAATTTAAAAAGACAAGTAGAAAATTTTAAATTTTTAACTGATATTAATTATTCTATAGATAAAAACAACTCTATATCTGGAATGCAGATTAAATTTCAAGACGGGAAAGCAGTTATCACAGATGAAGAGCATGATTTATATCCTAGCAAAGAATCTCATCAAGAAAAAATAAAAAACCTTATTGAAAATAAAAAAATTTTAGATAAAGAGGTTATTAACTTAAAAGAAGAATTAATACATCATTATGAATATTGCAACGAAAAATTTTCTAGGAAAACTCAGTTAAAAATTTTAAAAAAATCTCAAGAAATCATTGATAAAATTAAATCTGATCAAAACTGTTTAAATGAATTGAATCAATCTTTGGATGATTGTACAACAGAACTAAGTGAATTTCAAAGTGATCAGCATGTAGGAGTTATGCTTGAGAAATCGAATCGTTTAATTGGTCTCTTGAGACCTGTATCGGATTATTATATTAAATTTTCTCATGAATTATGGAATTTTCACACAAGAGATAATATTAATATTCTCAGGGTATTAATTTACTTAAGTGAGTCGGTGCCATATTTCATGAAAATTCCAAATGATATTTTTCCTACAGAATTTTATGATTCTCAATTCACAGATATTGAAAATATAAACAATGAAGTGCAATTTGAAAGCTATGATATTGAAGACTTAAAGAAATATTTTGAATTCTTTCAAAAATTAGTTGACTCAATTCTTAAAAGACAGGAAAGTTTAATTGAAGAAATATTACGTGATTATAATACCGCGAAGTCTAAACTTACTGTAATTGAAAATGATGTAAAAAGTTTTATGGGAGAATACATGGCCTTTACTGTAAGTAAAGCACCTGGACTAAGACTCACAGCACCCTGTCCATGATGTATAGGATAGGTTAGTTATTATTTAAATGATATGAGGAAAGGAAACCATATTGGTTGATATAAGTATGTTTGCCGTTATGAGCTTACAGTCTTGTCGTTGGTGCTGAGGAGAACTGTCCAGAAAGTGGTTAATGAAGTATGTAGGGGAGAAGAGTTAGAAACAAGGGTCATCCACTCCGCCAATATGTTGGTGTCGAACCTTTCTCGACTCTCGTACATGGCC
>CAZSHR010000151.1:0-3696 GCA_964606725.1 uncultured Coxiella sp.
AATACTTTACTCCTATCTGCAACAGAAACAAGTCTATCAGAAATATGTTTCGAAAGTATGCCAAGCGCACACGAATTCTCAAGTATATCAAAATGATCACAATCAGTCGGAAACATGACTATTTGTTTTTTTTCCAATGGTTTTCTACTTATTTCGCTCCAAGCTAAATCACGATTACTCAAGTCTAACTCAAAATCTTTTATAGTAGCATATGTTGAAAATATAAGTAACTTCTCAAATAAACTTGAATAATCTGATTGGTTCGAATTCAGTTCCATGAGCAAATTTCTCTTTATTTTATCTAACTTTTCTAAATAAAAATTTCTTCCCTTCTGTTTTATCTCTTTTTCGCACACATTCACAAAATTTTTCACTAATTCAGTTTTATCATCAGATCCTTTTAAAAAGTTTTGTATATTTAATCCAAATAACCTATAAGCAATCCTCTCAAGCATTTTACAATATTTTTCTGTTGAAAGATTTTTGATTACACTAAGTGGGGGATTATCAATTAAAGCCACAAACCCAATTTCTTTCCCCATTTCAGCGAGTCGCGCTGCAGTTTCCAATGCCAAAATTCCACCAAGAGAGTACCCAGCAAAACAATAAACCCCTCCTGGCTGCACACTCAGAATCTCTTTAGCATAAAAAGATGATCTTTTATGAAGACATTTTTCATCCATTAGTTTAAGTTTTTCTTGTTGAACACCTAATATCATATAATCCTCAGGGAAAAGACCCTTTAAATTACCATAAGCGTTTAATTCACCAGACAAATCATGAAAGAAAAACAATTTTACGCTTGAAGGATTAACTCTGATTTTTGGCATCAAGGGAATAATTGTTGATTTCATAATAAACTCACTAAATTATAAATTAAATCACAAATTAAAATCCAATTTTTGCACCTCTTCTTCACTGCCTTCTGCAGCCATATTTGAGGGGAAAAGCCCCAAATAATAACTAGTCTCTTTCATTTCAAAAAGTTGATCTTGCTGAGGAAGATTTTCTTCGAAAGCTTGATTAAAGTCATTTATCACACTTAGCACACGAAAAAAAGACATATCTCTACTTATATCATCCATTGTTATTTCATCATCTCCATCGGAAAAAAATTCTTGGTTAACAAGATGAATAAAATTAGCAAAACCAAGCGAATCACCGCCCAACTGCCTAAAACTAGTATCGTAAGTTGTTGAACCTCCATTAACGGGAAGAACTTCCTCCCAAATTACGAGAATTCTTCCATCCATATCAGGGAGATTCTCTTTAACTAAAAAAGGACTATCAACACTGCATTCAACATCAGACAACTGCGTAATATCAAGTTTTCCATTTATATTCAAAGGCAAACTATCGAGATATTTAAAAAGTGCTGGCATAGCAACTTCAGGTAAGCCCTTTTCAAGCAAATAAGATCTAAAATCATACTCATGATTTTCTTCACAAACCAGATAAGCAACCAAATATTTCTTATCCAGCTCACCAATATCAGATACATATACTTTTTTTATTGCCGGATGTGAACGAAGGTGATATTCAATTTCTTCTAACTCAATACGAACCCCATGAATTTTCACTTGGCGATCAGAAGAAATTCTACCCTTAAATTCAATCTTTCCATTTGGCAGCAACCGCGCTTGATCGCCTGTTAGAAACAATCGCTGCTCTTTACCAGCAATTTTAACAACCACAAATTTACTATCTTCTTTCTGCGAGCAAGCCAAATACCTTGCAACGCCAACACCACTAACTGCTATCTCACCCCAAACACCAAGAGGCAAAATTTCACGCTTTCGATTAACAATGTACATGCTTGTATTAGCAATAGCACTTCCAATAGTCACTTTCTCATATGGTGAGCATATTGATAGAGTACCACCCGCAGTTATTTCACTAGGGCCATAACCGTTAACAATTTTAACGTTTCTCCAACTATTAACAATCTTCTGATTCAATGATTCACCAATCGCATAGATAAGTCTCAAGGTTGGAAAATTATCAGGCGACAACATTGCAAGAAAAGATGGAGTAAAAGTAGCAACAGTTACATTGTGCTCTTTGAAAAGTTTTTTCAAGTGATCAACTGACAACCTTTCACTATCTGAATTTATCACCAAAGCAACACCTTGAGTCAAAGCAAGACAGAAAATTTCCCAAAACGCAGCATCAAAGCTTATCGGCGCAGACAGATAAACAACATCATTTTTCTCAACAAACTTTTCCTCGCGTAAATAATAAGACCAATTAACCCAACCTTTATTTTCA
The DNA here is from genome assembly GCA_964606725.1 of uncultured Coxiella sp. Classification (GTDB taxonomy): domain Bacteria; phylum Pseudomonadota; class Gammaproteobacteria; order Coxiellales; family Coxiellaceae; genus 2-12-FULL-42-15. The sequence continues at coordinate 2,269 of CAZSHR010000151.1, forward strand.
GTAATAATTCCTTTTGGTTCACCAGTTGTTCCTGACGTTGTTGTTAACAAAACATTGTTTTCCAGACCTTTATTTTCAGAAACAGAAGTGGCACCCAACAAAACCATTTCAAAACTCTGGAATGAGCCAATGTTACCCTCTCCTTTTATCGAAGGATAAAAATTTGCACCTTCACGACAAATTAAAACACGTGCATTATATTTGGCCAGCTTAACTGATACATTTTGATCGTCAGAAATTGGGAAAAATACATTATTTGAAGCTATGACACCCAATAAAGCAACAATAAGTTCAGGAGATCTAGGCAAACAAACCGCAATAATCTGATTTCTTGAAAAACCACCAAGAAAGTCTTTTAATTTATCGGAGAAAATTCTTGCTCTCTGTTCAATAACGCTATAACTTATTTTTTGGTTTTCATAGATAATTGCCGTATGCTCAGGAAAGAATTTAACCTGCTCAATGAATAATTCGTATAAAGGCTTGCCCAAAGGGTAATTTTTCCGGTTATCTCCCCATCTCAATATTTGCTCAAACTCCGGTTGAGGTAGAAATTTAATTGCTCTCAGAGGAGCTTGATAATCATCAAGCAAGGAATTATAAATTGCATTGAGTCGTTCAGATATACGACTTGCCATTATATCAAAACGACTGGAAAAGGTAATTTCTCTAACATCTCCTGAGATATTGATTGCAACCGCACTTTCTTTTTGAAGTAATACTTTCTCAGACTGATCACCTAGAGACACCATAACGGCACCGGATATTAACGCAGACATTTCAGATAAATCTGGATTCTTTAGAAAAATGTCTTTAAGTGGCAACCCGTTCTTAACTACCCTTTCCTCATACCCAACTATTTTGGCAATTAAATCAGGGAATTTTTCATTGCCATCTATGTTAACAGAAAAAGGTACAGAATTCTCAAGATATGAACTCGTTTGCCAATTTGAGCTTGAGAGAAGAAATGAAATATCATTCGTGTCAGAAATAAAATAAAGATATAAAATGATTATTGCTAAAGATATATCACTCGCTAAAATACGGTCAAATTTCTCAAACAAATTATTGTTGGAAAAACTATGCTGGAAGGTATACTGACTATCGTCTTCTTCCAAAACTTGAATTTTGACAAAATTTGAAGTTTTCCATTGATTGATCCAAAATTTTTCAGCCTTAATCGCCTTTCTAAAAACATTATCTATATTATTTGGCGCTTCAACAGATAAAATCATTTTTTCATGAAGTTGATGCTTTTCTGCTAATACACTAATTGGCTGAATAGCTCCAAATTCATTCATAAATTGCTCGATCTTTATATCAACGGTGGCTGTAGAAATCGTCAAACTGGAATCAGAAATAGCTGTAATACTGCCAGGAATTTTAGATTCCGAATCAGTTAGTGAGATCTTTTTGATAAAATAAATA
>CAZSHR010000152.1:0-3655 GCA_964606725.1 uncultured Coxiella sp.
AGGTGACTCCATCGCGATACGCACGTGGGAAGCCGCCCGAGATATGGCCTGTTTAACCGGTAGTGCCAATCCGGCATTGCGACCGGAACAACTTTACAGCGCACACCATTACGCACGAGTCAGACAACAACACACCGGAAAAGATTCGGGTGACCCCTTGTCACAGTATCACTGCCCCATCAGGTAGTGCCTTTGATGCACTCGATCTCAATCAGGCAACACAACAATTACAACCTCAGCCGATTATTCCCTCGGGTACGCCTGTCAATGTGATACTGGACATCAAGCCCGGCAGCTATGGCTGTGGTGGCTGGTTAACCTGCAGTCAACGTACCTCCACCCCAGATACCATTCACAATCCGTTATTAACGCCAGACAACACCGCCTTTTTGCACTAGGGCATCAACCGGAACCCTTGATTATCCGATGGATGGAAGCGGCGGGATTTATCCTGAGTACCCGACAAGCCAACGGTCAGCAACACGGGTTTGACCTTGCCGGTGGAAAGATCGCCGGTCATATCGATGGTGTTTTACTATCAGGAAGTGATCAGTTTCACTATCCGGCACTCCGGGAATGCAAGACTATGAGCGGCAAGTATTGGCGTGACTTCGTTAAAAAAAGGGTAACGCTCTCCCACCCACATTACGTGGCGCAAATTCAACTTTACATGGCTTACATGAACCTGACGGAAAACTCTGCACTCCTGACCGCTTGAATAAAGACACCGCCGAATTACACCATGAATGGATACCCTTTGAGGCGAGTGTGGCACAACGCTAATCGGATCATGCTGTGCATATTCTGAAAGCCTGTGATGCGGGGGAATGGTTGCCACGCCTCGCCCATTCAGCCGATTATTTTGTGTGTAAAGGCTGTAGATAGCAGTCAATCTATTGGTGGTGATTTCTAAAGTTTAATTTAATTAATTTAGTTTTTCCATTTTAGCATTATACTCATATGACAAACAATCAAAGCTAAATAAGGTTAACTTAATTTGAATAAATTAACAAACCCTTATAATGAAAATATTAATATTAGATTTGTATACATTTATCTTTCAAAAAATCTACAATCACAAAACAATCCTTTAGCAGGAAAATAAAATTATCTACAATTATTGGAGTAAAAAAATGCCCACAATAAAAATAGAAGACTTAAACAAAATAAATATCATTTTAGGTAAAGTTGGATCAGGAAAAAGCAATCTAATGAGAGATTTTTTTGAAGAAAATAGACCAGTATGTAGCTATATAGCTCCAGAAAGAAGCGGGTTTTTCCTATCAGAATTCTCTGATATCCAAATAAATTTTGAACAAGATCCTATAGATGGAATTGATGTAAGAATCAATCGAAGCCCCGGATTCAAATCTCATTGTCAACACGTCTTATATAAAATTCTAAAATCTAAAAAAGAGGACCCAAATGAACTGGCTTATTACACCAAACTCATGCAAGATAAGTTGAATGAAATTCTTCCGAATATTCGTTTAGAAATAGCAAATATACTAGAAATAAACGATAGACTGCTTAGAATTTATAGAAGAACAGGAAACGGTCTATGTTCAATATCTCATATAAGCAGTGGAGAAGGAGAATTAATTTCTTTAGCTATTTCAATTTTTGATTTTTTTTTGAGCGAAAAGAATTTTTTACTAATGGATGAACCAGATGCTCATTTACATCCAGACTCACAATATAAAATCATGAATCTGATCAAATATTTTTTATTAGAAAAAGAAAAGCATGTAATCATTGCAACTCATTCAACAGCCATAGTAAGCGCGGCATCTGATCTTTTCAAAGAAGAAGCTTCTATTTGTTTTCTGAAAAACCCGCCTATCGTGAGAAGGTATGCTTATGAAATGATTTATGAAAAAAAAGAAAGTTCTCCTGAAAGAGAAAACCGTGGTTTCTATTTCTATCGAAATAATGATAAAAAAATATATGTATTGGTGGTTCACAGTAAAAAAAATAGTGAAATAAAATGTTTAACAGAAATTGCAGGAAGTGATTTACTCAACGAACTAAAATGGGAAGAAAACACCCAAAAAGATAAGGAAAATATTTCCGAAGATTTAGTTAATTTAATTATAAAAAACTGTAATAAAATCCCAGTAGAATTTATAAAAATCGAAGAACAGTACAAATCCATTCTTCCTATTTTTGGCGCTCACTCGCTGACACAAGTTTTTAATAGCAAACCAATACTGTTAGTCGAGGGTATGGATGATAAATGGATTTGGGATATACTCGTAAGAAAAGAAAAAGCAAACTTTTATCCTTGTGAAACTCGCAGTGTTGGTAATATGGTTAAATATATTTCAAAGATAAACAAGATTGCGCACAGTGTTTATGATAATCCGAGCGCTTTTGCAGTTAGAGACAAAGATCGAAGGGAACATGAGAGAAAAAAATTTGATAAAAAGGTTAACGAGATTGAAAATAACGTAGTAAGCGTTTTTACACTCAAATGCTATGCAATCGAAAACCTTTGCTTTACCGATGAGTTTCTAGAGCTTTGGGGGGGGCTTAAGTGGGAAGATCTATCAAGCCCCAAATATGATGAATATTTCACAACAAGAGATAAGCAATTTTTCCAAAGAGAAGATAGAGGTATAAGTAAAAATTGTAAAGGCGAGTTAGCAGCACTAATGAGATTTCTCTACGATAGAGAAAAGGAAAAGGAAATGGAAACAGAAAATCAAATAGAAATGAAAAAGCAAATGGGAATGGAGAAACTCCAACCCTATACAGCAAAAATATCACCTTGGCAAGAAGCTGTCGCAACAGCGATAATAAGAGCAATTGATAAAATAAATGAAAAAGGTTTTGATGAACATATGACCAAAAATCATACCATCGCTAACTATTTAGGGAAAGACATACTAGAAAAACTTTTTGGACTTGACTGCAAACTTACTATTAATGCAAATAATGAAAAGAAAACCAATACTGATAACAAATCAGAAGATAATCTAAGAAATTTTTCATCGAACCCAAACACATCTTGGGGGAAAACCAAAAGACACAAAAGAGATAGAGAAAACTCTGAAAATGACCCGAGATCGGGGTTTTGATAAAAATAAATTAGACGATTGGAGTGATTTCATAGCAGACAATCTCAAGGGTTCAATGATGTAGAAGCTAAAGCAGCAAGCAAATCGGTGATCGCATTCATAGCGTTTCAATGGCGAGTATGCCAGACATGATAATGAAACCCGAGTTCGGGGTTTAATGGTTTAAAAATCAGAGGGTTATGACAAAAATGATCGGACTCATCAAGGAAAAATGTGCTGTGGCAGGACACCAATAGCAACATTAATTGATGGTAAGAAAATCTGGCAGGAAAAATTGATTAACTGAATTTGACCTGACAGTCACTTCCAAATAACTTGGGTTTAGAAGCAATCATTCTACAAAAAAAGTGGGAGAGCTTTTGGGAAAATTTAATAAATAATTTATTCAAAAATAAAAATTTGTTTGATAAATATTCTTAAAATAAACTTCAGCACGAAAAAGCACTCTGCTTCCAAAAAAACAGGAAATTTCTTCGAGCGATTTAGTATCCTTTCAATAAACTCTAAAAGTAAAGTTGGGCAGCAATTCTCGGTGAATTGTAACTAATTGATTTTTCATGCTTATAACTGGACTT
>CAZSHR010000153.1:0-3600 GCA_964606725.1 uncultured Coxiella sp.
TTCGCAACCCCAATGCCAAGACTACCTGCGGTTGTGGAGCTTCTTTTTCGGTTGAAGAATCAGAAAAATCCGATTCAGATTAACTACCAAAATTTCCTGATTTTAATGCGGCGCAAAAAGGGAAATCGTAACTTATTGAATTTAAATGAAATTTTTTGGCGTGATTAGTTCGACCTCTATTATGCGCCGCGAATAGCACTTCTATTGGCGGCGCATAAATCGCTTTTTTTGACTTTATGTGCCGCCGATAGTATAGTCATTGGCGGCGCATAATGAGGTTATAGCAGCATGAGTTTAGAACTGGTTGGACGAGCAGAAGAGCGAACGCTTCTTGAGGAGTTTTATCGTTCTCATTGTCCAGAATTCTTGGCCGTTTATGGGCGGCGGCGTGTGGGGAAAACATTTTTAATTAAACAGTTTTTTGCAAAGAAAAAATGTTTATTTTTTAGTGTAACTGGAATTCAGCACGGAGAATTGGCGGACCAAATTGATCGTTTTTTTTCCGCAATGGGTCATACTTTTTACAAAGGTGCACCACTGAAAAGAGCGGATAATTGGTTTGAAGCTTTTGATTTTCTATTGAATGTCATTGAGAGATTTGTGCAGAAAAATCAAAAGATTGTTTTGTTCTTTGATGAATTTCCTTGGTTGGTAACACATCGTTCAAAGTTATTAACCGTGTTTGAATATTTTTGGAATCAACATTGGTCTCAAGATGCGCGAATAAAGTTAATTATTTGTGGATCATCTGCTTCATGGATTATTAATAATATTTTAAATAACAAAGGAGGGTTGCATAATCGTGTTACCCGCCGAATGCAGTTGTTGCCGTTTAATTTGAGAGATAGTAAAAAATTTTTATCTTATCAGGGGATTAAGTTGAATAATCGACAGATAACTCAACTGTATATGGTGACGGGAGGAATTCCCTATTATTTATCTTCCTTAAAAAGTGGGCTTTCTTCTGAGCAGCTTATTGAGTCACTAGCCTTTGAGAGAAATAGCTTATTGTTCAATGAATTTGATAATTTATTTTCTTCATTATTTGATCATGCTGAAATCTATATTGATATTATTCGGGTAATTGCTAAAAATCGTTACGGTGTTGATGAGGAAACTATTGTTAAATCTTGTAAAAATATGTCAAGAGGAGGTAGGGTAAATAGTCGATTAAAGCAATTAGAAGATGCTGGGTTTGTCATCAGTGTGTTACCTTTTCAGAAAAAACGTGGTATTTATTATCGTGTCATTGATGAATACACCTTGTTTTACTTGCGATGGATTGAACCGTTAAAAAAGATCTTGCAGAAATCTTCGTTGGAGTCGGGTTATTGGGAGCGTGAGTGTCATTCACCAGCATGGGCTAGTTGGTCGGGTTATGCTTTTGAAGCGGTTTGTTATAAGCATTTGTCTCAGATCAGAAAGAAGCTGGGGATTAATCCGAGCGCGCTTGGGCACGTCTGGCGGTATTCACCTAAAAAAGGTGATGAAACAGCAGGAGCGCAGATTGATTTATTGTTTGATCGAAGAGATGACACAATAACTGTTTGTGAAATCAAATACTCTGACAAGCCTTTTGTCATCACCAAAGCATACGCAAAAAATTTATTAAACAAGTGTGAAGTATTTGTTAAAGACACCCTGACGACTAAGCAGATATTGCTTGCTATGGTGGCATCTTCCGATATCAAGCGCAATGTATATGCCGAAGATTTGGTGACAGGTGTTGTGACTTTGGATGATTTATTTTCTTGATTTAGATATAGAGAACACCCTTCTTTAAAAACTCAGCTTTTGTATCCCAAAAAAAAATTGTATTAATTTCGTGTTTTTCTTGATAATCGCAGATGAATTTTTTTGAGCATGAGGGGCGGCAAAGTGAGCTGTTACAGATGATTTGTCACGCCTTCTACTGTAGTGGGTAACACCGTCTTGATCAATCAAGCAATGCAGAATGCTGCTATTGCCCTACTGTACAAATTATAATATATCGATAGGCTGGAAGCATAATTGAGCCAAGTATATCGAGTCCAAACCTTAAGATTTAATTATGTTTGATTCTGAGATTCAATTTAGATAGACAAGTTTTTTTGATCAACTCATAATGAGAAATAATAAAAAAATTTTTTTTCATTAATTGCCCTTGCTTTTAATTTGGCAGATAAATTAAAAAAAGCATCTTGGAAGCTTTGGGATTCTTTTGGTATGAATAATTACAATCAGTTGTTTTGGCGAGAATGGCTTAGTGCGAAGAATTCTACAGCATATAACATTTCCTTGGCATATCGTATTACGGGTGATCTTAATCAAGACAGGCTTCTAAATTCAATCGATTTCTTGATAAACACTCAAAGCGTTTTTCGCACTTATTTCAGGAACGAAGATGGTAACACCAATCCGCTTGTTTTTAAGAAATCACCTTCTTACGTTAATCAAATTGATTTTACTATTTCTGGAAATACGAAGCAGTCCCTTGATCACGCAATAACTTCAGTTCGCCAGCATATTTTTAATCTGGAAAAATATCCGCTGTTTAGAATTGATTTTCTGAAAATTGATGATAAGCAATTTATTTTAATATTATGTTTTCATCATATTATATGTGATGGAAAATCAGAACAAAAAATTATCGAATTTATTTCTAACGATTACAATGATGATTATTTTAGACAGAAGGTTGTTTCTACTTGCATCAAAAATCAGGAAACTATTGAGTTTGATAACACCCAGGAATCTTCTCTTTACTGGAAGAATCAGGTAAAAAAAGTAAGAATCGGCAGTAATGACTTGTCGTTTATTCAGTTAGCCAATGCTAAAAAAGAAAAATTGGGCCAGTATTTGTATTTTGATTTAGGTGAGATTCTTACCGAAAAAGTTACTCAGTCTGAGAGTAATTTATTTTGTTTGTTGATGACTGCTTACCTTATTGCGCTATACCGTTTATCCGATTGTAGAAACTGGTTAATATGTTACGCGGTTAACAGGAGGAATGCGGATAGTCGAGATGCCTTTGGTTGTTTTATTAATGTGCTTCCGTTAGTGATGACTGTGGATGGCGAAATGCCATTGCAAGAAATTTTAAATAAAGTCTCGATGTTACGAGATCAGCACAAACGTTATCAGGGATATTCTTTTACAGAGATAGTCAATCTTTTGAAGAACTCTGTTAAAGATGATATTAAGCCATTGCTAAGTGTTGCCTTGATGCAAACGCATGTAAAGAAAAGTGCGTTAAAGTTGAAAGGTTTACAAGTTAATTCCATACAAGAAAATGAAAATGAGTTTATTTACAATCTATGTTTGGAATATGAATTTTTAGATAACAACCTGCATTTCAGATTGAATTATCGTAAAAATTTTTTTGATCAATCAATCATTGACCAATTTTCCAGTTACTTTAAGCGTACACTTAACCAACTTATTTCTGGAAAAAATTGTGTTGTCAATCAGTTTAGCTTACTGACAAGTAGTCAAAAAAATAAAGTAATTAAGCAATGGAATCAAACAAGCTATCACTTTAACGATTCTACTGATTTTATTTCGCTTTTCAAATCTCAAGTTGAAAAAAATCCTGATCATACAGCCCTGGTTTTTGATAAC
>CAZSHR010000154.1:0-3584 GCA_964606725.1 uncultured Coxiella sp.
AAGGATTTTATCACCTGGTCTTTTAGCATGAGAGGATCACCGCCGCTGAGAATAACCTCATAAATATCACTTGTTTGTTCAATGTAGTTCAGAATCTTATCTAGCTGCTGTTTACTGATACTATTTTCTTGGTAGGGAAAGTATCGTCGGAAGCAATAGCGACAGTGAATAGCACAAGAACTGGTCAAAATAAGTAGTACCCTTCCAAAGTATTTGTGTAGCAACCCAGTTATTTTATTCGCTTGTTTTTCTTGTAATGGATCTTTGGAGTATCCAGGTGTGCAAATTAGTTCATCCCCCAGTGGTAGTACTTGTCTTAATAGTGGGTCCCAGGGATTACCAGGCTGGATTCTTTTGGCAAATGGCTTAGGAACGCGCACTGCAAAGTTTTTGGTGACGCTTGTGTCGATTGCTAGTTGCTGATCGTTTAATTTCACAAAATCCAGTAACTGTTTGGTAGTGCTGATAGATTGACTTAGCTCTGCTTGCCAATGTTCTTTCTGATGAGCCACTGCGATTCCTTAGTTGACTTGATTGTGTTTATGAATGAAAGAATTTTATATGAAATCAGCAAATCTGCCAAATTTAAGACGAATGCTGTAGTAAGCTCTTATTAAACTGTATGGCTTGATTTTATTGTGTCGATTTTTGTAAAATTGACAGAAAATGTTTTCAAGGAAGTTGGGTCGATGTGGAAACGACAATCAATCTTTGCTAGCGTATTGCTTGTCTTTACGGGTATTTCTATTGCAAAACAAATCTCAGATTCTGTTAAACTTTATGCAGAGCCCGCTTTAAATGCTCGTGTCATCGAAACAGTTATTCCAAGCCAGTGCATCGTCACTATTTTTCGTCAAAATGGATGGGTTAAGGTGGGTGATCTGCAGGATGGCGCTGTTGGCTGGCTTGATGATGCAGAATATCGCAAGGTTTTAAGAACCTGGTATTAATTAATTTTTTGTAATAGATCACCCCCACTATTTAATGTGGTGAGAATTTTCAGCTTTTAGATCACGGTGAGCGATAAAATGAAAAGCATTGCTTTTCATATCGCGAACGCCCACCAAGATGTGGTGGGCAGGGCGCTTAGCTGTTACGGTATTTAAGCCGTTTCGTGTCAAAGGGCTTAGCTGTTACAAATCAAGCGAATGTGTAAAAAATGCAGCAACTTGCTTGTCCGTAATGTCGGTTATTTTTTGTGGTTTCCAGTTTGGTGTGCGATCTTTATCGATCAATGTAGCACGTATGCCCTCGTAAAAGTCATGCTGTTCCATAAATTCCAATGCGATATTTAAATCCATGTTCATGATTTCATCGAGTGATTGCGATCGTGCTGTTTGTAAATAACGTAATGCTACTTTTAAGCTTAATGGTGAACGCTTCATGAGAATACGAAAAGTGCGGTCAGCCCAAGGTGAGCTGACGACATCTAGTGCATCAAAGATTGCTTCAATGGAGCTGCGTCCAAAACAGTCATCAATTAAATGACTGATACTTGCCAGTTTTGATTCTTTTGTTATCAGCTTAAATTGATTAATAATTTGCGAGACTTTGTTGCTGTCATCTGCGGTAAAAGATGTTTTGCGCAGTGCATTGATGACTGCTTCAATTTCTTGTCTCGGTATATGATAATTGACCAAGTTAAGCATTAGCGCATCTGCTGCATTTATTTGCTCGCCAGTCAAGCCTAAGTAATATCCCGAGTATCCTGGGCATTTATTTAGGAAGTAACCGCTGCCGACATCTGGAAAGAATCCAATGCCAGTTTCCGGCATTGCAAAAACAAACGCTTCAGTGGCAATACGGTGTGAGCCGTGTAATGCTAAACCAGCACCGCCACCCATAGTAATACCATCGAGTAAGCTGATATAAGGCTTTGAAAAATGGTGAATTGCCAGGTTCATGGCGTACTCTTGTTGGAAAAAATCTAGAGAAAGAGCGACATTATTTTTATTATTATATAACGAACGCACATCACCTCCAGCACAAAAAGCACGTTCGCCGGCACCACGCACGATAACTGCTTTAATGCCAGCGTCTTGTTGCCATATCATTAATTGCTTATGAATGTGTTGACACATGCTGGTTGTTAAAGCATTCAGTGTGTCGGGACGATTTAAATAGATTTCGCCCAGGTCTCCTGAATTACCCGATAGTCGCTTAAATAAAATATCTTGTGATGCAGTAACAGTCATTAAAAACCCCGTATTTTAGGCATTGCGGCGACTAATTCTTTAGTATAAGGGTGTTGAGGCATATTTAAAATACTCTGTGTTTCGCCAGTTTCAACAATATGTCCTTGGTGCATTACAGCAACCTCATGAGAAAGGTAAGACACCACTGAAAAATCATGAGTGATTAACAAGTAGCTTATTTTATATTGCTGTTGTAATTGGTGCAACAATCTTAGTACTTGCCTTTGAGTTGACATATCAAGTGCGCTGGTGGGTTCATCGAGAATCAGCAATTGAGGTTTAAGGGCTAAAGCGCGAGCAATACAGACGCGTTGCCGTTCACCACCAGAAAATTGATGTGGGTAGCGCCATTTATATTCAGGTAGTAAGCCAACTTGTTGTAACAAGTCGTCAACTTTTGTCAGTCTTTTATGCTGATTTGCGATTATTTTTTGGGTAATCATGCCTTCCATAATGCTATCGGCAATCGTACGTCTTGGGTTAAGTGACCCATAAGGATCTTGAAAAAGCATTTGAATATCTTGTTGTTTGATGTTGAAATTAAGCAAACCATCCGTTGCTTGATATAATCCAGCGAGTGTTTTGGCGACAGTTGTTTTTCCTGAGCCAGATTCGCCAATAATGGCGAGAGTTTTTGCAGTATTGACTGCAAAAGAAACGCCGTCCACTGCTTTGACAACTTCACGCTGCATTGTTAAATGGCGCTTGCCATAAAAGTAATTTTTTAATTGCTTCACATCAATCAGTGTTGCCTCTGCTGTTTTCTGCTGCTTTTCATCGGTGCTGGGGTTTTCAGCTAAGCAAGCAGCATTTAGTAACTGTTTTGAATAATCATGTTGTGGTTGTTTAAAAAAGAGCTTAGCTATGTTTTTCTCAACACAGTGCCCTTGTTGTAATACGATAATTTCATCGGCAATATGCGAGACAATTGCTAAATTATGGCTGATAAATAGCAAAGTCAGGCCTTCATCTTGACATAATTGTTGCAGTAATGACATCACTTGTGCTTGAATGGTGACATCCAATGCCGTTGTTGGCTCGTCGGCGATTATTAATTTGGGTTTTCCACATAAGGCCATTGCAATCATCGCCCGTTGCCGCATTCCTCCTGATAGTTGATGTGGGAAAGCCTGGTAGCAGCGCTTTGTTTCTTGGATACCTACTTTATCCAATAAATTAAGTGCATAATCTTTAGCTTGCTTTTTATTGAGTGTGTTTTGATGGCGCAGTGCTTCACGCATTTGCTGTGCGATGGTCATTACTGGATTAAAAGCAGAGGTAGCATCTTGAAAAATCATCGCAATTTTACCGCCTCGATAGTGCTGCATTTGTTTTTCAGTGAGCGTTAATAAATCTGTTTGTGCGAAAAGGATTTCGCTTTTTAGTGCT
>CAZSHR010000155.1:0-3562 GCA_964606725.1 uncultured Coxiella sp.
AAGTGGCAACGCTACTTGCAGAAAAACTGGGGATTGCAAAACAAGGTTATCGAACTGTATTCAACTGTAATAGCACAGGCGGACAAGAAGTTTACCACATCCATCTGCATCTACTGGGAGGTCGACAAATGCAGTGGCCACCAGGGTAAACAAACCCTCACAATAATTCAACCGCCTCATTAATCTGCTCCTCTGCTTCATCAGTACCCAACGCACAACGCTGTGAAAGCTCGAAAATAATCCAGCTTACCAGGGCAATAATAGGAAAATCCCAGCCAAAAGCAATGACATGGCGACCACCACCAAAGCTACCTAAGTAGGTTAAAACGCCCAAAGCAATAATGTAACAAAAAACCCACCAGGCTTTACGGCAGTGCAAATGCAATTGAGCTCCGTGCTGAGTATTCTTGTAGACAATCAAAACAATATAGCCTATCCCCATTGCAATAAGCATTTTAGAAACCACCAACCAGCCTGTCCAAAAAATAATAAGATTGCAAATATAAAATGCCAACAAACAAAAGAAATAAGGCACGGGCACTTTAAAAGGTCGCGCCCGATTAGGCAAAGTCTTGCGTAACACAACCAAAGAAAGTGGCCCTACGGCATAAGCAAACACCAACGCAGAAACCAGAAAACCCATCATACGCTGCCAGCTTGGAAAAGGTAAAAACAGCAAAAGCCCCATTAAAAAGTTTAAAGCAACCACTCGCACGGGTATACCAAAGCGATTTAGCTTAAGCATAGCCTGCGGTAAAAATCCATTTTTACCTAGCCCATAACAGATGCGCGAAGCCGTTGCCGTATGGATCAACGCCGTACCAAACGGTGACACCGCAGCATCTACAAAAAGCAATTTAGCAAACCAAGCCAAACCCAGTGACATGGCAATACCGGCAAAAGGCCCAGCATCGCCACTAAAGCTCAAGCGATCCCAACCATTAGACAAAGCAGAAAAATCTAATGCACCAACAAAGACTACTTGCAATAAAATATAGAGCAAAATACATAACAAAAGACCACCAATAATCGCAATAGGAATAGAACGACTAGGGTTTTTTGCTTCGCCGGCTAACTGAATTGCTGGACTATAGCCAATAAAAGAAAAAATAACTCCTGCTGATGGCAATGAAGCAAAAACCCCTTTAAGACCTAATGGCACAAAGCCACCACCAAACACAAAATTATCAGCATGAAAAGAAAAAGTCACAAGAATTAAAATAGTTGCAATCGGCACTAGCAACTTTAGCATAACAACCAGTGAATTAGTTTTTGCTAATACTTTAACACCCAAAGAATTAATCACGCAAATCAAAAAAAGCAATGCTCCTGCAGATACTATCCCCACAGCACTCAATACCCGTGTTCCACCAACCACGTGCATTAATCCAGGTAAATAACTAGAAGCATAGTGTAATAAAGCCATAGTTTCAATAGGAGCAATCGCTAACGATGCTAGCCAACCAATCCATGCCATTGAAAAACTCACTAAAGAGCCATGACTGAACTGTAAAAACCTTACTGTGCCACCGGCTACTGGGAAACTGCTGGCAAGCTCTGCAAAGGTTAAAGCAATTACCATCATCAAGCAGCCACCAATCAACCAAGACAGCACGGCGGCTGGCCCAGCAAGTTTGGCAGCAAAAAAAGGACCCAGCAACCAACCTGAACCAACAATACCACCAACTGCTGCGAATAAAAGTGAGCACGTTCCTATTGAGCGCTTTAATTGCAAAACTAACTCCTATGCATCGCGAGCGTAAAAAGTCAAAAACACCGCCAGTAAAGTTGCGCAAGGTAGAAATAAAAGAGCAAGCTGATAAGTAGAAGAAGCATAAAAAGGTAATAACTTAATTAAGGCATTTTGCTCGATCACCTTTAATAAACCACTCACTATCAATGCGCCTATACCTGAAAACATCATTAAGAAGTTTGTTACACCAAAGACCTTGCCAAGATTCTGGTATGAGGCTAGCTGTCGATTCAAGGCAAAAATAGCCAGCACAGAAGATAAAAATACGCCTAAGAAAAATAAAAAAACACCCACTTTAAACGCTGACAAATCAGGAACACATAAGATCACTGATAATAGTATGGTTGCAGCCACTGAACCTACCATCAAGATCAATTGAGACTCATGCGTCTTATCATGAAGCCAACCCAACAGCGGAGCACCAATGGCAAAACCTAGAATCAGCATGGCTAAATCGACTGAGGTGACTGTAGCAGAAAACTGATAAGAATGAGACAAAAATCGTCCACCCCAAACCTCAGTAAAACAAATAATTGGCATATAAAGTAATATACCAATGGCACAGCGAATTAATAAGCGCGAATCTTTCAAGTAGTCCATTAGCTGCTTGATATCATGACGCCAAGTAAAACGCTTATTGACAAACTGGTAGCAACGGATACCAGAAAAATAGTAGCTATAATTGACAAGAATCAACAAAACACCCAACAATGCCGATAAATAACAAACTAGACGCCATCCCCACTGCCTTAAAAAAAATGTCATGATAAAATCACTCGCGAGTAAGCCTAGCATACCAATACCAACCATAGCTCCTAAGAAAAAAGTAAAATGACGACTAGGCAGGCGCAGGCTAATGGATTTTAACGTGCTAATAAAGATGAATGACACACCAACCCCCATCATCACACGACCAATTTCAGCAAGCCATAATGCTGTGGCATTACCAAAAAAATAGCAACCCGTGGAAGAAAACAATAAAGCCATTGCAATAAGGCGTGTTGCAGAATAACGATCTACCAGCAAGCCAGCAACCAATTGCAGTGGAATATAAGCAAAGTAATACAAAGCATATAAATTGCTGTACGCATAATCCCCTAAGTGGTATGCACCACTGATGCCTTTATCCACCAGACTAGGTAGTAGACGCAGATGATAATCATAGAGATAAAACAGTACTAGCCCAAAACAGAATAGCACGGGTGTTAATGAATAGTTAACGAGTGTCCTACGTGACATGAATAAACCTTGAGCCTGAGTGCTTGAATGATAACCAGAAGAAAGCTCAACTGCAACACAAAAAGAGGGAATAATCTAACTGAAGGCAACAGTACGGGTAAAGATTCAATGACGTTGAACTTAGTTTTTCTTGCCACGCTTAGCAAATTTATCACGAAATTTCTGTATTCTACCTGCGGTGTCAACAATCTTCTGTTGTCCGGTATAGAAAGGATGACAGTTAGAGCAGATCTCAATATGCATCTCAGGCTTACTAAAAGTTGAACGAATTTTAAACGAATTGCCGCAATTGCAAACAACATTCACTTCGGTATACTTTGGATGGACATTGGCTTTCATGGTCATTCCTCAACAGGTGAAATAAGCCGCGGACTATAGCAAATAATAAACGCCCCATCAATATACTAAAGCCTATTTAGCAGACTTATAGTGTGACAAGCGTTTCGCACCGATCAGGCTAGGGGCGGGTTTAAGACGAGAGAGCGTTACGCTTGCGCAACCTGAGCAGCGCAGCGTGTTAACGGGCAAAACAACACGATGTTGTTTTGAGCCGACCTGAGACAGGATGTC
>CAZSHR010000156.1:0-3497 GCA_964606725.1 uncultured Coxiella sp.
TCCAAGAAAAAAAAGAATAAATACCAGCAGTCTGCTTCTCTTGTTGGGTATTTTTTAGTGCCATTTGATAGCTTTCTGCTGACTGTTCCTTTGGAAGTTTTAATTTATACTTTTTGACCAGCTTTTCTGCTTCCTCTCTTGTTTGCTTATCGCTGATTTCTTCAAGAAAGTTTCTTGTTTGCTTACCAATGTTCATGGTGAATAACAGCTCTGCGTTTTCCAATTGAAGTAACCGATCAATCACTAGGAGAATGATTTTATTTTTCGAATAATCTTTCGATACTTGTAAGGTTAAATCATGTAATATTTTTAAATTTTGTCTCCCGTATTTTTCTTTTATCTGATTAATAATCGTCTTACGCTTCTCAATCATGTAATCCAAACCTTTTATCCATTTGCTGTCACAAAGGGCATCCATTACAGTGCGGCCAGCAGAATCTTTTGCTAGAATATCTACTTGAGCGTCTTCAATTAAAAAAACGAAAGAACTATATCTTTTCTTGACAATTGCTGCAAAGATTGGTATTTCAAGATAGGGCGAACGGCTGTCTAAAAAAAACTTTTTACTCAAAGCTTCCGATGAAATTACTGACGGATTTTCCTTCAGCCAGCTTTTTAACTGATCTCTGTTATCTTTTTCAATTAACCGCCATAATTCGTTTCTGTCTATAAAAACAGTGGTTCCATTGAATAAATTTTCTTTGTCTTTTCTCATAATCAAGCTCCCCCTCTTTGAATCTATTGTATGATACAATAAAGTATTTTTCAATAATACAATTAGAATTTTACATGCTGTTTTTATATGAATTGTTAGTTCGCTTCCCAGTGATTGCTGCTTTTACTGCTCTATCAAGCTCGAGAATTTCTTGCTCTATATTTATACTAGTAAATCTTTCTAAAGCTTCCTTTGTATTTTCTATGGTTAATTGTCTAGTTTCGATATTGCGATTCAATCGAAGAATCGCTTGCAGTGCTGTCTCATTATTTGCTGGAAATTCTTGTTTGTTTTTGTCGAAAAATATGATAAGTGAAATTAAGCTTTATGCTGTATTGATATCAATTAAGTGTTTCCCTCGATGTAAAATTTGATTGTTTTGCTCTTGTTGATTCTTAATGGTTTTAATGCCAGAAAGTATGGGATTGAGTGCGTGCTCTGTTCTCAATTGATCGGCATATGTGTAAATCTCTTTGTAGTCAGTTTTCCAGTTTTCAATAGATACTATGTGCGCTTTATTTTCTTCGGTAAGTTCGACATTATTTTCGTTGATTTCTTGCATTATCTGATTTATTTGATTGTTGGTTTCATTGAAATTTTCTATTCTTAAATGATTATTATCTTCATATTTAATTCCTGCTTCTAAGAAGGTTTTCTGAATTCCCTCTTGTGCAAAGTACACCAATGTATCTTCTTGTAATTGTTGATTGGTATCATTCAAAAAAAGTTTAATCAATTGCATTTTTGAATTTGAACAAATTAGCTTTTCTTCCATTTTCTTTATTGAAAAATTTAGTTCGCGTTGTATTTTAAAAATTGTCTTCTCAGCATCAATAACAAATAGCTGTTCTTTATCAACAATCAATTTTAGCAGTTTAAAACATTGGTGCACATATTCCTGTTTTTCAGAATATTGGACATCGTTGATGGCTTTTTTATGTGATTTTAATATCCCACAGAGTGTTTCCATAGAGTTTGAAAACTTATTATGTTCGTCAATAGTCTCCCCCTCAAGAAATTTGCTTAAATGATTAACCTTGTCAATGTCAAGTAATATGGGTTTATTATTTTCAAAATGGTACAACCGCCACTCTTCATCTACATAATGGAGCGCATGAGTGTACTGTGTTTCTAAGTCTTGCTGCAAATTTGCACCTCGTGTAACAAGCGGGTTTACAACGTATTCAGCATAAATTGGCGGTGTTTTGTCAAAGAGCATTTGATCGAAAAAGTTGCTTTTTCTAAGCATCTCTTCAGCCAACTTAACTGTTTCCTTGTTTACTTTCCGAAAATCATCAATTGACATGCTGTGATTGATAACCAATTTTGCTCCGGTTAAAACTAAAGCTCCAGCTATGATGCTGATACTGAAAGCGTTGTCCCAGCCATTAATTTTTTCTTCACTTGCTTCATCACAAGCTTCTCTAAAACTTTCAAGGTTAAAATTTTCAATTGTTTTTGTTTTGTTGTCAAAGTCAGAGCACAAACTATCAAGTGAACTCTCTGTATCTACGTAGCTTTTTCTGAGCATACCAAGAACAAATGTAATTAACCACTTTCTAGATTCTGACACGGGGGGGGTGTGATGTTGCAAAAATCAAACTGGATTTATTTGACGGAAAACAGTTTAGTCAATTTGGTAATGATGAAGAATCCATTAAAGGGTTATAACCCGAAACCGCACAAATTCCCGAAAAAATGACAAGCAAAGCGACACCTTCACTTAAGGTGTGATGCACACTGGTTAAAATTTGATGAAATTTGCTTAGGCTGGCTGTTTAATTTTTTTCGTTCTGCCAGTTTAGGGGTGATTAATTTTATAAGTACTATTGACTAGAAATCAAGCAAATAGCTTTTTTCTTGCTAACTGTTAACAAATATGTTAACATTTAGCGATGAAATATCAGATTGCATACTATAACAAGCAGTTAAAGAGCTGGATTAGCTCAATGCCTTTACGTATGCGGGCGTATTACGCGCGACTCACTGAACGGATGTTGGAGATTGGCCCCAATTTAGAAATGCCTTTTACCAAATCTCTCGGTGGCGGATTGTTTGAGCTGAGAATTAAAGCACAAGAAGGGGGATTAGTCGGGTTTTTTACTGCGTGATAAGGAAAAATACTATTTTTATGTTGCATGGGTTTATCAAGAAAACGCAAAAAATACCGAAAAAAGAGTTAAAAATTGCGATGGAGCGATTGAAAGAGGTAAGAAAAAATGAGCAATGAACATCAAAAACTGATGGCTGAATGGAAAAAAGACCCAAAATTTAAGGCCGTTTATGACGAGCTTTCCGATGAATTTGAGTTGTTCGATCAAATGCTGGCAGCTCGAAAGAAAGCGGGATTAACTCAAGCGGATGTCGCTAAAAAGATGCAGACAAAGACACCGGCTATCGCACGCCTGGAAACTTCTGGTGGCAAAAAGAGTCATTCACCCAGCCTAAATACACTCCGAAAGTATGCCAAAGCTATTGGATACCGTTTGGTGATCCGGCTGGAAAAGCAAAGGGCAAAAAGAGCGTAGCCCAAAAATTTTTCGGAAAATTCCCGCAACCTATTGAAAAACTTGAAAAAATCCCTGAAATCAAGGTGTTTTTCATGATATTGCTTTTGGATCTCCCTGAAAATCGGTAGGAGCTTATGCTTCTTTTCTGTTCAAGTAGACAGATTTTCAGGAAGATGACCTGGTGGGAGTAATAAGTGAGAGGTTAGACGAATATTTACGGTAGGATAACCTTTTTGCAACCCGAGTTCGGAGTTTATCTCTCGGTTAATCAA
>CAZSHR010000157.1:0-3482 GCA_964606725.1 uncultured Coxiella sp.
GCACTTTGAGCCAACAAACATGCAAGATGACCAAAAGATGGAAATTCCTAGCTAGGGGGCTTAGCTGTTACGAATACGCGCAAATCGAGTTTAGCAAAGTCAACTCGACATATTCAAAGCTAACATTCAAGCGTATAAAACGAATAGCACTGCTTAATATCGCGTCAGTAGCTCAAATTTCGAATAAAAATCAAGTAGTTGTTGATAAGGCGCATGTCCCAATGCTGCAAGCTGATTATCCTGGGATGCAAAGGTCAAATAAGCACCGCATAATGGCGCGAGCAATCGTGTTATTTTGCCATACTGCCCCATACCCAGCACAATCATTTCTTCATGCGGTGCTTTTGCTAGCAAAAAAGCCAGCAAACGCCGCGCATCATGTTCTGAATGACACAGGGTAGCAATTTTAAAAATATCTGCGTGCAAGCAACGCATTTTTTCTTTGATACGATGTAATAAAGCATTTGTCGGTGTTTGATGAAAATCATGGTGCGATACAATTAGCTTACAGCGCCTATGCTGAATATGGATTTTCTCAGCAATTGCAAGATCAACATCAATAAAATGAAAACCAAGGTCATTCGCTGCTTGCAGCAAAGCATTTTGCGCTGCCATTGAGCCATTAAAACGACCACCATGCTGTTGTGAACGACAAGTCACAATCGCAGTTACTGTAAGGCGCTCGGCGATATGCGCTAAATGTTGTGGATTAATATCATTGATGCAATCAATGCGTAATTCCAATAATTGACTGCTTTTTTGAGCACGCTCAAACAACAACATAAACTCAGAAAAAGTGCTTGCACTCACCACCAAACAAATACGATCTTTCATTGCTTTCACCAACAGAACAACCTATGATTAAAATAACATCGACAAAATAATGTTAAAGATTACTCGCCATAGCGTAATCCATTGCAATTATAGGTGATTTAAAATGTATAAGTACAGCACCTTAACACCGGATGTGTTAGATATACTACAACATAAAGGCACCGAAGCACCAGGTTCTGGACGCTTTATTACTCTTGCTACTGCTGGGAGTTATTTATGCCGCGGCTGCGGTTTAGCACTATTTGATGCCTCAGACCAGTTTGACTCACACTGTGGCTGGCCAAGCTTTGATGACTGTATTAAAGACCATGTAAAACATCAACCCGATGCCGATGGTAGGCGCACTGAAATTTTATGCTGCCAATGTGGTGGACATTTAGGCCACGTTTTTCACGGCGAAGCAATCACTCATAAAAATACTCGCTACTGTGTCAATAGCCTAGCGCTTGATAAAATTAATCACAATGATATTAAACAGGCGCAAGAAGCTATTATTGCTGCTGGCTGCTTTTGGGGTGTAGAACAGGCATTTATCGAAAAAAATGGGGTTATTGCTACAGAAGTAGGCTACAGTGGCGGTAAAACCAGTTACCCAAGTTACCAGCAAGTGTGTCACTCTAATAGTGGTCATCTTGAAACGGTCAGGATATTATTTGACCCAGATAGTGTTGATTACCGAGAAATTTTAACTTATTTTTTCCGGATTCATGATGCCAGCCAAATAAATCGTCAAGGTGTCGATGTCGGAACACAATATCAAAGCGCCATTTTTTACCTTAACGAAACACAACAAAATATCGCAAAAGAATTAATCGCAAAACTTAAAAAAGATGGCCAAACTGTTAATACAAAACTGATTAAGGCTACTACCTTTTGGCCAGCAGAAGACTACCATCAACACTATCTCCAGAAAAAGCAATATGGTCGATAATCATTACACACAGCAGTTGCATCAATTTATCAAGCGCTATTATTTTGAAATTATTCATGCGTTTAAAGCTGCTATTGCAATGATGATTGCTTACAGTATTTATCTCGCAACGCTGGGAAAAGGCTTGATGGCACAATGGATGCTGGTGACAATTATTATCGTGATGTCATCCCACAGTGCACTTGGCCCTCAAGTCGGTCGTGCTCTTTTTCGGGTTTGGGCAACTCTGATTGGCGCAGTATTAGCTATACTCGCATTAATGACTCCTTATAAAAGTGTCACTATACCGATCTATTTATTCATCACAACAATGGTTTTTATCTTTGGCGCGGTCAGTTATGGTAGATATGGGATGATGGGAACAATGGGGGCAGCAACTTTTTGTATGATTGTACTTAATACTCACCCTAGCGTCAAACTTGCTAGCGCGAGAACATTGGAAGTATTGTTGGGAATTGTGATTAGCTTATTGGTGTCACGCTTTATTTTTCCTATCCGTAGTGTACGCTTGATAAAGCAGCGTTGCTTTATCAATTTATCTCGTATTGCTGAACTTTATCATGAAACTTTAATCAGTGATAAAAGACGCTTTACAGATCCAATGGTTATTAAGTTAGAAAATAAAATTATCAACAGTCACCAAATACAACGTGAATTGCAAGCACATCTTAAGTATGAAAATAAAAAAAATAGGCGCTATGCTGAAAATATTAAGTTGATTATTCGTAGCCAAATCGCACTTTATCGCTATTTTTCTGTATTAGAGGTGACAAAACGTATTTTAACGGAGGAAAATAATAATGATCAACAGAGTATTACACAACTTAAAAACTTCGTCGTAACAGTTGTTGACTTTATTCATAGCTTTGTCGATAACTATCCTAGTGCCTCACCAAAATGTCAGTATGTGATGCGGCAACAGTCCCAAGAACTTGTTGAGTATGTTAATCGTCAGAAATTTAATCATCAGGGTTTGTCGGCTCTGCATACGCTGTGCTTTATTAGTCAACGGGTTATTAAGGTGTGTGAGCTTCTTGTTCGTCATGGCTAGGGGCGCGGTGTTGCAGCTAATTAATGGCTTGGCTAGGTAGGCTATGCAAGGCTACTGGCTAGGACTAGGCTACGTATACAGGCATACAGGCTAGGCGGGGGAACGGACTTTTGCAAGGGTTTTTTTTCGCTTACGCTCTCAAAAACGCTTCCAAAAGTCGTTCCGCTGCGTTAGAGGCTCCTGCTAGATGCTAGGCCGCAGCAGCAGCAAATAATTGTTTTTCATCAAGTTCTAAGCGTTGCTCAGCGTAGTATTGTAATGCTTGCAATGGTTGGGTTAATTCCAATAGTAGGCTGCGGATATGCCCTGGATACCCTGCTTTATGCTGCTCAATGTGTTGTAAGCACTTCTCAATACTAACTTTATTATCTTGAGTAACCTTGTTAACATCAAATTGATGAGACCTAAATAGGTCAAAGCAATTTGGTAGTGATGGCATTTCAGAATCACGTAAAGCAAGTGCTAAATATAAAAGCGTTTCTCGTGTTTGCTGATTTAAACAATCAATGTAATAACGAAAATCTGTCCTCATGTTGGCATCTTGTGCCCAGGCGTGAGATACCGTAGTGATCATTTTATTTAATGTCATTAGGTAGTAGCTGTAACCTTTACGATTTTGCTTAAAAAATCGACCAAAATAAGTGTCTTCTTTAGCGTTTACCTTAT
>CAZSHR010000158.1:0-3473 GCA_964606725.1 uncultured Coxiella sp.
GATTAAAGAAGAACTAGCGGGATTTCGACTGGTATTTTTTCGAAATTTTAATGAAGATATTTGTATAGCCATGTTAACTGATCACTATCGCACTTATAACTTGCGCCAGTTGGTTGATGAATATAACCAGAATCGATCGAGCCAAACAAACCGGCTTGACCTTCAGTCACTTAATCTGATGTGGCCTGCTAGTGGCCGAAGTTGTAGAATCAGGGCAGTTGATCGGCCTATGGTTCGGTTTATGCATAAGCTGTTTGGTCTAAAACCCAGAACTCAAGTAAAGAAGCCTAAAGATTATGTTCTGCTGCTTGCTGACCCTGGTTATCAAGCTTTGGCAAGTGAGTCAGACAAAGTCATTTCTCTTGTTAGATCGCAGGGTTATTCGTCGGGTTTTTCCGTTGAGATTAATCATGGCGATGATCTTAAGGAAACTATCTCATCATTTGGTAATGCGGATTTATTTGTTTCATTGTTGAAAAAATACCAGACTAAAATTCCGAAGTACAAGCGGACAATCCTTTTTTCAAAAGAAAAACCTGAGACCCCAGAAGAAAAATGTATTTATTTTCTGGTAGCAGAAAATCACTGTCAGGTTTTTATTGTTCACGATTCAGCTAGATTAGAAGAGTTTGATTTATCTATTGCGTTAACCGCTGTAGCTCACCCATCTGATACGGCTGTAAATCAAACCCTAAAAAAATTTTTAGAAAAGGTTAAAAGCTACTGTGAAAAAAATCCGGAAGAAAATTATCAAGGCTCTCCTAGTAAGATTTTTTCCAGAGAATCTGAAAGCCAGCCATTAGACGATGTTGTCAATAAATCAACTTTGATGACAGTCGTTTCCTCAAAGGATTTTCTTGCGGCGCTGTTAAGTTTGATTGAAGGTTCTCATCAAGTTCTAATGGGATTTACCATCACACCAACGCAGGAAGCTAAAAAAAGCTGTATTAAATTTATGGGGCGTTTACGCTCTGATGATAGCGAAAATAGCAAATATAGCTTGATCGTTGAGAGCGAAAAGCTTAAGGGACATATTCTAGGTTTTAGCAAGCCCTCTCCTTTGGTTGATATTCGCTTCATTGATAGAGATGAGCTACCCAACTTCGATCATGCTAGTTCTACATGGCATTGTTCGCCTGTAGAAGACGCCGATTGGATCAAAAAAAATCAAGCAGAGATTCTTAACTTGTTAACCGCAAGAGGGCAGATTTTAGAGAAAAGTTTTTCCATGAGTCAATCGGGTAGTAATGAAACCGGTCACTTGGCTTTACGCATTAAGAATCGTGCTGACAAAGAACACCAGTCCTTATATTTTTCGCTTTATGCTCGTAAGGAAGGCTACAGTACTGTTTGTGCAAGTGATATTGTTTTTAAGGATAAAGGACATGATCGCGCATATGACTATTATGTGCGCTTGCCGCTCAGAAATATTGAGTTAGATACTAGAGCTTTGTATGATTATCTCGTTAAATTTCAGGAAAAGTCAGAAGCAGGAAAGGCTAGGTATCATTTGCTTTCAGAATTTGCTTTTGTTCAATTATCGAGGAAGATTTGTCCTTGTTTATGTGATTATGAGTTGGCAAATTGTGCTTCTCCCATTATGAATGGCTTTTATGAGGCGGGATTACAAAACGCACTACCCTTTCATGAGCGATTTGGTGGTTTAATGAGTGTTCTTTTTCTGTCTTCTGCGAGTTCTATTTATTCAGTAATCTTTTTCACTAATCTGATTGTACTGAATATGGTGTACCATGCAATTGAGCATTGCCATTCTTTTTCGCAGGACCATCTTGGTTGGGCTGTCGCCTCTCTTCCTTTGCTTCCTTTGTGGAATGCTTTTTGGGTAGGCCTTGTCGAAAAATTTTTAGCGAAGATAGATAATTCAGGCAGCTCTTTCCTCAGTTTTATGCTGCCATTGAATTTTTCATTGGCATTCGCATCTCAAAATATTTATACACTGCTGACACATAATGATTTTGAGCTTAAAAAAGATCCGGATTCAGGTGAGCTAAAGTGTACGGGATTAGCCGCTTATAATGAAAATCATCCAGGTTTTAGTGGTGATACAGAAGATTTATTAAACTACTTTTGTAAAAATTTACCTTTTTATTCATCTTTTTTGTTTTTAGGTTTTGTTTCAACGTATATTACTTTATTTTTTTATAAGCTTTTTTGCTTTTCTTCTGGCCGAAGAAATGCCACTAGTCAAGAATCTGGAAGTGTTGAGTTTGGTTCTCCCAATATTCAATTTGAAAATGTTAAGCGACTTGAGGAAAATTATATTTTAGACGAGCGTTCCAGAAATGCAATTTATCAAAAATATCAGATACTGGGTTATTTGAAGACGGCTTTTTGTATTGCCTCCTGGCTTGAATACACTTGGTTTCCACAAGATCAGTATTATAACGATATTTCGATTCCGTCTTTTGTGCTAATATTTTTATTATTAGATATATTTTATATTAGCCATTTAGACTATATTCTTTATCAAAACAAAGAAGGATTTTCAGACAAGCAGCGCATGTATGTGGAGAAACATGATGTAGCTTTTGGAACAAGTTTTTTTATAGATGTTATGACGACTTTTTTAGTGGGGATGTTTGTATCTATCTCAGTTGATTATCATATCGTATCGCAAAACTACACAGAAAATCTACTAGTTAGTGGGTTTTTTTTAATGCTAATGCCGCTGCTTAATTTTGTTTGTAGAATGACTTTACCTGAATATCAACAGTTTAGACCCTATCTTTACAAATCAGGATTGTGGCTTAAAATTAACCGCTCTTCAGTAATAAAACAGCTTCAAGTTAAGAAGCCGAAAATAGAATCGCAGTTAAATCTAAAATTTTATAGGGTCGCTTTAGGTTTTGCAGTGTTGGGTTTTTGCGCTGTGTATATTTTTGAAGAATTCGAATGCGGCCATATTTCTGGGTTAGAAAAAGGTCTTGGTCTTTCTATGGCTTTTTTTTACTCGGGGTTTTTCGGCATTCTTTTGCACAAGTTATGTTCTCTGGTATCTTCAGAAAAAACTGAAAATACGTTGGAGTCTAACTCTAACTGTGACTCAAATCCAAGTCTTGCCTCCCGTTCTGAAAATGTCATAAGACCTGCACAGGGCCAGTTATCATTTTTCACTCCTCCTGATTCATCACATTCTGATGCACAGCAACTTGAGAATCAACCTCTAATTCCCCAATATCATCATGAAAATCATTTTAGTTAGATACGCCGCACTTTGATAATGCCCTCAATCGCAGCGATTTTTGCAAGTACTGTCTCATCAGGTGCTTTGTCAACATCTAATAACGTATAAGCTATGTTATCACGCGATTTGTTGATCATATCGAGGATATTAATCTGCTGTTCTGATAAGGCTGTTGTGATCTGTGCGATGATATTAGGAACGTTGCGATTAGCAATGCTGATACGATAGTTTCCTGTTTGTGGTAAGCAGACATTAGGAAAGTTAACGG
>CAZSHR010000159.1:0-3467 GCA_964606725.1 uncultured Coxiella sp.
ACCTGTGGTGAGAGTCACGGTGAGGCCTTACTAGCCATTGTCGATGGTTGTCCACCGCATTTGCCATTATGCGAAGCCGATTTGCAGCCAGATATTGATAGACGCAGAACAGGGCAATCGCGTTTTACCTCGCAGCGACAAGAACCGGATCGCGTTCGCATTCTCTCTGGCGTATTCGAAGGTAAGACAACTGGTGCGTCTATTGGTCTAATGATTGAAAATAATGGTCAGCGTTCACGTGATTATGAAGCGATTAAAACCACGTTTCGCCCAGGCCATGCCGATTATACCTATTTTAAAAAATACGGAATTCGTGATTACCGTGGTGGGGGACGCTCGTCGGCACGAGAAACCGTCATGCGTGTTGCGGCTGCTGCAATTGCGAAAAAATATTTAGCCACCACATTGGGTGTTGAGATTTACGGCTATTGTCAGGCTATTGGTGAGATACAGGCAGAGACGTTTCATCGTGACAGCATTGAAAAAAACCCATTTTTTTTCCCCGATGCAGCCAAGCTGCCTCAGTTAGAAGACTTTATTACGCAACTGCGTCGTGAAGGCGATTCTGTCGGCGCATTGTTGCGTGTAGTCGCTAGCGGTGTTCCTGCTGGATTGGGAGAGCCAGTTTTTTCACGCTTGGATGCTGATATTGCGCAAGCCATGTTAAGCATTAATGCGACCAAAGCGGTGGCTATTGGTGATGGTTTTGCTGTGGTGCAACAGCGAGGTTCACAGCATCGTGATGAAATGAATGAGCACGGATTTTTATCCAATCATGCCGGTGGGGTTTTAGGAGGCATTGCATCGGGTCAGGATATTGTAGTTGATGTGGCATTTAAGCCAACCTCTAGCATTACGCGTCCTGGCAAGACTGTCAATGAAGCGAATCAGTGTTGCGATGTGGTGACCAAAGGTCGTCATGACCCTTGTGTGGGGATTCGTGCCGTACCCATTGTCGAAGCGATGCTCGCATTAGTGTTGATGGATCACTATTTACGTCATAAGGCACAAAATTTATAAGAGAACAAGAATGACACCGACATTTAATATTGCAATGGTTGGCGCCACAGGTGCCGTGGGAGAAGTATTACTGGAAGTTTTGCAGGAAAGACGTTTTCCGGTGAATCGAGTTTACCCCTTGTCCAGCGCTCGTTCCGTGGGCAAGAAAATTCGTTTTGCAGGTCAGTCGTTAGCAGTGGAAGACTTAGCGGAATTTGATTTTTCCCAAGTACAAATTGCCTTTTTTTCCGCAGGGGCTAGCGTTTCCAGTGAGTATGTCCCCAAGGCTGTGCAAGCTGGTTGTGTCTGTATTGATAATACCTCACACTTTCGTTATGAAAAAGACGTTCCCTTAGTAGTGCCAGAAGTGAATCGCGACGCCATAGCCGATTATCATAAGCGAGGAATTATTGCTAATCCCAATTGCTCTACCATTCAAATGTTAGTGGCTTTAAAGCCTATTCATGATGCCGTGGGTATTAAGCGTATTAATGTTGCCACCTACCAATCGGTTGCCGGTGCGGGCCGACAAGCCATTGCAGAATTAGCAGCACAAACTACGGCCTTACTCAGCGGTAAGCCTGCTGAGCATAAAGTGCTGCCAACGACCATGGCATTTAATGTTTTTCCACAGATTGATGTGATGTTAGATAATGGTTATAGCAAAGAAGAGATGAAAATGGTGTGGGAGACACAGAAAATTCTTGACCCTAATATTTCAGTTAATGCGACAGCCGTGCGAGTAGCGGTTTTTTACGGACATTCAGAAGCCGTGCATATTGAGACTAAAAAGAAAATCACTACTGAGCAGGCCATTGATCTATTGAGCAAAGCGCCTGGTGTTAAGGTATTGTCAGATAAAGAGCTGCCAACGCCGGTAACACATGGCGCTAATTCAGATTTAGTGTTTGTGGCGCGGGTGCGAGAAGATATTTCACATCGGCGGGGGTTATCGCTATGGGTGGTTGCCGATAATATCCGTAAGGGTGCAGCAACTAATGCAGTGCAAATTGCTGAGGACTTAATTGCTAACCAATTTTATAGCTAGGTTATGCTGAAAAATAAAAATATTATTGTTGCCATTAGTGGTGGTATTGCCGCTTATAAAAGTGCTGAATTAGTGCGCCTATTACGACGAGCAGAAGCTAATGTGCAGGTCGTGATGACTGCCTCTGCAAAGCAGTTTATTAGTCCCTTAACCTTGCAAGCGCTATCAGGCAACGCTGTGCGTGATGAGTTATTTAGTTTGCAAGCTGAAAATGCAATGGGCCATATTGAGTTAGCGCGTTGGGCTGAATTAATCGTGATTGCACCAGCCAGTGCTAACATGTTAGCGCAGCTTGCGTATGGCTTTGCTGATGATTTACTCGCAACCCTGTGTCTTGCTACTAGGGCGCCGATTGCATTGGTGCCTGCCATGAATCAGCGTATGTGGCATCATCCCCACACTCAGCAAAATGTGTCACGTTTATGTGAACAAGGCATGTTGCTTTGGGGGCCTGACTCGGGTGAGCAAGCTTGTGGTGACCTAGGTTTTGGCAGAATGATAGAGCCGCTTGAGATTTTGCAGCACATTGAGCAACACTGGCAACCTGGTCGGTGGTCGGGTAAAAAAATCATGATTAGCGCAGGGGCAACTCGTGAAGCCTTAGACCCTGTGCGTTGTCTCAGTAACATCAGCTCAGGAAAAATGGGTTATGCTTTAGCTGAACAAGCCTTAAGGCAAGGTGCACAGGTGTTATTAATTTCTGGAGCAAGTCATTTGCCAGTGCCACAAGGAGTGCAATGTATCAAAGTAGCTTCAGCTTTGGATATGCACAAAGCGGTTATGCAGCATTTATCAGGCATAGATATTTTTATTGCCGCGGCAGCCGTAAGCGACTATCGTCCGGTGCATTATTCTGAGCAAAAAATCAAGAAATCTAACCTCGATTCGCTGCAATTACTGCTGGAGCGCAATCCTGATATTGTGAAAGATGTTGCAGCGTCAGCCATGCGGCCCGCCTGTGTGGTGGGTTTTGCAGCAGAAACGGAGAATATGTTGGAAAATGCTTTGAGCAAATTGCAGCATAAAAACTTGGATTTTATCGTTGCCAATCAAGTGGGCGAGGGTCAAGGCATAGAAAGTGATGAGAATGCAGCCGTCTTACTGAATCGTCAGGGTGTTGTGGCAGAGTTCGCGCTGATGCCTAAGCGTCAGTTAGCCGCTCAGTTAATTACCGCACTGCCATGTTAAATAGCTCACGTACCTCACAAGAAAATTTTACACGGCCTAATTGAGCAATTTTTGGGTAATCTAGGTTCCAACTCGTTGATTCATCGCTATCTTTTCTTAGTCAGAAAGGATTACTGCCATTTAATTAACGTCAGTTCGATGAAAAATTAACTTTGACAAGGAAGTTTCGCAGCGATCAGGCTGGGGCGCGGTGAAGACGAGAGAGCCTTACGCTGGCGCAACCTGAGCAGCG
>CAZSHR010000160.1:0-2737 GCA_964606725.1 uncultured Coxiella sp.
TTAATTTAACCGGAGTACGGCGCTTGGATCCAAATTGATCGATCAACAAACCATCGGCTGTATATATCCGTAATGGTACTTGCAAGTGGACATCTTTTAACTTCTCAACATTCGGCAGCTGGACTTCTGCATAAATATAAATGGCTGCTGTGGCTATAAACATCACAAACAATAAACTTAATAAGTTCCAGCAAAGTTTGCGTAACAAAATACGTAAGTTGATCATCGAATGCTAGCGCCTCTTAGAGCATAACAATTCAACCCTTGAAAGCCAAAAATTGAACCCTATTGACAATTATATCTTAAAATATCCACTCAAAAAAGTCATTATTGATGATCAAGGTACGGTATTGTTTATCACTTAATGCATCATATACTGTCAATAAAATCACAAATAAGCGGAATGCGATGAAAAAGTCAAAAAAACAAAGCTTTTATAGTGGCATCCTACTAGGAAAATACCAGGTAGCGATGGTAACAGTAAGCGCCGATAAAATAATTCAAACAAGTTGGCAACAACAAAGCACAGAGTCGATTTTTTCAGGAAATTGTAGAATTTTACAAGATTTAATCTCAAACATCGACAGACAACAAACGAAGATTAATATTGGTTTAAATAACGACTTAATAACCTACGCATCATTAAAAATTAAAAGTACACTCACTAAACAAGAAATTGCTTACTATATTAAGCAGACAGTTAGATCAACAGAGTATTATTATCAATACCATCTCAAAAATCATCGTATCTCAATAGCTGCTGTCAAAAAAACAACACTAACAAAAATTAGCAAGATTTTTGGAAAAAGTAAACGATCAATCCAGCGCATTGAACCTGGAATCATGGCACTGACGCAATTATTACCACCACTCGATCAAGAACAGGCATTTTTAAGACAGGAACAACAAAATATGGTGCTTTATCATATAAAAAATCAAGATTTTTTATATTGCACTACAGTTAATCCAAACAACAGCATTAGCGATCTTGTGCCAAATTTAACAGTATGGATTGACCAAAAAAAAATTGCTATCCCTACTGTACTAAAAAATTGTCTTATTAATAATCTGACTTTATTAATAAATTATTTTTATAACCTTTAAATTATTAACGCTTTTGCACTTGCTGTGATAAAACATCTTTAAATATTTTGTTTTTTGGGTATTGTACAAAAAAGAAAAACGCCGCTACTATTATTGGTTTTTGTTGGCAATATGTATTGAAATGGCTGTTATCTCGGTTGTTTTTTGCATAAGTGAAGAATATCTGCTTAAAAAAATAAAAGCAGCGTTTTACTCTTATTGCGAAAAAATAATGACTAGCAATCATTCTTACCAAGACTATTTAAGTGATAAAACTACAATAAAAACACAGCAAAATAACGCCACCTTGGAAGATTTTTTATTACTGATCACTAAAATTGGTGATCTTATGCCAGCAACAATGCAAATACATTCCATCTTATTACACCATAAGGAAATACAACTACAACTTAACAACAATCAAGTTGGTAACTCCATCATATTTGCAAGGGCAGTGCAACAGCTGATTCCCCAATACCATTTAAAACAGTTTGAAAAAAATAACAACAATCAACTGTCATTTTCGCTAAAAGCCAACACAAGATGACAAAAATAAGGTTAATCATACTTATTTCAATATTATTATTTTCAACACTGTCAATCTCTCTACGACTATTTTTTTACAGAGTTAAACCTGTTATCAGTGCATTAAAAAAAACAGAAGAAATGGAAAAAATTTTAATCACAAATAAACCAATAATTGTAAAAAAAATAACTCATGAAGGCAAAAATAGTATTCAAAAGATAATTTTTACCCTAAAGAATGAAGAAAAAAAACATCACTGCAAGATAAAAAAAATTGCAACTGATTTTAAAGAATCGATTAAAGCTGAGATCATTATCAATTATCAAAGTACACTGCATCTATTGACGCAGTTAAAAAATAAAAAATCCACAGCAATATGTGATGATTTATCGTTAAAAAAAATCAATAAGCAGACATTACTGTTGCTAACACTCAGTTGTCAATTGAATGATTAAAAAAATACTCACACTTTTTTTAGTTTTTAAGTGCTTAGTCTCTTTAGCAAAAGATCCCTTTGTACTACAAAATAATTTTCCTGCTAATTTCACACACTATACGATTCAGTATGCAGATGCTATTCAAATCGATAAGAAAATTAGCAACAAAAAAAATCATTTTCTTTCAGAAAATGGTTATACTATTTCAGACAAACAATCAAACTGTTTATGGGTTTATGACGACTCTGCCCACATCAAAAAAATATCAAACTTTATTGCTTCTTTTGACAAAGAGCAGCATCAATTACTGATTAAAGCTGTTATCGTGATAGTGGATCGAAAATCAATGCATCAATTAGGAAGTTATTTTGAAGAGCAAAATGCTACTGAATCGAATAGTAAAGTTCCTCTACCACTGATTAAATTTGAAAATCAAAATTTATTTACAATAACCTTAACAGCACTTGAACGCAATGGGCACGCTCATATTATTTCAGAACCCGAGTTAATCACACTCAATCGCAAAAAAGCTACCATTGCATCTGGAGATGAAATTCCTTACCAACAAAAAAATGGTGAAGAAAGCACAAGCACTAGTTTTAAAAAGGCACTATTAAAATTACAAGTGACGCCAACGATTTTACCTAACAGTAAAGTTCGCTTATTACTTGACATCCATCAAGACAAACCT
>CAZSHR010000160.1:2747-3467 GCA_964606725.1 uncultured Coxiella sp.
TTAAAAATCAACAAACTGTTGTACTGGGGGGTATTCACGAGCAAAATGACACATTGGAACACAATGGCGTTCCAGTATTGGGACATATTCCACTATTGGGATGGCTATTTCAAAATAAGCAAGAGCAACATGAGCAACAACAACTACTGATTTTAATCACACCGCGTATTCTCAAGCCATAGTCAAGTACTAATAATAATGCTATAATGTTTTGCACTTATGTCTTACAAAAATAACAATATTTTCTTAATTGGTGTTATGGGATCCGGTAAAAGTACCGTTGGCAAATGTATTGCACAGCAAAGTGATTTAAGCTTTTACGATTCAGATGCAGAAATCATTACGCGCAACGGGGTCGAAATTGGCTGGATCTTTGAACAAGAAGGAGAGGCAGGTTTTCGCAGGCGTGAAAAAACAATTATTGCACAACTTGTAAAGCAAAAAAACATCGTACTTTCAACTGGTGGTGGCTGCGTTACCCAGGTCGAGAATCGTCAAAATCTAGCCAAAAATGGCGTTGTTATTCACTTGCAAGTTTCTCTAACAACACAAATCGAGCGACTGATGCTCAACGCAAATAAGAGACCACTTTTTGCTAATAATAACGACCCCAAAAAATTACAGCAGCTCAACTCATCACGTTTTCGATTGTATGAATCGATTGCTGATCTACACTACAACACCGACAATTTTGCACCGAAACAACTTGCAGAAGTCATC
>CAZSHR010000161.1:0-274 GCA_964606725.1 uncultured Coxiella sp.
TGTGGAAAAAATGTGCCTTGTTTTGAAATGAATGAAGCAAAAGAGGATCTCCATAAGCTTGAGATAATGCTAACTCGTTTCGAGAAAATGCCACAAATTAAGGCCAACAAAAAGATCTACAAAAAATTGGACTGGATTTATACCACGGAAATTAACACTCAGCTACATCAATCTAAATTTTTTAGATGCTTTTCTGCCACCGCCCTTAGTGACATCATGAATACAATACTCATTGGTATCACAACATTTGAGTTAGGACACCCCAAATTTGCAT
>CAZSHR010000161.1:284-1745 GCA_964606725.1 uncultured Coxiella sp.
TACTTTATGCGATTTTAGGATTAGCATCGACTTTGTATGGTAATCTTAATGCTTATGCAGCCAAACATGATATTCATTATACAACAACATCAGGGAGGATCGGACTCATTAAAGATATTTGGAAAAAAAGTAGCTGGAGAGAATTTTCAGCTTTTGTGGTATTTCCGATATTGGCATTGATAGCCGCTGCTACATTTGGTGGAATAATTGATGGCATGAATCCCGATGAAAATTGTGAAGAAAATAAACAGAATTGTGAAACCGAGATGGATCCTGATGTCAACTGTGAAGAAGAGAAAGACCATTGCGAAAAAAATCAGAATGAAATAGAAAATTTCGGTTTAGTATTGAATATTTTGTTGGTTTCTGTGATCGGATTGTCTACGTTATTAAAACTCTATTTCAATCGAAATGTATCCATCGAGACATTGAGGAAAATACATCACAAAGAAATTGGGGAAATTGAAAAAATCATTGAGCAGGATCATAACGATGATCTTCCTTTTACGGTTAATCGTGAAAAAACCGAAGATATAGCGAGCGCACACAGCGCTATACATCATGCAACTCACCATGGGGAGAGTGAGCGTTTTGTCCATAAAGCCAAACAAATCATTTATACGGCCAATTGTATTCAACTATTGCCAGACACTTATAATGAAAAAAGAAAGTTATTGGCTAAAGATATCGATGAATTAAATCAAGAATTAAAATCCAGAGTAAAAACCTTTAATAGAAGATTGAATAGTATTTGTATTGTTGATGTGATGCCTTTTGATTTGGAAAATCAGATAGAAAATCGATCAAATCTGGAAGAAACTGATTCATTTGATCATATGGTGGTTGAAAAAAAATCCATACTATCCAGTGCCGGTCTAAGTGATTATATAGCTCCTTACGTTCGATTAGCAAAATTTCTCCAGTATCTTGAGGTGTTAACAAACAACGATCAAGAAAATGAGAATCAACACCAGCAGTTCCTTTATTTAAAGGAAATATTAAAAGAATTGAAAGATAAAGTTGATGATTCTATCAATGAACTTAGGGAAAATTCACCCAATACAATTTCTGAAAGTGTTAATCAGATTACGAAGCAAATTGAAGAAAATGTTGAAATTCTCTCTAATTTTTCAGGGGTGGCACCTCGTGAGCATGATGATTTGCCATTGGCTATATATAATCTTTCCAAAAATATAAACAATTTAAGTGAACAAAAAATGACTCTTCTAGGCCAATACGGTACTTGTGCGAGGGTAAATGAGAAAATCAGCGGTTTGCAAAATACTATTCTTAAAATTAAGCAGCAATTAGATTTGTCAAGTAAATACAATATGATCGAAAGTGATGATGCACAAGAGATTCAAAGTCCTGTTGAGGGAAGTAGCGCTCCAGGGCCACGTATTTAATTTTGTGCAGGGATTGCTTTGTCTTATAGAAACATCTAAAATTAATGCCGCTCGC
>CAZSHR010000161.1:1755-3416 GCA_964606725.1 uncultured Coxiella sp.
TTATGGCATGAGTGTGTTCAATATGGGTAACCAAGCGAGATGAAACATGAGAAACGAAAATAAAAAAAGTCCAGTTAACGCCGTTGTAAGAGATGCTGAATTATCTCAGCTATGGAAATTTATTGACAAAGATGACAAGCAGGCTATCCAGAAATGGGCTAAAGTCTATTGTTCTGCTGGCAAATTGACGGAATTGAATCGTGTCAAGTTTACTGCCAAACAATACCAGTTGTACGGGATCCATTATGCGATTCCGATTTTCGCGGCAGCAAGAAATAAGAAAGAGCAGGCATTTATTGCCTTGATTGAAGCGGGTGTCAATCTACTGGCGAGAGATGCCTTTCGTGAAACGATTCTGGATGTTATTTGTGAGGTCAAGTGGTTAGAGGGGTTAAATTATCTAGTTGAAAAACGCAATACCCTCCTGCTAGACATCAAGACCACTTATTACGGTGAAAATTTGTTGATTCTTCATCATATTGCGCACAATATTAAAAATAAGGTTTATGATGCTCAATTCGCCCTGAAACTCGTGCACAGCTTGTTAAAGTTCGAGGGCAGCCAGCATCTGATTAATGCCAAATTAGGAGGCAAAACTTTTTTAGAGATAGTAGAAAATACTAAATTAAAAAAGATCATAGAAAGTATGATTTTGGAACGAGGCTTAATCCTTCCTGTCAGCAACGCTCAACCCCGATCAGTTTCAAAATTCAGTTTTTGGTCTTTTGAAACTCCCTTTGCGAGACGCCTTTTAAGACATCATGAGCCGCTTAAGACGCAGAAACAAGGTTCAAGTCTTGAATTTGAAAAGTCTCCATTGTTAGTGAAGTAGTTGCTTGTCAACGACTCATAAATAAGCTGCGTATTATTCGTGGTTTTTTCTGAGTCGATTGAAGTCTTGATTGATAGTCCTTTGAGTTCGTAGAGCAATGCGATTCTGCTGGCTTGACCGCTGTCTTGGTAATAGTTTGTTCGTTTACTGCAAACTTTTCCCATTGGGCATCATTCCAGCGATCTATGCCGAGTGCGATAATGGCCGCTCGAGCATAAATTCAGCAATCCAGCGCCTCATTACGCTCCCGAATCTTCTGCCAGTCGCGTTTGGGGTAGCCTTTGACGACTCGGGTTACAAGCTGGTTCTGCAAAATATTCGGATTTTTTTTGATGAGGGGCGTTAATTCGTATGATTTAATCGATTTCTAAGGATTAGGCCGTACGTACCTGCATTGTTTCGATCATCAAGAGTGTTTTTGCCGTGTCCATTTTTTCTGAAAAAGAAACCACTCACTGTCAGGCGCTCAAACAGGCCGAAAAAGCCGGTTATAAGGAAGGCGTGGAAGAAGGCAAAAAGACGATGGCGTTTGCCCTGCGGCGAGCAATTTTCCATTATTTTTAGGATTATTCATGACCGCGTTTGTCTCACATGTCTTAAAACATCACATATTTTGATACGAGGATTTGCGCTAGTAAACTCGGTGTTGATAAGCTTTTCGGTATCGGCTGTTTAGGCAGAATAGCCAAACTCATTTCAGGTTTCAAGCAGTGTTTATTTCGGCAGGCGTACTTTTTTCTGATATGTTGTACGACATAAGCTGTAGTAGCTCAAACTTGATCGGACACTTCCAGTTTTTTAGAAGTGACTGTCAGGTCAAATTCAGTTA
>CAZSHR010000162.1:0-3392 GCA_964606725.1 uncultured Coxiella sp.
AGGATGTTCTGATAGCCAACCGGCATTTAAGGATAGGAATCCCTGGTCGTCAATGGTGTAGTCGGAGAACAGTCGACCAAAATTGCTTGCATTAAGATAGTAGGTTAGCTGATCAGGATCCAATTCATCGTTGCTTGTTAATGCTTGTGATGCAGATTGTCCATAAACCAGTTTAAAATTAGCATGTTTTTCTATCGGTTTTCCATTTAAATACACTTCGTTATTGATCTCAAGCTGAAACAGGAATTCCTCAATGTCATGACAATTTTCGGGAAGGTTGCTGACATAAAAGGTTTCTCCTTGCTGGATAGCTTTTGCTAGTAGCCCTTCTGATACTGAAATCTTACCCTGATTTATCTCATAGTCTGCATAAAACGAATCCCAGACCATTTTATCCTGAAAGCAGTCATGAATTTCTACATCATTATTCTCTTCGTTGGCCTCTTTCCATATGATGGTTGGTGAGTCAGGGTAAGTTATTTCAGCAGGTAATTCATGGATGAGTTTTGTTCGTGAATAAAAATCTTCAGTAGCAAGCGTATCACCGGTAGTAAGAAACAAGACTTGAGTATTTTCATGCAGTGGTCGACCGTTATAAGTTCCAGGGTCATCAATCAGGCTTTTAACGTGAGTAATGTCGCGTGATTTCCAATTTGAAACGTTAATAACCAGTGTGCCGCCGGTGTTATACAACAAATCATAAACAGGGCCGTATTTTTCCTCGTCAGTGATGGTGGGTAGATTAATAAGAGAAGATAAGCCATTAATGCTTTCAGCGTATTGCAGCCGATTTTCATTGTTTTGTTGATGCTCTTTGAGCTGCTGGAAAAAAGCACGTCCTTTTTCACGATTTTTTACCGTTACACAAATTCCATGGCTGTTATCATGCAATTGCTGAAAGAAACTTTCTTGAGTTTGAGATTCTTCAAGCCAATTCGGGGTGCAGCTGAAATACTGTTTCCAGTCTTCCACTGTTTTTGCAATAAGAGGTTGTTGACTTTCATTAGAATCTGTATCAGAAAAATCATCGCCATACTCTGATGAATCATATTGGTCATATTCTGGCTCTGGTTTCTCCTTTTTAGTTTCTGGAATATTTTTTTCTTCTTCTTCTTGAATTTCTTGATTTTTTGTTATTTCATTCTTTCTTTCTGTTGGAGGATCTGTGAAATAATCTTGCTGATCTTGATCTTGATCTTGACAGTAATCATAGGACATCGAGTCATTGTCAGACTCTGATAAGTCCGATTCCGAATCAGGGTCTTCTTCTGATTGTGACTGATCGTAAGAATTATTAATGTCAGGTGTTTTTTTTGGGAATAAGCCTCCCCATTTTCCTGCTACTTTTTCATCGAGTTCTTGTCGAACTGCTGAACCACCGAGTTCAATAGGCAGCCAAGTCTCTTTGTCAGAATAACAACATGCAAAAGCATGAGTGCCATTGTCAACATAAATGGTTGGTATGCCCAAGTATCGTACCAGTATAGTAAACCAAAAAGCGCGATGGCGGCAACTACCTTTCTGTTCAATAATAATTTGTAAGCGTTTTTTGATATTTAGTAATTCACGATTAGTTATAAATTTGAGCCAAAGTGAATATTTTGGTTTTTCAGTAAGTTTGTCATCTGAAAAGTTTTTGAAGTAAGGGATTAATTCCCGAACTTTATCATTTGGGCTGTTTTTTTCATCTGATAGTATTTTTGCTAAGTTTTTAAAATCTTCTGGTAGTAATTCTTCATCAGCTTCTAACAATCTTTTCAAAATATTTTTTAGTAAATCAGGTAGTAAAATAAATTTATTATTAGGTTTTATAGGTTTGAAAGACTTTTTAGCAAGCCATTTAATTTCAACTTTTCCGCTTGGTGCTTGAAATTCAGTTTGGCCGGTAGAAAGATTTTTTCGCCACGACACAGGTTGATCAGTTGATACTTTAATAGGTTTATCACCCCATCCCAAGCTAGGTAATGTTTGCCAGCCACGATTGCTTTCAAAAGTATGGTCTCCGTAATAGAAACCCTCTGAAGTTTCGGAAAAAACAATTGAATTTTCTACAATTGGTGATATTGATTTAGTTTCTGGATTTTTTTTTGAGTAAAAAAATAAGTCACCTTCTCTAGTAAGTAGAATTTCTGTTTTAACATCTAACCAGTAATCTCGTGGTGAAATAAGATTCAATTTGTGGTCAATAAGGCTGAACATTATTTTTTGTTTGATATCTGCCGGTGTTTTTGTTTCTGTATCAAAATTAATTGCCTGATGTTTTAATGACCCATTTATATTTTTGGCCGATGTATGATTAGACTGTAGTTCTTTTTTAAATTTTATTCTGTGGTCATAGGCAGTTTTAATAGGTATGATTAGAGGTAATTTGCTTAATATTGATTGAATATTCCGTTCTATGTATTTCTCCATGTAATTTCCATAAATTGATACCTCATGAGTGTTAAGTTTTTTCAGGCTTTCAATAACTTTTTCTGCGTTTTCTTTATTTAAGTTTTCGTCATTTAATGTAATAATAAGAAAATCAAGTTGGCAATCTACTAAGTAGTCAGTAAGTTGTATGATTTCTTGATAATGAAAACATTTGAATTTTAAGGTTTTTAAATTTGGCACACCATTTGCTAAAAATGTGTATTTTAATGAGTTATTGTATTCAATTTCCAGTATTTGATTTATTATTTTTTGGCGGTTTTTTAAAAAATTATGTTTGTTTTTGATGTTTTTATATAGAGATGACTTACTTGATATTGGTATTTCTACAGGATTAATGCAGTTGTAATTGAGACCATTATTAATAACTTCATAGCGGATGAGCTTTTTTTTATTAAATTCATTATCATGGAAAAGTCGATACAAAACATTGCATTGCCTAGAAGTTGTGTCAAAATTCTGTGTATGAGATAAGTCAATATTATCTGGATTTTCATTTATAAATTCAATTTCGATCCTATTTGAGATTTTGAGAGAAGCTAATTCCAAGTTTTTAAAATAAAATGAAGTTGTCGGCAGATTTTCTGTAAAAAGTGTTTTAACATTTTCAGCTATTTTTCTTTCTTTTCTTGCTTCATTAGTTTCCCTTGAAGAGTGTAAAAATATTGGCTTTGATTTAGGAAAAATTAGTTCTTTAGTTTCAGGTTTAAATTCAGTTTGTAATATTGTGTTATAATCACTTTCATTTATGAAGCGTTGAATTTTTGGCATGCCGGTAATTCTAATAAACTCGGAGGTTAGTATACGCAGTGTAATTAATTTTTCTAATGACGAAAAATCTAGATCTACATAGTTAAGAAAATTATTTTTAGTCTCCTCTATATTGCTGTCGTTTATATTTTCGTCAAGACTGGAGTAGCTATCAACACTAGAGTTATTTTCAACTTCTTCTATATCAGAAT
>CAZSHR010000163.1:0-3368 GCA_964606725.1 uncultured Coxiella sp.
GGTACTTATGTGCCGGGATTAAGAAAAATATTGGTGTTGGATGAAATACTGGCCCAGTCCCATGCAGAAGAAAACTTAGGGGTAAAAATTAATCCTCACGACTTGGCTTATGTTATGTATACCTCTGGCTCTACTGGTACTCCCAAGGGAGTTGAGGTGGAGCATAAGGGTATTCCTAATCTGGTTGATGTGCAGGTAGAAGCTTTTGGTGTAACGTCAACAAGTCGTGTGCTGCAATTTTCGAGTTTACAATTCGATGCTTATGTTTCTGAAATATTTACAACCCTATCAACTGGTGCGACATTTTATATTCCGGAATCCTCGGTGCGTTTTGATCCTAAAGCCTTAAGTGATTACCTTTACAAGCAACATATTTCAGTGGCAACCATTCCTCCCATTTTAGTCTCTAAAATGCTGCAACAAAAAGAAATGTCGCTAAAGACTTTGATTTTAGCAGGTGACATTTGTCCTAAATCGGTTAAAGATCAATGGTCATCTAAATGTCATGTAGTGACGGCCTATGGTTTGGTAGAGACGACAGTTTGTGCTACATTGGCAATAACTTATCGTCCTAATATCCCTCGCCTAATCGGTGAGGCTATACCTGGTATGGTGTGTTATGTTTTTGATGAGCAACAGACTCCTGTTTCACCTGGTGAAGTAGGTGAACTGTTTGTTGGTGGTATTGGTTTAGCGCGTGGTTATCGTGACCAGCCAGAATTAACGAATGAGCGCTTTATTGAGTACTCTCCAGATACCGTGCCCACTTTAAAACAGCGTTTATATCGAACAGGAGATAAGGTACGTTATCGAGCCGATGGTAGTTTAGAATATCTGGGTCGTGTGGATTTTCAAATAAATTTTGATGGAATACGAATTGAGCCACAGGAAGTAGAAAATTTACTGGATCAGTGCCCAGGCGTGCGGCAAAGTGCTCTGGCGCTAAGAAAGCGTAAAAATAAAAACTATTTAGTGGCCTATTTGGTGATTGAAAAAGGGTATGATTTGTCGTCCACCATTCTTCGTGGGTATTTAAAAAAGCAGTTGCCGCAAGCTAAAATTCCCAATGCATTTATTTTTCTTGATCAATTGCCTTTATCAAGCAATGGTAAATTAGACAGAGAAGCATTACCTTGTCCTAATTTTGCTGTTAATGAAGACTATTTTCCTAGGCGTGAAGAGGCAGATTTGCGCCAGTTATGGGCTAAGGTATTGCATGTCTCGGAGAATCGTATTGCTGGTGATACCGATTTTTTTAGTCTAGGAGCAACCTCGCTAGAAGTAGCCCAATTATCTAGTTTGTTGAAAACCCATTATCACTGCGATGTGCCAACAGCATTAATTTTTAAGTATTCTAGCTTGAGTGATTTAGCTAAGCAGTTAACCCACTGTGTTGATGAGCAAGTTCCTGTTCATCGTGCATCATCGTCTCTTGCTCCCATGTCTTTTGCACAAAAACGTTTGTGGTTGGCGTATCAGGCCATGCGTGATACCTGTCCTAGTAGTTACAATGTGAGATTGACACTAACTTTTCGCGGTGCGTTTGATAGTTATTCATTAAGAGCGGCATTGCAATTGATGATATTGCGCCATGAGATTTTGCGTACCTGTTTTCCAGATGCCCAGACTCAGCAAGTGATGTCTTTGGATATTAAGGCATTATGGTCACAGGAGGTTGTTGATTCTGCCGAAGAGCATATTGCACAACAGGTAAAACAAGATTTTGGTGATTTGTCCCAAACACCATTATGGCGTGCTTTGTTACTGCATGTTAATAATGGCGATTTTGTGTTATCTTTGGTGTTTCATCACATTATTATCGATGGCTTATCACTGCCGGTTTTTATTCAAGAGCTGAGTGAGTTATATAAACTGGAACGATCTGGCCATTCGGCTGCGCTACTGCCAGCCTTGCCGTTACAGTATCGCGATTTTGCCTTGTGGGAGCAACAACAGCTGGCTAGCAATGGCTATCAGCAAGATTTTGACTATTGGCGTGAAAAACTGCGTGGTATCTCACCACGAATAGATTTACCGACTCTAAAAAGTGAGCCTGGTGCCTTGTACTATCAAGGCGGTAATTGTATTTTTACTTTGGATGTTAAGCAGGTCTGTAGTTTGCAGTTACTAGCTGAGCAGCATAAGGCCACGGTGTTTACTGTGTTGTTAAGCGCAGTGGCGGCTTTACTTTACCGCTATTCACAGCAGCAGGATATAGTGATTGGTGTGGCCTGTGGGGAGCGGCCTCGCCTAGCATTTAAACCGCTGATTGGTTTTTTTGTGAATATGTTGCCTATCCGAATACGCCAGCAGGGAGCACTTTTATTCAAGGATTTGTTGCACCAAGTGCAACAGACGCTTTCTGAGGCTTATCAGCATAATGTACCACTGGAAGAAATAATCTCAGATATAGAGTTGCCGCGTCAGCTTGCGCGTCATCCTTTTTTTCAAGTTGCGATGACTTTTCATCGTTGTCAGTCGCTCTCTTCAATATTGTTTACCAGTGTTGATACCCATTATGAAGAGAACTTCTCCGTTATGGCGGCTGATGCTGAGGTAGCCAAGTTTGATTTAAATATTGAAGTGGAGGAGTTAGAAGCTAAAGGCTTAGTGATTAAAATGAATTATGCTAAGGATTTATTTGCAAGTGATTTTATGCAAGCAATGTCGCATCAGTTATCGGTGTTATTATCCAGTCTTGCTGAGCAGTCAGATTGTGCCGTATCTGCGTTGTCTTTGCTTACCAAGCAAGAGTCGCAACAGTTGTTACAGCAGTGGGGGCAGTTAGGGCCGCATTATGGCACTGATAAAACCATACTGGATATTTTTGCTGAGCAGGTAGCGCAAAGACCGCAGGCAGTTGCTATAGTGGATCAAGGTCGCAGTCTAAGCTACGGCGAACTTGATCGGCAAGCTAATCAACTGGCGCATTATTTACTGGCGACGGGTAAGTTGGTAGCGGAGTCTATTATTGGTGTGGCTATCCAAGGGTCGATAGAGTTTGTGGTATCGATTTTAGCTGTGTTAAAAAGTGGTTGTGCTTATTTGCCTTTAGGGACAGCATTGCCACCAAAGCGTTTGCAATTTGTGCTAGGTGATGCTGCTAGTCCTGTGGTTATTACTTTGTTAGATCAACAAGCGAAGTTTGAGCAGTGGGAGGGTTTGTGTATTTATTTAGATGAAGTAGAAACACAGCGGTGCTTATCTCAACAACCCCAAGAAGCGAGTTCAGTTAAGTTGACTGGAAATTCTTTAGCCTATGTGATTTATACCTCCGGTTCTACGGGTCAGCCCAAGGGGGTTATGATTGAGCATAATAGTGTGGTTCAACTAACGCAAAATATTCCCTATGTGAAGATTGCGCCTGG
>CAZSHR010000164.1:0-3331 GCA_964606725.1 uncultured Coxiella sp.
TAATTTTAAACTTTTCCAGTTTCTTATTCTTGGCATTAATCGAAACCCGAGTAAATAAGCAAGAGCAAATACAATGGTCGATTGGGATTGGGTGTCACCATGAATAATATCAGGCTGAACATCAGACTTATTTTTCAAAAGCCCCTCAATAATTTCCACCGCTTCCCATACACCACATGGCATGAATGTTGAAAACAATAAAACATAATTATCCGCAACATGGTGATAAGCTATACCACCACGCTTTCGATATCGAAAATGAAATTCAGCAATAAGATTTTGTTCACGCAGTTCTTCCATTGTTCCATCAGCAGCCACACTAGAACCGTCCCTCCAAGTTTTTGTCAAGCCAAATAATTTGTATAAATTGATTTGCCGCTCTCGCGCTTTGTCTAATCCTTCTATTGAAATATGGCGATTGTTTATCCATGAAAGCATATGAGGGCTAACATGACCATGAATAT
The DNA here is from genome assembly GCA_964606725.1 of uncultured Coxiella sp. Taxonomy (GTDB): domain Bacteria; phylum Pseudomonadota; class Gammaproteobacteria; order Coxiellales; family Coxiellaceae; genus 2-12-FULL-42-15. Next base: position 465 of record CAZSHR010000164.1, read on the forward strand.
GCTGGGCTGTTTGCGTTGGCCCCATTCGTGTTCCATAGGCAAAATTCGTTAAAACGTAACGTTCAATTGGGTTTTTTATTTTGGGTTCATCGCCAGATATTGGCCCAAACTCATGCGCCCAACCACAATAATGATGACTACTGCATAGTACGTCAATTAAGTTACGTTCTTTCATTTTTGATTTAATCGTTTTTTCTAGCCAAACAGCGCTGCTGGGTTTTTTCTTTGGGTTGCGCTTGTGCAGTTTTGGCGTTCCCGACTCATCAATTGTCAGCTCTGTTAAATCTGGACAGGCATCATCAACAACCTTTGATTTATTTACAAGCGCTGATTTTAAATCGTGTACTGCTTCTACTCCTGTTAAAGCGATGCCTATTTTATTGCAGTATTCCGGCAATTTATTTTCACATTCTGTCCAAGGCAGTAGCTCTTTCCTATAATCAGCATATGAATCTGCACCTTCAATATATAAATCTTTTGACCGAAGCTCATCAGCAATATGTGAGAATATACACAGCTCTAAATAACAACGGTTAAGTTTTAAGTTATTGTTAGCAGGATCATGTTTGATAATTGACTTTCGCCACTGTTCTGTTGTGAAAGTCAAATCAATATCTTCGGTCAAATACTCTGACTTTTCTTCTTCGTGATTTAATATAAATTCGATGGAATTAATGAGTTGATTATCTTGGGTACTGGAACGCAAATCTAGTGTGTTAATTAATCTAAATAGCGTTTTTCGTTTTTTTTCATAAAAAGGTAATAGGAATGGAAAATGGTTATTGCTATTAAGTGCAATAGCATGATCGCAATCGATTTTTAAAGCCGTTGCCCCACCGTAATGATTAATTTTATCAGAAATTTTTTCTACATTTTTTTGTAGATCGGCTTGAACGTCTTCAAGCACATCAGAAAAGATTATCAATAATTCCTGTGTTCTGGAGCGATAGTATTCCCTCATTTCTTCTAATTGATTTTTTGAACTTAAATGCATTTTGTGCATTGTGTGTCGGAACATAATTGCCAAAGCATCCTTTGCTCGCGTTTGAACTTGAAAAATAAGACTGAGCATCAATGTGTATCGTTTAGCTTTTGAGAAGTCCTTTAAATTACTGACATCAAGAGAACGCGCTTGCTCAGCAAACTGCCTTAATTTAATAGGCACAATATGATTTAGTTGACTTGTTACATCGCCAAAGCTTACTAACCAGTCATGATGATTTAGAAGCTCGCGAAAGTTTGAAATGGTTGGGTTTTTAAGTGGTGCCTTTAAAGTATTATAGTCACTACGCTGGTAGTCTTTTAAGGTGCCTAATAAATTCTCCAGTGCTTCGATTTGTTCTGCAGTTAATAGCTTAAGTGTGGTTTCAAACAGTTGTTGATTGACATCGGAACGAACATGCCTAACTAAACGATCAAGCTGTTTAAAACTGGGAAATTCGAAAGATTGCTTTTTTAATGCTTCGATAACCACATTAATAATGTCTGCTGGATAATTATGAATTTTTGATGCTTCAACTGCAATCTTTTTTGCGTAAGCTTGCACAGGATAAATTTTTTCTTCGGCTTTTATTTTATTTGTTCCCCAACTTTTTACGCCCAAATAACTATAAATACGATTTCGATATCGTGAAACCGCACTTGGATTAACCGTATTAAATTCTGCTGATGGTAATTGAAGTTGTTCTCTGACGTAATCAATAACATCATTTGGAATGCTTGATAGTTCAGGAAAATAATTTAAATTTTTAAAAACAACCAAGAGAACAGCGTAGGCCAATTGTGAATTGTCATTATTTGGCATACGCTTTCTTATATCAATAACTTCTTCACTTGTTAATTGATAATCTCTTATTATAATTGCCTTATCAATTTTTTTCTTAGAGCTATAGTATGGATAAGCTGTTTTATAAATCGATGTCATTTTCTCTACCCTTGTGGTTTTTAATTTATTCTACCCTTGTGGTTTTTAATTTATAAAGAAGGATTTTATTTTCTAGCCAAGCCTGGTCATTATGTGTTCATCTAAAAAACGACCGTTTACTTAACATGAGCGACAGTGATTATTCACCCGTGAAAAGAGACGGATATTATATCTAAAAACCCATCTATCTTTTAATATTAAGGAACTATGCTTATGCCACGAGTTGTTGTACAATTATTGCTAAAAATATTGGAGTTAACATCATGAAAGTGGGATATGCGCGAGTATCAACTAATGACCAACACTTGAGGATGCAAGAAGATGCATTGAAGGGAGCCGGCTGTGAAGAAATTTATCATGATATCGCTAGTGGTGTTAAAACGGCTAGGCCCGGGTTGGAAGAAGCCATTGCTTATTTGCGTGAAGGCGACTCCCTTGTAGTTTGGAAATTGGATCGTTTAGGCCGCTCTATCCAGCACCTCATTCAGACCATCAAAACCTTAAGTGACCGCAAGATTGGCTTTCAAAGTTTACAAGAAAACATTGATACTACCACAAGTGGAGGAAAATTAATCTTCCATATATTCAGTGCGTTAGCAGAATTTGAGCGCGATCTCATTCAGGAGCGCACGCAAGCAGGACTTAAGGCTGCTCGTGCTAGGGGTCGAGTTGGTGGCCGGCCGCCTTTATTAGACGAAAAACAAGTAACAAAAATGCTGCAGCGTTATGATGAACAGAAATTAACGGTTGAAGAAATTTGTAAAATTCATGGGATCAGTCGTCCTTCATTTTACAATTATCTGAATAAAAGAAAGAAGGCAATTCAAGCCGCATAGTTTAATTTATGATCAGGGGTGCAATCTGATGCACGTATCCTGGCTTGGGGCGTTATATCAACATCAACTAAAGCAATGGCGAGATAATTTTATGTCTTCTAAAAAAG
>CAZSHR010000165.1:0-3323 GCA_964606725.1 uncultured Coxiella sp.
ACATAACAAACCTCGCGATACAGAAATTTTTTAAACTTCACCTTGGCGGCTTCTACATAGTAACACATTTGTGACTACAACAACATTCATTATAATTGTCAACTTGTTCTTCTTGCAAGAATATAGAATTGGTTAATAATTGATTAATTTTTTTTTCACAATCCTCTCTAAATTTATCCAATTTACTTTGAACTCCTGTTTGATTTTGTAACAAACTAAGGTGTCTTTCACGTAAGTATTCTAACGGTGATAAATGAAAATAATATGGGTCCAATGATGAATTATTTAGGTAATTACCTATGGCTGCAACTTCATCTGTATGATAAATAGATTCAAGTTGAACAGCCTCATCCTCTACTACGTGATTATTCATAGAACCAGAAATTTGCTCCATTTCATCCAATAAAAATCGTATGAATGGCATTTTTTTATGTCTACAATTAGACAAGTTTTCTTTAATCCATTGAATTTCATGAATTTCTTTTGGATGAAATGACTCTTGAACAAAGACATTAACAGGATTTTCTTTGAATGTCATTTCAAAAATTCCTTTCTCAGGTAATTCAAACTCAATAAGTAAGCTAAAAACTCTTAAAAAATCTTTAACTTCATTATCATTAAGAGGTTTCCATTCTCCTTCTGCTTTAAAATATATTAATGTTGTAAGCTTTTCATCAATTTTCTCATAATTCAATAGGTATGAAATATTTTTTTCATCTTCTTCTATTAATTGATATTGGTCTTTTCCAAAAGATAGCAATGTCTTATTTGCTTCCCTCAACAGTGTTTTAAGTTTTTTCCAACAACGATTGAAGAAAATAACATTATTTTTTCTCAAAATGAGTTCCGAATTAAAATCTAACAAAAATTTTTCTTTTAAATTAACATAATATGAAGGAACACTCATTCTTTTCAGCTCATTGAAAAAAGAATTTTGAATTGTTTCCCAAATCGGAAAACTTAAATATTTTTCTTCATTTTCAATTTTTTCATCATGTTTTTTTTCTCGAAGAACTAACTGAATAGCATTTAGTGAGTCGTTAATTTTTCTATTAATTATTGCCGAATATTCTTCTTGTTGACTAGTAAATAAATCTTTCATAAAGCCAAAATAATCTTGAGTAGGTAAGGGGGTGTATCTAGCAAAAAGCGGAATTGCAATATGTTTAAAACAATTATGAACAAATTCTGAAAAATTATTGTTTCTAAAAACATCAAAAGCTTCATTCACTCCAGTCAAAAAACTATCCCTGCTTTCTTCAATTAAGTTAGCTTTTTGATTTTCTTTTTTAATAAAAAATAAAGTATTGGCTGATAAGACATTATAAAAATTATCTCTATCAACTTCATTTTGAGATCTTGCATTTGGAGACATACCGCCGTTCTCTTTTTCAAGGCAAGTTAAATCCCTCAGTAAATTTACTTTAAAAGACAAAGCTGTTTCCGAATCTATTAAATAAATAGAGCCTTTATGAACAATAAAATTTTCACTATGTCCGTCATTAATCCCCATTAAAAACATAAAAGCTAACAAAACACCGCACTCTTTCCAAAAAGATTTTAATTTTTCAGGATTATCTGTAACAAAATCATTTAACAAATGTTTTTTATTTTCATCGTTAAAATAATTAATAAGAACTTGATTAAAATCATCGTTTTCTTTTTCAATATAATTTATTAAAATTTCTATTATTTTAGTCTTATCATCTTTAGTAATAAAATTTTCTACTTTATCTAAATAATTACAGCCATTTAACTCCAACTTTAAATGAGAATGGTCGATATTTTTTTTTTCTAAAAAATATAAACACCTTTTCTCTATTCTTAAGGATCACCATTTTTGCATATTTATTTTTTTCAAAATAATCTTGCACCATTTCTTCATCACTAATTATATTAATATTTACTAATGATATTCTTAATATATTATTTTTTATCAATTCCAATTCGCTGCTTTTCCCATAAAATTGATTCATACTTGATAAAAACTCTGTATATCCATAGAAATTTTTGATGCTATTTTCTTCATATGATGAATCATGCCGTGGAAGTATTTTATATATTGATTTTGCTTCCTTGATGTCTAAAAAATCTGACTGAAAAGATGAAAAAAGACTTTTATCCGGAAATTTAAAGTCAGCAGAAAAATAACCATAAAGAATTGATAGATCGCCAAATAATAGTGCTGATAATTCAAGTGGTGTTGGTTTGTAAACAAGCTTTTTTTCATTTTCTTCATTAGCAGAATCTGAAAAAGTTAGGATTAGAGCTTCATGCCCTTGTTTATGGCGATCACTGCCAGACCAAGCAACATTCTTTAATTGCCATTCTCCTTTAGGATAGTCTAATATTCTTAATAACTCATTTTTATCGTTATCAATTCGATTCAAGGCAACCTGACTTGCCCGAATGGTATCTTGCAGGACAATAGATATATTATCCTTATTACGTTTCAAGAATCTTACTCGATCACTTTCAGGTACGTCACTCAATAACAAAAATCGATCAATTAAACTTACAAGATTATCAACAAGATTTTCAAAAATAGCTCTGTTAACGGTTTTTTGGTCAAAATCACTTAAAGCTCTTTGAAGCAGATGGATGTATATACCAATAAGTTTTGGATTTAAAAATCCAATCTTTTCTTTAAAATCAATTGAATACGGTTCAACTATCTCATCACTACTATACATAAAACTCTCCAAATTCCGTATATTTTATTATATATGCCTCAAAGTTTCAACAAAAAAAATAGAGTGTTTCAAGCATATAAGCTTAAAAGTTCAGCTTGTGAAAGTTTCAAAAAAATCTCAAATAAGAGTATTTTTTAAGTATGCTAGCGGTTTTTACTATAGTGCAAAAGTCTTGGGGTTAAATGAGCATACCGAGATCAGTCGTAAATCGCTGACATAAAGCCTTGACACTAACACCCCCAAGGGTTTTCACCAGAGGCGACAACTACGTTGACACAAGGGGGAGCATCGAGCACAGTACGGTTCGAGCGTTAAATTACGTGTGGTTTATTTATCCGTTGAGCAAATGATTCCGGTTGGGCGGATTCAATCAAAATTGCTTAATGATGCGCAGATAGCGACCAGCACCGGTGCTTTAGTTAATTTCAAGGCGGAAACCCATTCCGATTTTCAACTAACCACCTAAAATAAACATCATTTTAATAACCCCAGTTCGGAATTTTTAATCAACTTAACGGTCGATAGGATAATATTTTTGGCTGCAACACGCGGTCAATACCTCCCGGTACGCTCGGAGGCCGCTTCCTGCGGCCTACGGTTGCTGCAAAAAGGTTATCCTATCGTAAATAT
>CAZSHR010000166.1:0-3285 GCA_964606725.1 uncultured Coxiella sp.
CCCCCTTTGTTTTCCAAAGGGGGTCAGCGACCCGAAGGGTCGATGGGGGGATTAATATTTAAAAACTTAAAAATCAATTAAAAAAATAAAATCGTATTTATTACTTTATTTTCGTAAAAAGCTATCCTAAACTTGCTGAAAAAGTTAATAAGGAGAAAGATTGTGAGACTTTTTACACCCATTGAAGATCGAGACCTTATTCATCATTACCAAGAATCATTAAGGAAATATGCCATAATCCTGATTCGACAACAGGGTCACAATGATATCGCTAATTTTCTTGAAGAAAAAAGTAAAATAGAAAACATCACTAGCATTAATAAAAGATTAAATGAATGGGATAAACTCAGGGAGAAGCTAAAAACCAATAAGATACTCACAGATTTTATCGAATTTGATGCAAGAATCAATTATCTTTGCAGAAGTATCCGAAAATTTCTCACTATGAAAGCGATCAATGTGAGAGATAAAAAAGAAAGACAGACAGCAGAACATATTGAATACTCCATCAAGAAATGGATAGCTCAAGGTGTTTCTGTAAAAAAATTACAGGAACATTTCAACCAAAACGGAATCGCATGGTTTAGCCTGACTGCTCACCCCACTAACCCTAGCTCTGTCAACTCTACAAAGAAACTGGCTGATTTTGATAAGCAGTTACAAAATGGGAACCCAGAAACACTAGAAAATTCTATTAAAGCTTTTTTAAATGAGCCATTGATCGATATCAAGAAAAAAACACCCGATGAAGAACTAGACGAAACTCTTATTGCATTGAAAAATATTTACGAAAGTCATAAAGCCGCCTACCAACATTTCGAAAATGTATTAACGCCGCACGGAATCCGGGTAGAAAACCCTCTAATAAAACCTTGCATATGGACATTAGGCGATGGTGACGGCAACCCTAACCAAAATGAAAAGAACCTTTCAGAAGGCATCCAGACACTAAAAAGTAACATTCGTGAGAAATATCGCCAAGATATTAATGAACTAATGAAACAATGCCCAACTGATACAAAAAAAGCATTATCCGCCATTAAGGAAAAAATCGATAATTATACCGATTCCGAAGAGTTAATTGCTGACCTAAACACCTTATATGAAAAAAAATTTATCGAAGAATCCGCACAAAAATCGCTGATGACTCTAATGCAACAAGTCAAAACCTTCCAGTTTCGCTATGCAGCGATTGATTTAAGACATAATTCAGCAGATATTATGTCGAGCTTGAGCAAAATCATTGAGAAAATTTACCCTGAAGAAGTTGACTTTGCCTTATCTGATATCGAAAAAATATACAAAGCACTACCACAATCAAAAAAAGCAGAATGCCAACTGGTAGTGAAAAAACTCGAAGAAAGCCAATACAACAAAGAAGAAGACCTGATTAATGACCTCCAAAGCTTAAACGGTCACAACGATGAATCGGATCGGCGTATTGCGAAGCTGATTAAACTCATTCAAAAACAAGGCTTGACTTTCACTGACCAATCAACACAACATCAAATTGATAAAATCACTGAATGGCTGCAACAGGAAGATTCCCTAAAAAAATTGAACGCAATTACCCAAAGCAATACATTTGACCGCATTACCGAGCGATTCAAAGTGGTTGCTAATCATCCTGAAATGTTCGAAAAAATTATTATTGCTGAGAATAAAGGGACCAATAGCCTACTTGCTTCCCTACTCCTGCTGAAAATCAGCGGCGGTAATCCTGATACTATTGATTTTGTTCCACTGGTAGAGTCGCTACCTGACTTGAAAAAAGTGCATCTCACCATGAAATCACTATTCGAAATGCCGATTTACTTATCACATTTAAAAAAACGCAAAAAATTCATTGCACAAATTGCCAAAAGCGATACCGTTCGCAGGCACGGCAGAGGGGTAGAGTTTAATCAGGAAGAAACAATAAAGGAATTATTTGAAACCTTTATCGAAATGCAAGAAAAAAATGAATTACTCAATGACGTAAAACTTTCAATTTATCATGGTGCTGGCGCAGCACTACAAAGAGGTGGCGGAAAACCCACAGAATCCTCAGCAAAAGTAGCCAACATCGTGAGAAAAGTCTGTCAGCAAAAAGAGATTAAGAATTTCTTCGGCATGGGACCGACAACATTAACTGTACAAGGTCATGATCAATGCTTGTTATTTTCACCGGAAAGCAGATCACAAACCACAATTGAAGCATTAATCTCACAAGGTTTTCACGCCTCACTACGAACTGCTTATCCTGACGTTCAATTCCGTAGCAAAGACAATGACCAGTATGATAAAGAAAGAAAAGTGATTTCAGAAGCCATGCTTAAGAGCTTTCATAACTTAATCCAAAATCAAGCTTTTAATCAATTATTTGAAAACGCTTGCTGGAATGGCACTAAATTGGGTAATTCCAGTTCCAGACCTTCGAAACGGGGTGATGGCCAATCAGGGGATGCAGAAACTGTTAAAGAACTTAAAGGAAATTCACCAAAAATACAGGAACAGCGGGCTATTGGTGCAGAACGATTAGGCGCCCACTCACGTACCTTTATTCTTGCCATACTGGGACTACTGGACGGTTTAGAAAGTCAGGAAAATTTACATGACATTTATCTTAGCTCAAAGTCTGAACGTGATTCCCAACGAAATACGGCGATTCTCTTGCATATGCTAGATTTTAACATTGCCTGGAAAATGATGATTGGTGAAGATCATCCCGATTCTGACAGCATAACCACTCTGGCTGAGGAATTTGAGCAACAGTATTTGAATAGGGGTATTCAAGGCTGCATTGACGGTCATAGTCAGTTTGACAAAAATCGCCGCACGCTTGCATGGCTGGAACAATACACTTTAAAAATTGCCAGACTGAATTATAAAGCGATTACAGGTCATCCAGCTCCAGAAAATCTCAACACACAAACACCACTGGAAAAAAATTGGCCTGATGTGGCAAACCAGTTGACCTCGCGCAGCAAGCAGCTTGAATTTGCCCACTTTTGTGAGGCGTATCTGACCCATACATTTAATCAGGCAGAAAATCAAGGACAAGAAATCCGGCTTACGGAAGAGTTAAAAAGAGAAATTAAAGTCACTTATGCTGCCAGCGATCTTTCAAACACTCCGATTGGCAGTTTGATGACGCTGACTTCAGCACTGAAACCAGGAGACGCGCCCATCAATGAGTTGAATTCAGAAGCGATAAAACTCGATAATCTTGAGGCCGCGATGAGTCAACATGCTCATGAATCTGAACAAACACCTACGCTTATTTAAAAGCTTTTCGCCAAGATG
>CAZSHR010000167.1:0-3209 GCA_964606725.1 uncultured Coxiella sp.
ATTTTTCCGCTCCTTTTAATTCTCAATAGAATACGATATGTGCATACCGCAGTTGTGGGAATGGCCCTCTTGAACATAAAATTTGCTCAAAGTGCTCATGTATTTGTATACATTCCGCCCTTTTTTACAACACATAAAGTAGGGGGGTGATCTATTACTTTATAGTGAAATTAAAGTAGGTATTTGGATAGGGCTCTTTTTTTAAAGTAAAGTGCCACCATTCATTATTGTAGGGTACAAAGCCATACTTTTTCATTAGTTTACGTAATAGGCTGCGATTTTGGAAAGCGATAATACCAATATTGCGGCTTCTTATTGTATAATTAGCCAATTTATCGAAGCAATCATAACCGGTTCCCATATTAATACTGCCATCCTGAAAACGCTCTAAATAGGGTGCATAGCAAGGAATAAGTGGTTGTCCTTGGTGAAAGGTATTGCTACTTTGACTTACTGGTAAGTTTACTATCGTTAAGTCAACTGTGCTGCCTCGTGAGTGGCCTGATTTATAAGCAACATATCCTAGTTTGAAGGATTGATTTTTATCAACTCTGGGATAAAACTCTTTTTTCATTTGTTGCAGATGGGGTTTTGTACTCCATTGTGCAAAGTCATCAACTGCTTGTTGTGGTCGATAGCAGTCATAAACTTTTAATGACAGTGAGGACTGGAGTAATTCTTTTTCAACGTTGGCCAGTGCTAGTGCTGCTGGTCTTGTTAGCAAGCAGCGTGCTGCCTCATACCCCTTAATAGGTCTTCCAACAAAGTTATGATTAGTAATATAACGTATATCGTATAGAATTTTTGGGGCAATCTGATGTAGCTCAACAAAATCATCAGGGATTTTTTGGGCGCAGAAGCAATAAGAGCTAAAGGCGACCAGGACCCATGTTAAACGAAAATTTAGCATGATCTTTAACCTGTTAAGCTTATCATTTAGGTGTCGTATACCATATTTTTTCCGGCATCACAATTACAACTTTCATCATCGACAGAAAGGTTAACGGCAAACTTTATCATTGCATTATTGGTCAGCTTGGCGAAATACTATAGCCTACTAAGTTGTGGTATATTTATCGCTCCAACTAGACACCTTGAGAATTCCTCCAGGCAATCGCCTTGAAGCACCCAAAGGTGATCTAAAAGGGTATCACAGTATCAGGATTAACGATCAATTTCGCATTGTATTTATTTGGGAAAATGACAATGCGTTTGACGTAGAAATTATTGATTATCACTGAGGTATCATTATGAGAAGCAAAACACTGCCACTAATTCATCCAGGAGAAGTATTGCTTGAGGAATTCTTGAAGCCGATGGGTATTTCACAATATAAATTGGCTAAAACGCTTGGCATCAGTCCGATGAGAATTAGTGAGATTGTTCGTGGCAAAAGATCAATTACCGCAGACACCGCAATTCGTTTGGGTCGTTGTTTTACTATGGAGGCTAAATTCTGGATTAATCTGCAAGCCTCCTATGATCTTGAGAAAGCTATGCAAACTTCAAAACGAAAAATATTCCAGGCCGTCAAACCAATCTGGAAAACTGCTTAAATTTATTTATAATGCCATGATTGCAGGCTAATTTTTTATTGATTCTGGGGTGTTTTTTAGTACTGGCAAATTTGCCATCTATACCAACAGTTCCGACTATACTTGGTGGGCCGCATAGGATTCGAACCTATGACCAACGGATTAAAAGTCCGCTGCTCTACCAACTGAGCTAGCGGCCCAATAAAGGTTTGTTCTACGGCCATCCTTGGCCTCTCTTTGGCGCCTATGGATAAGCAGCCTGCCCACCATCCTTGGTGGGCGTTCGTCAGGCGAAAAGCGGTGCTTTTCGCTAAGTCTTCCTCACCCAACTGAGCTAGTGGCCCAATAAAGGCTTGTTCTACGGCCATCCTTGGCCTCTCTTTGGCGCCTATGGATAAGCAGCCTGCCCACCATCCTTGGTGGGCGTTCGTCAGGCGAAAAGCGGTGCTTTTCGCTAAGTCTTCTTCACCCAACACTGCATTGACTAAAATTAATTCTTTCTTCCTGTCTGCAAATGTCATGGTACCGATTTATTTCCAAAAAACAACACTGGAGATGACTTTAGTGAATAATCTTGCTAAAGTTCATTACCCTGATTAAAATTTACCAGAAATTTCTCACTTTGAGAATATAGCTTAAAATTAATCAACTGTATTTTCTAGCGAGTAAGGGACGGTGCCGCGCCATCAATTTGAAAAAAAATTGCACAAATCCTTCCTGCAAGCAGTGTCCTCTATTCTGACTTGGTGCTATCTCAAGTTTGCAGATTAATCTAGAATTTAGCCTCTATGTTAAAACAACGGCTCAGGCGAATTGTAGTGTCTAGGGTAATTGATCTTTTGCTCTTAACAGTCTCACTGTCAAACGCATTGTCATTTTCCCAAATAAATACAATGCGAAATTGATCGTTAATCCTGATACTGTGATACCCTTTTAGATCACCTTTGAGTGCTTCAAGATGATTCCCTGGAGGAATTTTCAAGGTGTCTAGTAGGCTATAGTATACTGAATTTCTTTAACTTTTTGATTTTTAATACTAATCAGACCCTGCAACGGTTGCCAAAATAAAGTCAGCAATTTTTTTCATGGGTTCTTTCAATCGATCAACATCAGAAATAATAAAGCATTAGTATCAAATTTGATTTTAAATCAGATGTAGAAGAATTACAGCAGATAATAAGAAAAACACTTTACCTACAGGAAACAGCTTCATTTGTCGGCTCATGATTTGCCGTCCGATTGATTATGTGAGTGATGCATTCCCCAAGCGTTTTTAAATGACAGCAGTGCTGCATTTATCGGTATTGTATGAGTTGAATTATGTTAATTGAATAACTGACTACATAGCTATAAATTAATTTATCTGTTACCTATACGACAGATAATGTGAAAATTAACAAGGAATTATCTAACGGTCTGAAATACACTAAGCTTGATCGATTACTACTACAGGCGTACAAGGTCACTGAAACTGTTTTGCCAGATACCAGTGTGATTCGCGCTGATAAAAGGCATTGTTCTGAATGATCACGAAAACCAAAAAGGGGCTATGCGATGATAAAAGTTCTCTGTGGATTGATAACGCTTGGGTACTCTACTGTTCTGATTGCAAGTCAGGCATTGGCTCCATCTGGCGGCACCGTGGATATTAAATGTTCCAGTTATAGAAGCTGG
>CAZSHR010000168.1:0-3031 GCA_964606725.1 uncultured Coxiella sp.
GAATTAATGGTGATTTCTTTAGGATGTTTAAAAGGTGACTCAATACCAGAAGCAGAAAGCAGCTGGTTTAAAATTTCAACATCTAAGTTTTCAAGTGACGCAGTACTACCCAGGAACTCTTTGATTTGTTGTTTTTTTTGTTTACCCTCTTCTAATTTTAGAAGAATTTTTGCTTTTCTAGTGTTTTTTGCACGATCATCTTCTAATTCTCCATAAACTAAATTTTCAGGCAAGCTCAATAAAAATTTGACTTGACCAACAGAAAGAGAACAACTATCAGCAAAATTTATTATTTGAGACAAATCTTGGTTATCAAAAAATAGATTAGTTGAATCAGGTAGTTTACCAGCAAAATTAGTCCAATGTAGAGATTCTAATGCCGATGAAAGAATATTCACTTGTTTGCATGACTCTTTATCTGTTTCCATCAGCCAACGCTGCAAAACAAGATAAACATCTGAATTCCCTAAAATCTCATTACTGATTTCTACTCTATCCATGTTTCTTGTTTTATCTATCTCGTCTTCGCCATCAAGAGTAGTATCTACTTGGTTGTAAGGTACATTGACTTGGTAAAGTATATTAATTAGCTGAGATAAATTTTCAATCGACAACTTATTTATATCATTTCTCAAAGATAAAAAACTTTTGATATGATCCTGCTTTTCTTTACCGTCTTGTAAAGCTAACAAAATTTTGGCTTTATTATTTGGTTTATACCATAAGCCTACTGAGAGGTCATCGGGCTGCTGCCCCAAAACAAGCAAAAGATTTACTATTCTTGAATCAATAGGATCGCTACGATCAAGTAGTGAATCTACTTCTTTTGGATTAAAAACGATATTATTACTATTTTGATCAAAAAAAATCAGCCTATCTTCAGAGAAACCAGGAGAAGCCAACAATTTTCGAAGAAAACTACGCCAATCTTGATCATGAACAAATTCCTCGATGTGAATCTTGACTTCTTTATTTTTAGCCACCCATTTATAGAATAAGTCAACTGCACTCTGATCTTTCACAAAATCATCTTTAATCTTTATCGAATTGATTTTTTTATTTTTTGATAAAAGATCGAAAAAGCTGGTTTTTGTTAGATAAAAAGTTACTTGAAATAAATCACTTTCTATCGTTTCTGAAGAGGAGTGATCAACCGAACTATCTTGCTCTAAATCATTTTCTATCATTTCTGAAGAGGAGTCATCAGAGGAAGTATATTGAAGTGAATCACTTTTTACCATTTCTAAAAGTGAATCATCAGCACTAACAACTTCCTCTATTGCTTTAATATGAGTTTGGAAATTTTCAGTTATATCTGTAAAATTTATATTGTCACCTTTATTCTTCGCAATCCAACGCCATAATAAAAGGGAATCTGCTTTGGATTTAAAACCTGAAAAACGAATTTTTCTTACCCCTGGGCTAGCCTGATCTTCAAAAATCTGGTAAAAATTAGATGGGTTAATCTCTTGATATTGATAAAAGGGCAAACATGAAATAGCTTTTTTCATGGAATTATTCTCAGCAAGAGGCTGCAAAGATAAAAAGACTCTTAGCAAAAAATTATCAAAACTCTCACCATCATGTAATGATACATCTAAATCACGAGTTCCATTTTCAAGAACTACTTTTTTTAATGCTTTCTTCGATTTTAATTGAGCAATGAAATCAGGCCAAGGGTAATCGTCTGAAAACTCCCCATCCAGCTTCAAGGTTTCCAAATCTTGTGAACTATTTGCAGTAACTACAGACCAATCATCCTGTTCAGAAAACGATACTTCATTACGGTTTTTCCACTGGTTTGCATCCTCAAGCGCTTTTCTGCGACCTCCCTTAAGAGTAACATGGTTATAAACAGCCCAAAACCCTGCCAGCAATGCAACCGCACCAATAATTTCTCCAGCAATGGGAATCCAGAAAAAGAAAGCAAAGGCACCACCCGCAATACCTAGCAAAGAAAGAGCAGCACTACCGTTTCTGTTACTCATTCTCGGATCAAATTGCCATGCCTGATAGCAGGACGATTGTTTAAATGTATCAAGATGATTATCAGACAAAGTTTGTGATAAAGAGTGCAACAAGGCCAACTGTATATGCTGGTTTTCTGTGAAGCTCGATAAATTCCAATGGCGATGATATGAGATAGCATATAAAGATTCTTTTAAAGCATTTTCAATTGAAACGTGCAAATTTTCATCCCGTATCTTTTCTACAATATCACTAAGCTGAAAAGATTTTTCTTCATTATCATCGCTCAGCTTAAGAATCAGACTATCTTCAATACCCGATACTTTCCTCATGTAAAATACAATAGCTGCATATTGCATTAAAACTAAACTTTTATTTTCACCATCTTTTTCAATGCTTTTAAATAACTGGTTAATTTCGTAAATAAAATTTTCAGAAGAGCGTATATTTTCTTTTTCTAGAACACTGAAGCGATATAAAATATCAAATTTATGTTTTTCAAAACTATTTTCAGCGTGATCTTTCTGTAAGTTTCTAAGCTCTATGGGCAGGTTATGTTTGCCTGATACCATAGAAAATTCAGATTTTTCTTTATTATAGTAAACAAATTCTTGTTGACTATCTTCTCCCAAACTACAATACAGGGTATCAACATTCAAAATACCAGCACTCTCAAAAGCGCTATCCAGCTCTTGCTCGGACAAAGCCCCAAGATTAATATAACTAGGAAGCTTACTCGCCGAATTAGTAGCCGGAAGAAGTCGCTTAAGCTTTAATATTTCTGATAGTTTTAAACCCTCATTTTTTGAATCCTGACCTAAATCAAAATCATCTTGTTTAAAATTATTGAGTGAGAATTTCGTTAAACTTTGTGATTCTTGAGACTTTTCGGAAACATAGTAAAATTTCTTATTTACTTCATCACCAACACTTAATAAACACGGCACACTAGATACCGCACTAAAAGAATCACTTTCATTATTGACAGAAACGTACTTGATTGCCTCAACACGTTTGTCTTGACAAAACTTATGATTATCTGCGAGTGTAATACTTGAAAAAT
>CAZSHR010000169.1:0-3026 GCA_964606725.1 uncultured Coxiella sp.
CACTGAGGAGATAGAGGCTCTTTTCAAAGAAAGATTAAGCAATAATTTTAAAGAAGTTAGAAAAAGAAAAAGAGAGTCAAGAAAATCTAGCAGATCCTCTTTATTCGATTCGGAGGAAACCAAATGTTCAGCAAGCCCACAAAAACAATTAATAACGAACTACAAAAGCTCAAAGAAACTGGAAATGTAGAAAATAATGCACAACTGGAATCCAAGCTTAACACTTCAAAGAAAGAGGCTTTGAGAAAAAAGCTTGAAGATGATAGTAAGAGAATTGAAAATTCAGTCATAACCAATCTAATAAGAGAAGGATTTTCACCAGAGGAAGCTAAAGCAGAGTTTGAAAAAGTCACTAAGAAAACAATTGATCAGACATTGAAAGATTTTAATGAGATATTTCGTAGAAAGTTAGATGAGGAAAATTCAAAAAAAACAAAAATGAGGCAACAATTTTTTAAACCCAATTCAACGATTAAAAAAACCACCAAAAATAAAACTAATCACATCTAGTAAAAACTCACTTTAAAATTATTTTACTTAGCTGCTACTCATCAATAACAGTAAACTCTCGTTGTAAGCATTCAGCTACATTTTTGAATAAAGCTGATAGATAAATGTTGGCACAAATACTTCACCTCCTTTGTTTTTCAACTGCCGTATGCACACATTTCGTATTCTAAGGTAAACTATTTGTTGGCACGAAAATTCACCCCCTTTGTTTTTCAAAGGGGGTCGAAAACGTCAGTTGTCGGGGGGATTAAATCTTATGAATGATCAAGGTATTTAAAATGCCCTTTCTTTTGGGTGGTTAGTCGAAAATTGGAATGCGTTGAAGCGACCGTCCACCGCAGGAGCGGCAGCCGAGTCGATAGGGAACGTACCAACCGCGTGTCGCCGCGGAAACCCATTCCGATTTTCGGCCAACCACTGAGAGTAAAAGTCATTTTAACATTCAATCATTAACGATGCTGAATCATTTGATGCAGTGAGATTTTAAACAGACTCTCTTATCAAACTCACGTTAATTACAACAACTTAATATAAAATTACGATTTTTTGCCGTATATTCTATGCTTGTGATTTATAGACTCTTGTTTATTATCGCTTTCTTGATTTCACAAAAAGGCAAGTCAATGAAACACTCTCATGATACTCCAGAAAAAGATAATACTGAAAAGTTAATTGAATTAATTAAAAGCACATTGAGTGATAAAGCCATGAAATGCCTCTACTTACCCACGAAATGGAAAGACACCAAAAAAAAACGTGCTTGTATTGCATATGATCCTGAAAAGAAACAAAGTATCGACCTTAGCGGTCAAGTTTTCAAAATTAAAAATTATAGCGAATCCCCAATTAGTTTTTTAAAAAATAAAGATACTCGATTTGAAACACAAGAAACTGAATCTGCGAAAAGTGAAAAAGTCACAAAATTAGAAGAAGCACAACTAATTGTTGAAGACAGTAATGGTCAACACTTCACAATATGCCCAGCTCATGGACAGATCACTAAGATTGAAGATACGGTGCTTGATCATATCAAACCCGTAAAAGAAATTAAAAAGGAACAGCAAGCATTTCTTAAAAAAATGAACACAGATAAAAATTTTGCTAAGAAAATTATGAAGTTAAAAAACATCGAGAATTTCTTCGTCAAGGTTAACGGAGAATACTGGGGTACTTTACTTTATTACACTGTTCAGTTTAATGACATGAGCAATCTCTGGCTTGTTTGTTCGGCGTGCAACCGTAAAAAAAGCGCAAAAAAACCCCAAGATTTTTTATGCAATCAATGGACATTTGGGGAAGACTTCAAAAAATATCTTGATAACCCAAAAAATAAAGATATAATAAAAGAGAAAGGTTGGGAAGAAACTGCTTCAAGTTACTTCTGGAATACGCACGCTAACCATGTGCACACAACACTACGTATTCATAAAGAAATTTTGTTCCCGCTTCAAGAAAAAGCTAAAAAAGCAGATGAAGCAAGAAAGAGTGGCAGCAAAGGCACGCGCAGAAGAGAGACAACTCTTAAACGAAGATTAAGCCTCTTATCAAGATTTTCCAGAATTAAGGGTGTCGATTGCCCAAGAGGGCTTGATGAAACGCCAGGAAGCTCACCTGACAGTAATTACTTGCAATTATCGGATGACGATGAACCCATAACACCTGGTACTTACGAAAGGATTAACGAGATAGCGATTAATAGAGCAATAGAGGCTTACGAGAAGACTTTACGCGAAGAAGCGAAAAAATCTAATGCTGAAAAAAAACAAGATGAAAGGAAAAGACATTTAAGTACACCAAGTAATCACTGTTTTTTTAGTAAAGAAGAACAACAAAATCATAAAAAAAGAAAGACGCAACCAGGTACACCGAGTGGTCATCGTTTTTCTAGTGAAGAAGAGCAAGGCAAGCAAAAGAAAAGAGAGAGGCAATCATTAGATACACCAAGTCGCCATCATTTTTTTAGTGGAGAAGATCAATGCAAACAAAAGAAGATAAAAATGGAAAAAAAAAGCAGGGTGAGCGCCAAATAAGCAGTAAAAACCAAGATTTTGAAAAAAGGATTACTGAAATTGAGAAAGATTTTTTAAAAAGCCTGACAGAAAAAGGTCTATTTTCACATCAGCAAGCTTTAGAAGAATTAAGCTCAGCAAGAGAAAAAGCAGCGGAGCAAGCACTTATCGCGGCGAAAGAAGTTTTATTAGGAGCCGAAAGAAAAAAATCCTCAAAAAAACCACTTTTAAGCGGGAGAATTGAAAAAAAGCGAAAACGTGATAATACACAGTTTTTTAGCAATGGAAAAGCTAAGGCTCACTTACCAAAAGGAGCTGAGAAAATAAGCACCCTGAAGTTTTAATACCTAAATAAAAGCTTACTTTTTATTAATTCTATAAGAAAATGGCTACGGATTTTTTTGGTTTTTAATCCCCCCGACAACTCACGTTGTCGACCCCCTTTGAAAAACAAAGGGGGTAAATGAGTCGTGCCAACGTTTATTTATTCGCTTTATTCAAAAATGT
>CAZSHR010000170.1:0-3012 GCA_964606725.1 uncultured Coxiella sp.
TGATTGTGATTTTATTGTTTTTTATGGGGAGCAGTTTTGCCGATAATCCTGTGACGATGCTACAAGGCGTTGCAGATAAAATGGTAAAAGAATTAAGTGCTAATCAAGATAAGTTACAAAAAGATCCATCTGTGGTTCGTCATATCGTTGAGACTGTTTTGGTGCCTTACATTGATGCACAGCGTATGTCAGGAATGGTTGTTGGGCGTAATAATTGGTATTCAGCAACGCCGGAGCAGCGTCATCAATTTGTAGACGAGTTTAAGCAAGTGGTCATTGCGACCTATTCTGATGCGTTGGCTTCCTTTGATGATGATAAAGTGATGGTTTACCCGTTGCGTAAAAATGTTGAGGGTCAGAAATACGCGCAAGTAAAAAGCGCGATCATTCGTAAAAGCGGTCAAAAGATTGTTATCAACTATAATCTGATTGCGAGTGGTAATAGCTGGAAAATCTATGATTTTAGTATAGAAGGCGTCAGCATTGTGCAGAACTATCGCGCTCAGTTTGCCAGTACCTTGGCGAGTGGGGGGATGACTAAACTGCTGACTCAGCTTGAGCAATATAACAAGGAGCGATAATGAAAAATACAGGCAATAAGGAGGTTGTTAAGTTGTCGGGAGATATTAATTTTACACGAGTTGTAAGTATCCGGCGGATGGGTGAGCTGAAGCTTTCTCGTCATTCTTCGGTTCAGTTTGACTTCTCCGGTGTTGTGCAGTGTGATAGTTCTGCGTTGGTTTTGTTAATGGCATGGAAGCGCTTTGCCAAAGCGGAAGGTGTTAACGTTGAATTCTTGCATTTGCCATCCTCATTAACATCGTTGGCAGCCATGTGTAACATCGAGTCTATGATAACAAGTTAAGGTTTTTTCTGAATGGATAAATTGATTATCACGGGTGGCGTTAAGCTATCAGGAAGCATCTGTGCATCTGGCGCAAAGAATTCTGCACTACCTATTTTAGCGGCATCACTTTTAATCGGTGAGCCGGTTCTCATTGATAATATTCCGCATCTCAACGATGTGACTACCATGATTGAATTATTGGGACGCATGGGTTCTCAAGTCACCGTTGATGAACGGATGTGTATTGAAGTGGATTGTTCCAATATTAAAGATTTATGTGCCCCTTATGAGTTAGTGAAGTGTATGCGTGCTTCTATCCTGGTATTGGGTCCTTTGTTGGCCCGCTTTGGTTACGCGGAGGTATCAATGCCCGGTGGATGTGCGATTGGCTCGCGTCCGGTTGATGTGCATGTTGAAGGAATGTCTGCGATGGGGGCGCGGATTGATGTGGTTAATGGTTTTATTCGTGCAAAAGTTGAGGGTCGTCTGAAAGGAGCGCATTTAAATCTGGGTAAAGTGACGGTAACGGGAACTGAAAACTTGATGATGGCGGCCGTGCTTGCCGAGGGGCAAACCGTTATTGAAAACGCGGCGTGTGAACCGGAAGTGGTTGATTTGGCAACTTTCTTGATGACTATGGGCGCTCGCATTAAAGGCGCGGGGACATCAACGCTTGTGATTGATGGTGTTGAGCGATTACATGGGGGGCGTTATCGCGTTTTGGCAGATCGTATTGAAGTAGGAACTTATCTGGTTGCTGCAGCAATGACGCAAGGGAGTATTCATATTCGTGATGCGGCGCCAGAAAGATTGGGTGAGGTATTAGATAAACTGGAAGAAGCCGGTGCTTTGATGGAACGGGGAAAAGACTGGGTGGCTTTGGATATGCAGGGTCGTCGACCGAGTTCAGTTGATATTTTTACGGCACCTTATCCCCGAATGCCAACCGATATGCAGGCACAATTTATGGCATTAAATACCGTTGCTGATGGTGGTTCAACGATTGTGGAGAATGTATTTGAGAATCGTTTTATGCACGTACCAGAGTTGCGCCGTATGGGTGCTGATCTTTCTCAGCAAGGCAATACCGTTGTTTGTCGAGGCAGGTCGCATCTTAATGGTGCGCCGGTAATGGCAACTGATTTGCGTGCATCTGCAGGATTGGTTTTAGCAGGTTTGATGGCAAACGGTGTAACCGTGGTTGATCGAATCTACCATATTGATCGTGGGTATGAGCGCATCGAGGAAAAACTTTCTGCCTTGGGTGCAAAAATCAGAAGGGTATCGGAACGTGCTTATGCCAAAGAGCGGCAGCGGCTTGGTCAAGAACAGGGTGGTTAGTGTTCGGCGTCCATGCCAAATCGCATCAGTATTAAACTTCTGCTGCTTCTTCTTCTGGCATTTCTTGCTTAACTGATGAAGCACCGCTTGATGTTGTGCGGCTTTTTGGTTTAATCAATCCGTATTGTTTTAGCTTTTTAATAACCGTGCCGCGCGCCAGGCCTAGGTAGCGTGTTGCTCTGCATTGGTTATTTCCGGCTTTCTTCATGACTTCTTCCAGCAGTGGAAGTTCAACAAGCTCTAGCACCTTCTGATAGACGTTTTCAGGAGATGTATCCCCCAGTTCTGAGAAATAACCTTTGAGGTAGGTTCTCACCGAGGCTTGTATGGGTGTTTCGGTTTGTATTGATTCTGACATAAGCTCCTCTCAATCGACCATTTATTGCGCATAGGGTACAATTGTTGTGCGCATTTGTCTATTGTTATTTTCAAGAAAAATTACTTAATAAATTGCAATTTTTCGCCTGATCAAACATGCCATGTCTGAAATCCCGTATACTTTATCGCCTGAGAAAAGTATTTTTTCCTCAAGGCAAGGATTTTGGGCAAAATTTATCCTTTTTACAGCGAAGTATTGTACACGATTTTTCCGAATGTGCCAATTATTAACTCAAATAAAGCAAAAATAGTGCTATCGGGCGTGATGAAGCTTGGCGTTTTACGTATATTGTTCGTAGCTTGTTAATGGTTTGGCTTGTTTCTCACCGTTCATTTCTTATAAATTGCTTAGCGTCTATGGACACGCTATCATGGCCAGCCTTGAGTGTCGTCATTGGCCGATGTAGCTCAGCTCGGTAGAGCAACTGATTCGTAATCAGTAGGTC
>CAZSHR010000171.1:0-3002 GCA_964606725.1 uncultured Coxiella sp.
CAGGGCCAGGAATTTTTGAAAAAACATGATTTTTTTTCATTTTTTATACCTCTTAGGTTAATCAGAAAAAATTCGGGATAATCATTATTTCGTATCAAAATATTTGAGAAGAGCAACCTTAGTTACGGGAATATAATGAAAGACAAGTACTTTCTAATACAACGATTTCTAATTTTTTTTCTTTCTCTTTAAAAAGTTTAAAGTTATTATTGCTCAAAGATGGCTCTTCGTGAATATCTCCGAGATTTTTTTTATGTGTTTTCGCAGATGAGGTTTCAATATTCTCTGAAGCCCTAATTAGAACTCTATCTTCTTGTATAAAGTTTTTTAAATCGCCTGAGTTTTGTGAATTAAAGTAAAACGCTGATACAGCAGCACTTGAGGAAGCATTTTCAGAAGAAAAGTTATGACCAATCATTGAGTCTAGGAAAGTCAAATAAAAAGCTGGAGGATGATCTAGTTTACGAGAGTAGTCTTCGTGGGATACTTGTATTTGCTTTTCTGTGACGGGTAAAACCGAGCAAGTGTCGAATGGTTTTGATCGAAATGCTGCTGTCATGGGTATGACTGAATTACCAAGTTGTAGCAAATCTTCAAGGCATCTTATATTTTCAGCCCCTTTGCAATCTATAATCGATTTCCATATTGATTTTTGATCAGAGTCAGAGGGATAAACACTTGCCTGCAATTTGTTTAACATTTTATCAGTTAAGAGTTGTTTTTCTTCCGGCGAAAAATTCATTTCTGAATCTAGTTCAATGCCAATAATGTCAAACATTTTAAACAAAAGGTCGCAAGAATCTTCAGCAGTATGAATCAGGTTGCCAAAGATGGAGTCAAAAGGTGAGCAAATTTTTATGTTATATTGAGTATTGCTGAATTCTTCTTTTATAAATTTTTCGTAACGAGGAACTGCTTTCATCATGATTTCAGCAAATTCTGCTAATGCAAAATCGCTTAATTTATTATCAAGAAATAAGTCAATTACGAATAAGATGTAATCGTAATAAGGTAGGTGTATGCTGATCAATATTTCTTCTGTGTTTTTCTTTGAGGTCTCTGCAATAAAGCTACTTAATTTTTTTAATTCAAATTTCAGGACCTCTTCATAGAAATTAAAGTATTCTTGATCAAGATTCATCCTTTCTATTTTTTGGTCTCTATAAAATTTTATTCCATGCTTAATAAGTACTATCTTTGCATCGTGATTGTCAGAGCCTTTCAGATCAGAGCCGAACATACACACAGCACTTACATATCTTTCGAATCCATTAAAGTTATCGGGCAGTTCATTTTTCTTGTAAGTCCAAGGGTAAGCATAAAAATTTATGTTGTTATTAATGTTTATTACCGGTAAGAAAATTTCTTCTCTTCGGTTTTTATTACTGATAACTTTGCTTTCGTCAGGAACAAAAATATTGCTACTCATTTTAAAGATAATGTTCAGTAGCTCTGTTTGTTTTTTTACTTTGCGCTCTATGCGGTTTGTTATATGAAATACTCTGGAATTAAGCTTGAAGATATTTTCTTCGCAATCTGGAATTTTTACACCTCTTTCTTTGGCCAATAGGACACCAAAAGAGAGCAAATCTTTTCTCAGATTTACTCCAGTTTTTTTATCGGCAATCCATAGCTCGCTGTCATATCTTGAAGTATTAAAAGTCTTCATAATGTTTACTGACAAAGCCATAGTAAAATTAGTGTGGCGTGATTCTAGCACTGCTTTTTAGGCAATGTAAATAAAAATGAATTAAACCTTAAAAATAAATATTAAGCTAGATTCCGATGAAGGTATGTAAAAATTTGTTTCTATAAAATTAGCTGGAAAGTTCACCAGATACAAAGTACTTAAAAAATACTTGCCATTTAATTTATATAAGGCAAGCGTAAATTCAAATATACCACGGATTCCAATCACAATTTACCCATCGCAGATAATTTGCTGCAAAGAGATTTTCACCTGTCTTGGCAGATAAGACTTATGTGGGGGATATCACGTCTACTCCAACAGGGACGTATTTACTGCATGTTGCAGCTAAAAATGTTATCCTGTCGACTGTTAAGTTTGTTAAAAACTCCGAACTGGAGTGGTAAAATAAAAAAATAGAACCATGAAAAAAACGATTACCATTGACAACATCGATGCCTTGCTTCCGCAAACTCAGTGCGGACAATGTGATTACAACGGCTGCAAGCCTTACGCAAAAGCCATACTCGAAAAAGAAGCAACCATCAACCGCTGTCCCCCCGGAGGCGTTGCTACATTGCACGCACTCGCCGATTTACTCGAAATCGATCCACAGCCACTGATCGCCGACCTGAAAACCAAAAACGATAGCGTGGCCGTCATTCGAGAGGATACCTGCATTGGTTGCACCAAATGTATTCAGGCTTGCCCCACCGATGCTATCATCGGTGCCAGCAAACAAATGCACACCATCATTAGCGATGCCTGCACCGGCTGTGATTTATGTATTCCTGTTTGCCCCGTTGACTGTATTGACAGCATCACAATTCCAAAACGTAGCGAAGCGGAAAAAAAACAAAAAGCCGATAAATGGCGTCAGCGCTATCAGCAGCGCAATCAACGACTAGAACGATTGAAAGAAAAACAAGCCATCGCCGATAATCAGGCCCCCGAGCCACTGGAAAAACGCAAAGCAATGATTCAGCAAGCCTTACAACGCACCAAAGCGAAAAAATCATGAAAGTACAAACCGTCAGAGCCATCTTTCAGCGGCTAAAAAAAGCCAATCCCCAACCACGTACCGAACTGGTTTATGAGTCACCTTTCGAATTATTAATTGCCGTGATTTTATCGGCACAGGCAACCGATATCAGCGTCAACAAGGCAACGCGATTACTGTATCCAGCAGCCAATACACCCGAAAAGATACTGGCACTGGGTGAAGCGGGATTAAAACCCTATATCAAAAGCATTGGCCTGTATCACTCCAAAGCAAAAAACATTATCAAAACCTGCCAACAGTTAATTGAAAAAC
>CAZSHR010000172.1:0-2950 GCA_964606725.1 uncultured Coxiella sp.
AATAGTCTGAACTGCTTTATCTGCAATCGGGGTGAACAATCCATGAAAGCTAACTACGCCACTTAACTGTGTGCCGCTTCTTGCTAAATCCAGTGCGCACAAGCCACCAAAGCAAAAGCCAATGGCAGCAATCTTGTTACGACAAATAGAGGGTATTTCACTAACGGCATTGAAAGCAGCCATAATCCGTTGTAATAGTTGTTGACGGTCTTGCATAAAAGGGGACATTAAGGCTGTTTTCTCCTCGATGCTTGCGCCTTGCTTGCCGTTGCCGTAGATGTCTGCTGCAAAACCGACATAGCCAAGCTCTGATAGTGCATCGGCTTTCGCGTCAGCAAAAGCATTGCGACCGCTCCAGTCGGGAAATACAATGACGGCAGGTGTGTTCTGGGCGGTTTTATTGGGGAGACTAAGATACCCTTTGAGCAGCGTTTTACCATCATAATAATCGTATTCTCTAGAGGACATTGGCTTGAACACCCTGTGTTTTTTGGAATGCTGCTTATGTTAACTCTTTTTTGCCGTATGTCTAGTCTTTAAGTAGAGTGGGTATTTTTTTAGCCTTCCATTTTGAGTAGTTGCCAATAGTGCTCGTAAACCTTATTGGTATTACCTAAGTCGTTCTCCATGCTGGCGTGTTCTAGTGCTTTGGGGCTGGGATTAAAAGTGCGATTATTGCGTAATGACTCGCTGAGCTTGTCTATCGCGGCGAGATTAGGAGAAGAGTAGCCGTTGTAAATAGCGATTTTTGCCGCGATATCTGGCCGGTTAATAAAATTAATGAAACGATAGGCATTGGCTAAGTGTGGTGCATGGGCAGGGATAGCAATAGTATCTATCCATAATACGAAGCCATCTTTGGGATAGATGAATTTTACTTGAGGATTTTCTTTTTGGACCTGGACAATGTCACCGTTCCATGCCATGCCTAAGTTAGCATCTTCATCAACGTAAGTGGTTTGTTCTGCATCTGAGTTGAATAGCCTAATATTGGGTAATAATTGACGCAATTTTTGGTAGGCTTGGTGGATATGACTAGGGTTTGTATCGTTAACGGAATATCCCAGTGCAATTAAAGCAACACTAAACACCTCTCGCATATCATCTAGCATCAGCAATTGATTGCGGTATTGTGGTCGCCAAAGGTCTTGCCAGCAACGAATATCGTTAGGATTATAGTAGTGTGTATTCACTGCAATACCTGTTACTCCCCAGGTATAAGGAACACTGTAGTCATTTTGGGGATCATAAGCACGGCCCATTAGGGCAGGATTGAGATAGCGCAGATTAGGAATATGAGTTTTATCTAACCGGTGCAGCATTTTTTCTCTGACCATTCTAGGAATATAGTAGCTGCTGGGAACAATAATATCGAAACCAATATCAGGGTTGGTTTTGAGTTTGGCATAGAGTGTCTCGCTGCTGTCAAACTCACTGTAATTGATATGGATACCACTTTCTTGTTGAAAGATACGAATAAGTTCTTGTGGCATATAATTTGACCAATTGTAAATATTAAGTATTTTGTCATTGGCAAAGATGGGCGGACAAAAAAGCAGTAGAATAGCAATGACCATCCATACTACTAGGGCTTTTGATTTGACAAAAAAACACTTAGCATAATGATTCATTCATTTTCTCAAGACAATAGATGAACAGATTAGTTATTGTGAAAGGATTCACAGAGGATGTCTAGCGAAAGCTTAGATTGCTGCTAGACTTGCAAGTCATTTGAAAATGATTTTAAATCAAGCGTGAGGTGCTTTTATGAATCAAGAGTTGTTGGCCATCTTAGTTTGCCCCTTGTGCAAAGGCAGGCTGTTGTATTGTCCTGATGATCAGGAACTTCGCTGCCAGGTGGATAAGCTGGCTTATCCTATTCGTGATGATATTCCAATTATGTTGCTTGACCAAGCACGACGTTTTGATCTTGAAGAGGGAGCGTAAACTATGGCATTTCATGTAATTATTCCTGCTCGTTATCACTCTTCGCGCTTGCCTAATAAGGTACTTGCTGATATTGGTGGTCAGCCCATGTTGCAACATGTGTTTATGCGTGCTCAAGAGAGTGGTGCAGAGTCCGTGGTCATTGCTGCCGATGATGAGCAAGTGCAAAAAGTGGCGGAAAATTTTGGTGCCAATGTATGTATGACTCAGAATGAGCATCCCAGTGGTTCAGACCGTATTGCCGAAGCCGTTAATTTATTAGATTATGAGCAAGATGACATTATTATTGGCTTACAAGCTGATGAGCCTTTTGTTCCTCCTCAGGTGATTAAGCAGTTAGCTAAGGAGATTGAAGAACGCGATAATAGTAAAGTTGCTTCTTTGTGTCATGAAATCAGTGAGGTGGCCGACGTTTTTAATCCCAGCGTTGTCAAAGTCGTGCTCAATCATCGCAGAAATGCCATGTATTTTAGTCGTGCGCCTATTCCTTGGGAGCGAGGTCATTTTGCGGCAAATAAGCTGCCAAAAACCTTAAAAACGACACATTACCGACATATCGGCATCTATGCCTATCGTGCCGGTTTTTTATCACAGTTTTTAGAAATGGAAGCTTGTGAACTGGAGCAGACAGAGTGTTTGGAGCAATTGCGTGTACTATGGAATGCTGGTCGTATTCATATGGCAGTTATTGACAATGTAGTACCGCATGGGGTCGATACTGAGGCTGATCTTGAGGCAGCGCGTGCTTACTATAAGCAGCACTATGCTAAACGACAGCGAGATTGAGTAATTATAATTACCATATCGACTCTAGCAGTTAAGATAATCTACCAGAATTACTAGATGAGGTGACAATAGCATGCAAGCCACTGAATTTATTTGGCAAAATGGGTGTTTCCTACCTTGGGCAGAAGCAAAAACGCATGTGCTTGCGCATGGCTTGCATTATGGTTCAGGGGTTTTTGAGGGCATTCGTTTTTATGAAACCGCGAAAGGGCCGGAT
>CAZSHR010000173.1:0-1906 GCA_964606725.1 uncultured Coxiella sp.
CGTTACGCAATAAGCTGTTTAACGTTCTGACAGATGAGCAACAGGCGAAATTTCGCGACTTGATTGGTGCAACTAACTAAGAAACCTGCACAGTAACTTGCCCCCTCTGTTTTTCAAAGGGGGCGACAATTTTAGTTGTTTAAGAGATTAAAGAGTTTTTGCAAGTTACCCGATAATATGCAAAAAATAACTTAAAGCGATTGCATCTGGCTTTGTGCAAGTGTTTCACATTCATTAGCTAATGCATGGCCGCTATCAAACAGTGCTTGTCGATTAATAATTTTTTTAGCTTCTTTACAGCGTATAATAACACTAAAAGCACTAATTAAAGTAACACCTCCAGTCATTGATAAACCAAATGCTAGTGCGCCTAACGGCACTGTTCTAAAAGAAACAACACTAGCAGCAATCAAACTACCAATAATAACAGCACCCACCCCAATCGCAAGGGCAATACCCGCAGCATATAAGCGTTTGTTGGTTTTTGACATATTTTTCAAGCTATTTTTAAATTCTCGAATAGCATTTAACTTCGTTCCTTGACAAAGATGACTACTTCTCAAGAGATTAATCATATTGACAGCTTTTTCCCCACATAATAATAGCGTATCAAGATTTTCAGAGTTATCCAGAATATTCTTGAATGCCTCATGGAAATTAGTTAATTTCGACTTTATTTCACTTGAAATATCCTGATATTTTATCAGGCTATTGAATTCACAAGAAATTTCTTCTTTAACTTTCAGTTTAATTCTTTTGATAATATTTAAACCACTTTGATATAATTCAGCATCATCTTTGAAGTTAATAAGCTGATTTGAGAACTCGTGAATTGAATCAAGCTGAGATTTAATATTTTGTAATGATTCAAATTGAGTTATATCTTTCTTGTTTAAAAGATTGAAAAGTACCGTATCTGATATAATAAGCTCGATTTCAGGATTTTCAGATAACTGATCTTTTACACAAACAAGAATTGGATCTCTGGCAGAGTTACTATTTTTAGATTTTCTGTATATCAAACCAAGCGCGTGAGGGATGTTATCGCTAAAATAGGTGAATCCTACAGAACCAATAGCGGGGTCCTCTTTAGAGTTAGACATTAATCTTAAAGTTTGAAAAGTTGCTGCAAGTGAAGTTCCATCACAGTCACCCTGAGTATAATTGTTTTGATTAAGTTTTTCTTGTTTATACTCTTCGAAATTTTCTTTATCATTAGGATTTAAATAAGTAGTATTCCTCTCTCCATACTCAACATAACTATTTCTAGATTGAGAAGGAGATTCACTTGGTGTAGTACTTGACAATAAATTATTTAATGTCTCTTTTTGATCTTCCGGCAAATCACAAAAAACTTTGGTTAATAAATCATTTTTGTTTATATTTACCTTGAAATACTTTACTGGTAAATCAACAATTGGAACTTGATCAAAATTTTCTTGACAGGTATCTTTTTCTTCAAAGGTATTAAACAGTTTAAGGGTAGCTAAATCTGATGAATTTTTTAATAAATTTTTAAATCTTCCGATCAATGCAGTTAGATTTAATACTTTACAGTTTCCAATTTCTGATTGCTCAAGTCTCTGTTCAAGTAAATCCAGAAAAGAATTGTCTAATTCAGGTTTATCATAATTTTTTGCTTTTTTTATAGCACTAGTTCCCAGATCTTTTAATACACTGGATGTTGAAAAATGAGCTTTTGACTCAACTGATTGAACTTCTGAATCAAAGCTTTCCAAATTTTCATCAAAATCTGAACTAATGTTGCTGCTTGTTTCTTCTGGTAATCCGGCTATTTTATGATTATTTTTACGTTCTATGATTAGAGTCTTACCCCAACGACGAGGGCGTTTGATCAGCGTCACACTTGATCGGTCTTCAATAATTTCTTTGATAAACAAGGACT
>CAZSHR010000173.1:1916-2923 GCA_964606725.1 uncultured Coxiella sp.
ATTTTCTCCAGCACCTGGTTTTTTTATCAATTTATCTAATTCATGAAAAGCTTTTTTCGCATAATCAGATTCTCCTATCTGGGTGTATTGAATCTGTGTGATTTCAACTTCTTTAGATTTTTTGACTAAAACACTGAAAATAAGTCTTCCAATCTTAGTTTTTTTCGTATCAGAATCGACAGCATCAATGGCATCAATATCGATTCCAACATCAATTTTTCCTTGTTTTTCACCTTCACTATCACTATCATCAACAGATGTCACCAACATATCCAAACTTTCACTACCTGGATTACACATCAAAAGGCAGTTACTTGCAGTTGTTTTTTGACCTTTAAGTTTATCGGAAATAAATTGGCTAACAATTTGAGGTATGTTGTGCTGAAGTGGAAATCGTGATCCCTGTACAATAAGATTAATAACAGTATTTCTCATACCTTGGTTTTTAATTCCAAGATCATCAAAAGAATTTTCTAACAATGCAGCAGAAAGCTTTATCTCTGTATTCGCTTTTTGCCACTCGAAAATATGGTAGCTTCTTCCAGATTCTCTACCAAATAATTCAAAATAAATTTGATCATCATCTGGACCATAATTGCCAAAAGATTCATTAGCTGGAAAGCTATATTCAACACTTTGAGAGAAAGGCTCGTAAGGTTTGTTTAGCAGGTTGGTAGTAGGCATTTACTTCTTTCTTTTTTTGATTTCACTACATCATCTAATATAACTGATAACACATAATGACTATTGTACGCTATATTATTAAGAAAATATAAAAATTCAGCGAATTACGCACTTTATCAGTGAGATAATGCTGTTATAACCCCAGTTCGGAGTTTTTAATCAACTTAACAGTCGATAGGATAACCTTTTTGGCGGCAACACGCGGTAAATACCTCCTATGCTCGGAGGGCCGCTTACTGCGGCCTACGGTTGCTGCAAAAAGGTTATCTTATCGTAAATATTCGTCTAACCTCTCACTTATTACTCCCACCAGGTCATCTTCC
>CAZSHR010000174.1:0-2875 GCA_964606725.1 uncultured Coxiella sp.
TGTTTTCTAATACATCGATTCCAGTAGCTATTCTGATTTTTGACAGGTCACGTGAAGAAGGTGGTACTAATCAAGAGTGTAAAAATGTATTGTTTATTGATGCTAGTAATGACTATCAGCCTGGAAAAAATCAGAATAAATTGTTGAATGAGCATGTTGAGAAAATTATTTCGGCGTATGATTCGCGAAAAGAATTAAAAAAATATGCACATTTAGCAGACTTTTCAGAAATTGAGAAAAATGATTTTAACCTTAATATTTCACGTTATGTAAACTCTTTCGAAAAAGAGAATGAATTTGATACTGAAACGATACAGAAAGAAATTGAGTCTTTGGAAGCTGGTTTGTCAGATGTTCGCTCAAGGATGGCAGATATTTTAAAAGAGGTAATGCTATGAGTAAGTTTATTCTTTATGCCGTTCCGGGGGGTGAAGTAATTGTTGAAGTTCTTTTTAAGAAAAAAATGATTTGGTTGACGCAGCAGCGTATGTCTCAGCTTTTTGGTGTTCGTAAGGAAAAAATTTCTAAAAATTTGCAACGTATATTTTCGTTAAAAGAGTTGCATGAGAATTCAGTTATTTCTGTTTTGGAGGCAGCGGGTGGTGACGACAAAAATTATCAGGTTAAGTATTACAATCTCGAGGTTATTATTTCTGTTGGTTATCGAGTGAACGAAATTCGGGCGATAAACTTTCGAAGATGGGCGACTCGACTGATAGAAAGCAGGCGAAGTTTTTTTAGAGCTGTTCTATTCGAAGGCACACTTAGCAGAAATCTATTGATTGCTTTCTCGAACGCAGTGTTGGCTGCAATATTTCCGGTTTTAGAAAAACCACACATGAATAATTTTATGAGGTCTGATGAGTATAAAATAATTGATAATCATAATAAGCTCATTCAGAATCAATGCAAAAAAAATGCTTTAATTATGTGTGAAAAATATAATAAAAAACAAAAGTTGGAGTCTGAATTTAATGGTCAAACAGGGGTGAAAAATTGTGATATAGATAATGAGTAATGAGGCTAATCTTTCACTGACTTGCGTTACTTAAGAGTGCTATGTAAAAAATGAGAGCAGGTGTTATGACTGAGTTGGAGCTTAATGAAAGGTATCCAGAAATTTCCGTATTACGACAATTAATTGGATTAGGTTATCAATTCCTTTCTCCTGAGGAAGTGTCTACTTTTCGTGGCTCAAAAGAAACGAATGTTTTGTTAGAAACCGTATTAAATCGACAGCTAAAAAAGCTGAATTGGATTCGCTATAATGAGAAAAAATACCTTTTTTCTGAGTTCAACATTCAGGAGGCAATTCAAAGACTTAAGAATATGAGATATGATGGTCTTCAGAAGACTAATCGTCTTACTTATGATTTTATTACAACAGGTCTTTTCCTTGATCAAAGCATAGAAGGGAGCACTAAAACTTTTAAACTTAAATATATTGATTGGAGTTGCCCTAGAAATAATGTTTTTCATGTTGTGCCCAGATATGTAGTAGCGCATTCTCGTTCTCTTGAAAAAACGATAGTGGATATTGTGCTATTTGTTAATGGTATTCCGTTTGTTGTCATTGAGTGCAAAACGTCTAATTTGACTCTTGACCAAGCGATTTTTCAGCATATTCGTAATCAAGGTGATAATCATATTCCTCAATTGTTTACCTATGCTCAGTTACTTATTGCATTCAATAAAGACAGCGCTCGTTACGCAACGGTTGGTACACCTTTAAAGTTCTGGAGTGGATGGAAAGAGGTGGAATATAGTAAAGAAGACATTTTAAAGCAAATGAAAGTGCCGATCACTGATGAGCAAAAATCACAACTTTTTTCGGGAGAATTTTCTGCTTTAAGTGAACTGTTTGATAGGGCTTGTTCTCAAGATGGCAGAATATTGACTGAGAAAAATCAAATGATTTATGGCCTCTGTCATCCGAAACGCTTGCTTGATATCAGTTATAATTTTATGTTGTTTGAAAAGGGTGTTAAAAAAATTTCTCGTTATCAGCAATTTTTTGTTGTAAAGTCGGCGCTATCTCGTGTTAAAATTTTTGATCATAATGGTAGTAGAGCTGGAGGTCTTATTTGGCATACACAGGGGTCTGGTAAATCACTTACAATGGTTATGTTGGCGAAGGCTTTGATGCAAGATAGAAATTTTACTAATCCATGTATTATTTTGGTTAGTGACAGACGTGAAATCCATGATCAATTAAGCCATGTTTTTTCTACTTGTGGGTTGGATGTCTTTCCTGCGACATCCGGTCGTAATTTCATTAAACTTCTTAAGGAAAAAAAAGGTATTATTAGTACCTTGATACATAAATTTGAAAAAGGGAGGGATTCTGAAAAATTTGTTGATAATTCCTGTGATATTTTTGTTCTAGTTGATGAAAGTCATCGATCAAATTTTGGTATGCTTGCTGCCTCGATGCGTAAAATGCTTCCCAATGCTTGTTACATCGGTTTTACTGGAACGCCGCTAATGAAAAAGGAGAAAAACAGCTTTCTTAAGTTTGGTAAATTGATTAAACCAAGTTACCCTTTCAAACAAGCTGTTGAAGATAAGGCTGTGTTGCCATTGATGTATGAGGCCCGTTGTGTTCGGTTTCTTCAAGATCCTGAGGCTGTTGATTCTTTCTTTAATCGATATGGATTAGGTCTTTCAGATGAGCAACTGGCTAGTTTAAAAGAAAAATATACTCATTTAGAAAAATTTAATTACTCAGATAGAATTTTATATATGGCTGATAAAAGGCTCAATAGTAAGCATAAATTGAAAAATTACTAACACACAATTTTATCAAGAATTAAAATTTTAGAATTGTCGTGATGGTGCTTAATCCCAGTTTTTTCTTTCTAAACTTTATTAAAAA
>CAZSHR010000175.1:0-2837 GCA_964606725.1 uncultured Coxiella sp.
GGTATTTTGATGTATAATAAGGTGAAGGTTTGCCGTCATTCTCGGAAAAATCTGTTTTAAGTTTAGTGAATTAAGGTGATGTTGGTATCTAGGCGACACCACCACCAGTTCCTGGTGAAGCAGTATTAGGGCTTGCACTTGCGCCACAAGGATTTGGTTTGGCGTTTGGTTTTTGGGAGAACAACGAGAACTGTGACCAGTTAACCAGAAGAGTTTGTTGTCTTTGTTTGACTTCATTAGTGATTGCTTGGTAGTTCGTTGGTGTTACGTTATGGTTAGCTATGGTTTTTTGATTCACATTGCCTTGCGTTGCTGGTGCTTTTTCCAATTTGTCAGTGATGTATTCTGCTAAGCTTAGATGCTGAGAAACAGTATCGGAATTGTCCAGCAGTTGTGCGATAGGGCTCTTAGATTGGAAGATCAGCGTATCTCGTGTGTTACTAGGGAGATTTCCATGAACAAGGCCTATTTGTTTTTCTACCACAGCTAATATAGCATTCGCATTAAACCTATTTTGATTAATTAAATATGCCATAATATTTCGATTATCAACACTAACAGCAGCTTCCAAGCAGGCTTGGGATTGTTTCTCATCAAATGTTAGTTGATTTTCCTGCATGAACACAGTAATAGGTGCAATATTTCCTAAGTTTTTACTTTTTATTGCTTCAACCAGCAAGGTTTTCATTATATCGGTATTGAGATTTGAGGCTTGCAGTGCAGCTCTGATGGATGGAATGTCATTTATCACATAACGCTTTATTGATGAATTAAGGTCACCATTTATGCTGTTTGCTGCTAATTTTGCAAAAAGTTGCGTAAAAATTTCTCGATCTTCACCGGCAGGCCGGATTATTTGTGATAAGCTATTATCTAGCAAAACTGTTTCAATATCCGATGGCATGACATTGGCTTCGTTTAGGAATTCGTCTAGCTTTGGGTTTCTTTCTTCTTCATTGCGAAGGATACTGGAGAGTAATGCCACACGCAGTTTAGAATTAGGGTGATTTCTTAAAATAGTAAACGCGGTTTCTTTTTGGATAAGATCGCCATTTAACATCATTGCTAGCACGATAAAGCCACGGGTTGTTGTTATATCTCTAAAGGGAACTGAATCTAAAGATGAGAATAGTAAGCTGCTAATCTGCTTTTTATCATGGCTTTTTGCATGGCATTTTACCAATAAAGCAAGTAAATTATCTATTTGTGCTTCACTGTTGTGATTTGTGTTTTCAAGTTGCGTCAGTGCTTTACTAGCAACTTCTCGCAATAAATTGTCTAATTTATCACTTTTTTCGGTAAATCTGTTTAGGAGCCTGTGGGTTTCTTCAAGGTTGAGAGTGTTGTTTACTAGAAAAATAGCTAAGTAAAAAACTTTTTGACTTTTATATGCATTCTGTGTTGTTAGAAGCTTTGTTTTGGCATTATGGTTGTTGTCAAAAGTAAGTTCTTGCAGCGTGCTGGTGTATCGGTTTCTGTCAATCACACTCTCTAGCATCTGGTTAGCAACTTCGATGATGGCTAGGCTATGTTGATTAATTTTGAGAGAGTTTAGTAGCGCTCTTAGCACGGTTACATTATTTGTCTTGACTGCTTCACGCAAACAAGTCTCGGCTTCTGCTGCACTAAATGCATTAATATTACCGATAAGTTGGTTAATTACTGTTTCATTTTTTTCTTTTATTGCAGTAATTAATAATGACTTTCTTGAAGGTTCATTTAATTCATTTAGATGGTTAATAATTTCTCTTGTTTGAATAATCGATAAGTTTAGTGCATCATTACCAGGAAAAGCTGCTGT
Organism: uncultured Coxiella sp.; assembly: GCA_964606725.1. Classification (GTDB taxonomy): domain Bacteria; phylum Pseudomonadota; class Gammaproteobacteria; order Coxiellales; family Coxiellaceae; genus 2-12-FULL-42-15. The sequence goes on from CAZSHR010000175.1 coordinate 1,802, forward strand.
CTGATAACGCTTGTCAATGAGCTGATTGAGTATTGCTAAACGGTTTGGGTTATTTTCAAAAAGATTTTCTTCGTGATCTTTTTGGTAACATGCTAGCCCGTATTCTGCTGCTTGGTCTAATTCAGAGGTATTAAGCTGAATGTCTCTTAAATAATTTTGTACTTTGTCTAAGCTGCCGCGTTCAATGTATTGCTTTAATATTGACAGACGGGTTGTCGAGCTTTGATCTTGATTTAATAACTCAATAGCGCTTCGCTTTTGTGAATCTTGCTCTAATATGGCAAGCAGAGTGTTTTTTTCTATTTCGTTAAAGGTGGTATAAGTATGTAGCAATTCAGCAATTTTTTTATTGCGATTGCTGAGTGCGTAGCATTTGGTGTATAGGTTTAGCCATTTTTCTTTAAGATCAGCATTTTTTTCACTGCCATAATTCTTTAAAGCTTTTGCTGCAATTTTAACTAGCGTACTATTATCTCCTAAATTTCCTTGTGCGTTGATTAGGTAGTTGAGGAAGATAATAATATTATCTGATTTATTTTCCAGGATATAATGAATTAAGTCAATATTGCCTTCAGTAACAGTTAGTGGCTGTTGTTCTAGTAGTCTTGCTGCTGCACCATTGCGATTAAAAACTAAAGTGTTTAATGTTTTGGGATGATTATCAATCCATTGCTTTGCTAGATTATTAGCAACGCTGATAACTGCTGGTGAATCTAGCTTTTTAGGATTGATTGGACTTAATGCAAAGACTTTCTGCCATTCTTCAGGAACAGCTAATTGATTCTTGCCTGCTGCTAGACATTTTTCTCGTTGTTCTAGAAAATGTATTAGGTTACTGCGTTGTAGATTGGCTTTAAAAACTGCGTTGGGGTCATTATCTTTGAGCGTTTCCTTGGCTGGTTGTTGTATTGACAAAGTTTCTTCTTGACCGTTACTGCCAATTAGCTTGAGTTTAAAGTCTTGTGAATTCCGCTCTTGATAAAAATATAATCCTGGCGGACTATCAGCATTGGGTTCGTCTAATGTTAGCGTTTTA
>CAZSHR010000176.1:0-2808 GCA_964606725.1 uncultured Coxiella sp.
GTATTGGCATATAAGCATCTTATTGGCGCAGCGGCTCAAATTATTTCTGATCTTCCTACAGAAAGTAAAATACCTTTGTTGCAAAACACATTTGAAATGCTAGGCGCTGCGTTTCCTAAAGAAAATGGCAAACCAACTATTCCATTTAATAAAACAATATGGTCAGATTCTGGAAATATTAATTTAGAACGAGACGAACCAAGAAATGGTTTGTCTACATGCAGTTGACGCTATATAGTCATTATACCATGCTTTTGACTGATAATTGAAAGTTCATTGATGCGCCTATGAAGTTATCATATAGCTTTCTTATTATTTTTTCTTCACTTCTCTTTTCAAGATTGCTCAGGAGGGCCTTTAAGTGATAAGTTAATTCGGGAGCGCCACAATAGCATAGCCCGCTATTAATCGTATAGATGACTTCAATGAGTTTATCGTAATCTTTTTTTCTATAAGCGTTGTTTGCATCCAAAAGATATTGAGTTAAATTTTCTGCTGTAACAATTAGTATTTCTTTAGCTGCTGCTCTATCACCGATTATTTCTATGCCGAGGTCAAGATCGATAGGGGGAAGAGTTTTTTTATCAGCTTCATCGTTACTTGTAAAATTTTCTAGAGTTTTTCTCGCAGATTCAGGCGTTAGTGGTTTACTAAGCATGTCGTTCATTCCTGCTTGAATACACTCTTGTTTTCTTTCGTTTCCTACGTGGCCTGTTAATGCTACAATCGGTATAGAAGCTTTTTTCTTGTCAGGAAATTTTCGAATAGCAACGGTAACGTCTAATCCGGTTTGATCAGGTAGACCAATATCCATGAAAATCAGTTGATAATCATTATTTTCTGCATAATCTAAAGCCTGTTTTCCTGTAGAGGCAACATCAATTTCACAGTCAAATTTAAGTAGTAGATTCTGTACAGTACGTGCTGCGAGTGCATTGTCTTCAACTACTAGCACCTTGACTGATTGTGTTTTTTTGTTTTCTTGTGTTTTTTCCTCATAATGATTATCTAATTCTTCATTTTTTATTTCAACAGTTTCTTGAATTTCTAATGAGCTGGTAAAAATTTTGGTCTCTTTTTCTTTGATGATGTTGTCGCTAGCAAGTGTTAAAGGTATTGTTATTGTGAATTTAGAACCTTTATTGACTTCACTGCTCACTTTTATTGTTCCACCGAGCATTGTTGTAAACTGCTTAACTGTGTACAATCCCAGGCCAGTCCCTTTATGCAGCCCTTGGTAAGATGGTGTCAGTCGAACAAATTTCTCAAATATGGATTCCAGCTTTTCGTTTGGCATTCCTATTCCTGTATCAGTGACAACAATTTTTATTTGTGCTGTCTTATCTTTTTGCTTTACCATTGATGCTTTTATAGAGATATGACCTTGTTCGGTGAATTTAATAGAATTACTCAAAAGATTTAATAATATTCGATCAAGTAATACTTTTTTTCCTATATATTCTACCGGTGTGTTTGCATCGATCTCAGAGCGTAATTCAACTTGTTTATGTTTTGCGGCTGGCATTAGTAAGGTGAGATTATGCTTTATCAGATCAGGCAATGAAAATTTGCCTATACTTTGCTCTATCTGTCCTGAATCAATTTTGACAATTTCTATGACTTCATTACATAAGTTTAATAACTCATTGGTGCAACCTTCTAATAAACTTGCATCTTGCTGATCTTCCTTATTTTCTGATCTATCTTTCCAGCCGTATATAATGCCTAACATACCTGTAATGGCTGTTCGAATATCATGGCTCATGTTTGCAATAAATTCTGATTTTGCTTGGTTAGCCATTTCAGCGAGGTCTTTTTGTTTTTTAAGATCTACTTCGTATTCTTTTTCATTTGTGATATCTTCAGCAATTCCGGCAAACCCGATGCAATGATTATTTTCGTAAAGTGGAAAACTAGTATCTTTTATCCAGCGCATACCTTTTTCAGGGTGATTAATGCGGTATATCACTTGAAATCTTGCATCTTTACCTTTTTTTTCATGCAATTCTATCATTGTTGCGGCGTTGTGAGATTTAAGATCAGAAGCGTTTAAGTGCAGCATCCATGCTAGAGGATCTTCATAAATTCTATCTCTGGGCATTCCCCAGATTTCATCAAAAGAGGGGCTTAAATAAAGTTGTTTTTCTAATTTTTCATCGCGTATCCAAAAAAAACTGTTTTCTAATCGATTTGCAAAAATAGGTAAAAATCTTTCTATTTCTCTCTTCATTATTCAGAGCTCCTGATCTCAAAATTAATTTTTGTCGTAGCAAGCTAATTTGGCTTTCTGTACGCTAAAATATACCCCAACTGCTTAATCTTGTCAATAAATAATCTATTATGGTATCAGTGTTGATTTTTACTTAGGTATCTTTGTTTTTACTAGTAAAAATTTTATGGTGTATCAATGACATAATCAAAAAATACTGTAGTAAAATTTTTCTATAAAAAAATCAAATTTTAGAACCCTGATTCTGAGATTTTTGAAAAGTGTTAGCATTGCTTTAATATCCTTTCTCTCTAGTTCTGGATAGCGGCAGAAGGCTGACCCCTTGGCCAACAACTGATTTAAAAATAAGCATAATGTGTGGTTAATGATATCGTTGGAGATGTTTATGATGATTCAAATTATTATGAAGGGTTTTAACCAGGATGAAATTGGTCAACAAGATATGACAACCAATTTTTTGTAGCTGCTTAACTTCTTCAGCTAATTCAATGTGATCTTCTTCATAGAATTGTTTTTTACCTAGTTTAACCCCAGTTCGGAGTTTTTAATCCGCTTAACGGTCGATAGGATAACCTTTT
>CAZSHR010000177.1:0-2719 GCA_964606725.1 uncultured Coxiella sp.
AAAAATTAAATATGTGAGTATAATTAAAGAAAAACTATTTAAGAAATTTATAATTGAAATTTTCCTATTTTACAGGAGCTTTGCACTTTGCAGGATTATCCAGAATTTGCACTATATTGAGTTTATGAAAGTGAACATATGCTGCAGGAGTGGAATCCGAGATTACAAGGATGTATTGACAGCGTATTGCGGAAAATTTACAAGCAATCGCAGCCTAACTGCTGGAATTTAAACGTAATTCTTGTCAAACTCAGATGATTTAAAAAATTTTAGGAGTAAGCACGGTTTAGCCAACCCTTCAAGAACTTTTCTTGTTTAGGATGAGCTTCGGCAATAGCGCGATAATAACCTGCTGTTTCTGATTTAAGCGCTGCAAGTAAATCTGAAGCATCAGCACTGTTAATGGCAATCAGGGTCTGTGATCCTAACACACCATCTTCGTTAACCCGATGCCCAGTTGCTCTTAATGCCCGCTGCATAATTTTGTTGGCCGTCTTAGAACCTACATTAATCGACAAATCAAAGAGTTTCGTCACTATTTGGATATCATTTATCTGTTTGTAAGGTTGAGCCTCCCAAAAATCACGATGATAAATTGCCTCGGCATCCTCTTTGGTCAATTCAGCAATATTTAAAGACGGATAGCTACGTTTGCTGATACCATACTTAGTCTCACCTCCTTTATCCGTCGGATCATCAACATAACCGCCCTCATGATCAAGGACTACTGCAACCGCTTCTAAAAATTTTTCCCCATAAGGCTTAACACCATAGTAACTATCTGATTTAGATGCAAAAATTGTAGGTATCACAAACACCCATAGCACCGAAAATATGATAATACCTGTCTTACGCTGCATAACTGACCTATAAATATCTCAATAAATGTGCAATATATTATCATATTTAGCCTTATTTTTAAACAAATATTTACCTGGAATCAACGAGCTAGGAATTATCTTTAAATTCAAAGAGTTAGTAGAGGCTTCTCACCCTGATGTAGGGGCTTCTTACGGAACCCCATGTAGCAGTAATACTCAACGCTCACATTCATTGTGACTATTCTTAGATAGTGCCTGAATTAATGCTTCGGGCAACACTAATTTTGACGTGTTTCTGTTAATACCTGTTACAGTAAATTCTCCACTGGCAATCTTGCGCTGATCTGATGTCCTCACAATAGTTTGCTTAACGTGAATACGATAACGATTATGCAAAGTAAACTTAGAACTCACCACACACTGATCGCCACTTTTGAGAGGTGCTTTAAATTGCAAACAGCAGTTGCGTAAAATCAAGTCTATGCCTTGCTGTTGAATCTCATAAAAATCTAAGCCCATAGTTTTTAAATGCTGATGGCGACAATGTTCCATGTAAACAAAGTAACTAGCATTGTTTACAATACCCTGGGCATCCAACTCACTATCTCTGACATCAATAGAGCAAAAAAAGGTGTGTGATACGTTCATTGTTTTTTTGATAAAACCATCATAGTGAGCCGATTAACAGAAATCAGACATTTTTTTTCGTCATGAATATCAATATGCCAAACCTGTGTGCTATGCCCTAAATGATAGGGAGAAGCTTTAGCAAACACGTAACCTTCGCGAATAGCGCGAATATGGTTGGTATTAATATCTAAGCCAACACAATACTGTTTGCGACTGTCGACACAGTAATTTGCTGCGGTACTACCGACAGATTCTGCTAATACACAAGAAGCACCACCATGCATAATGCCAATAGGCTGTCGCGTTTTATCATTAACTGGCATTCTGGCCATCAGATAATCCTCACCAACTTCAGTAAATTCAATTTCTAAATGGCTCAACAAGGTATTAGCACAGCGCTGTTGCGCATCTGCGATACTGATTTTTTCTATCCAAATTGACATAGTTAGGGACCCTTTTATATAAGCAGTAAAAAAACTCAGTGTAGCATAATCGTTTATTGAGTAAAAATTATTGGCTGCCTTGTTGCCAGAAAGGGGTATCCAATAACGCTGTGCTGGGAGAGGCTTGATTTCGCTCAGGGATGCAAATAGCCTCATAGCCTAAACGCCCTGCTATAATTGCTGATTTGAAAGCCTGTGCCATTTGCACCGGACTTCCAGCCAAAGCAATAGCACTGTTAATCAAAACCGCATCATAGCCCAATTCCATTGCTTGCGCTGCATCGGAAGGCTTACCAATCCCTGCATCAACAATTAATGTGGCACCAGGCAAGCGCGAGCGCAACGTACTTAAAGCATAAGCGTTAATAATCCCTTTGCCAGAACCAATGGGCGCAGCCCACGGCATTAATATCTCACAACCAGCGTCAAATAAACGCTGACACATCACTAAATCATCAGTGCAGTAGGGAAAAACTTTAAAGCCTCTTTTAATCAGCTCAGTAGCTGCTTTCAGTGACTCTAATACATCAGCTTGCAGCGTATAATCGTCACCAATAACCTCTAATTTAATCCAATTAGTCTCAAATATTTCACGTGCCATTTCAGCGGTAGTCACCGCCTCTTGTGCACAGTGACAACCTGCGGTATTAGGCAATAATTCATAGTTTAATGCTTTAATCTGCTCCCAAAATATATTTCATTTATTATTACATTGAAAATTACGTCGCAGTGATAATGTTAGCAATTGCGCGCCAATTGCTTTAATCGCTTCTTGAATAATACTTAAAGTGGGATAACAAGCTGTTCCTATTAAAAAACGACTAC
>CAZSHR010000178.1:0-2705 GCA_964606725.1 uncultured Coxiella sp.
AATCTTACCGCAAGCCAAAACTTTTGTATTTTGTTTTTATCTTTTTTTAAAAAGCCAAATCAAAAGATTTGGCGACTTAACCAAATACACCAAAATTTCCAATTTAGGAAAGGCTTAGCTATTTGTTATATACATTGTTGGCTACAGTTATCTAAATACTTTATATAAATATTGATTACTTAACTCTTTTAAGGAATATTTATTTTGATTATTTTTCATGTAACGTTTATTCTTTTTCTGATGAGGAAATTTCTGATTCTGTTGATAAATTAATGAGTTCAGTAGTTAAAGCTTACTGTATTTCACCTTCATATTTATATTATGTTAATGAAGATAATTACATTGCAATTACTCATATGGGGGAGAGAATTTCTAAAGCGAATAGGTTTCTCGAATCAATACCGAGAAATTGTGAGCCAAGAGTGCTGAATTTAGCTCAAGTCGAAGCATTTGAGAATATTATTAAACCCAATGAATGGTATTATGACTTTTTTTGTTATGATAGCGAAAGTCAATTACCAGAAATAGTAGTTCCAGGGTATCAGTTTTGGAAAATAATTGATGGAAACACTACTTTTTTAATGGTGAGGGTAACAGCATATCGAGAAGATGTTAAAGTTCAAGAAAATTATTGTTTAAATGAAATTTTAGCCGGCGACAAGTCAGTAAACTCAAAGGCATTGTTGTCATTTTTGAGTCTTTATCAAAAAGGATTGCCTGCTTCTTCAGAAGCTTATTTCCCGGAAGTTGTTCAACTTAAAGAACTACTTGCGAAAAAATTTCAGAATATTGAGCATCATGATACCCTTAGAGAAAAATCGATGACTTTTTCAGATGAAATTAAGCAGAAGATTGAAAATTTTTTACCTAATATCAATTCTTGTCAAAAATCAGAAAAAGTAATGAATTTGGACGGTCTTTTTTTACCAGATTCTAATCAGTTTTCGATGCTTCCATGGTTTAAAAATATTAAGCAATTTTCTTCTCAAGTTAAAGTTTTGACTAAAATCGCTTCTCTTCCTGATAATCAATCAGTTTATGGAATAAATAAGCTTAAAAAAACCATCATTACTTTAAAAAATTTGTCTAATGATTTGCAATTCAGTAAATTTGCTTGTGACCATTATTTGTCAACCAAGGATCAATGCCGTCTGAAAAAATTGCTTTCTTTCTTTAATCAGTATTTGAAAAATTTTAATGATTCGGCTTTAAATGATTCTACGAAAAGTATCGCTGAGAAATTTTCAAAAATAGTAGAGCTCTCTATTTTTTCAGTGATATTATCCAGTGAGCTAAAAAAAATCTATCAACCTGCTCAAAAGTCTTGGGAAAATTCTATAAAATTATGCTTTTTACAGATTTTTTTAGCAGCCATAACGGGACTTATCGCACCATTAATTATTATACCAATTTACAATTATCAAAAATTTGGTGATTTCTCACCAATATTCAATCCTTGGAGAAATTATCCTGAAAAGGGGGCTTGCGCTAATTTTTGTCAACCTTAAGACCGTTACTTTACCACATTTCTAAAAATTTAGAAAATAATGATAGGAGAGAGAAGATGAAATCTTTTGAAAACTGGGATGTTAATGCTGTACTAAACTCAACACTTAATAATCTGGTTTTATCTAATTTTAAGAGTGAATCTAATGGCTTTCCTCCTGGAAATATTGGTGGTAAGTTATTTAATGATTTAAATTATTTGAAGAAAACATTAAAAAAGATAAAAAGTAATACGCTTTATTTTTATTTTTTTCTCTCAGAAAACGATTCGAAATTAATTGCTGAATCGATTAGCCAAGCTAATCATCTGATTAATAAATTTCAGAATTTTTCTAAACTTAAAACCACTAAGGTGAAAAAACAACCTACTCAAGAAACATTGTCGACTCAAGATACAGAGTATTATCTTGAGTTTGAGCAACAATTTTGGTATGTTAAGGAAAGTAAATCACAATCATATTTTGAAAAATTGCAATTTAATACTGATAATTCGATCATTTCACATGGTCGTGTTCCAAAGTTAAATAAAGAAACGCCTGATTTCTTTCAGCAAAAAGTATTAGCAGTAAAACAAACGATTGACCGTGCTTATAAACCTGCCTTGAAAAAAATCAAAATGGTTTTCTGGTTACTAGTTTTCACCTTTGGGCTTTCTGCTCCGGTTATTAGCCTTTGCAATCGTGTTAATTATGGGACTTGGAACTTGTTTGCCCACAAACCCTCTGAGTCTCTTGCTAATCCTTGCGCTGCCTCCCCTTAAAGCAAAACTGGGCAGTCATTCATAGAAGCATTAATGGCCGTTGACAGTGTTCAGGGGATAGGCTACCATTCCCGCCTTGGCGTATAGTGAGGCACCCCTTATGAAAAACGTATTACGGCATGTACTGAGTTGGCTACTGATAATCCCGTTAGCACCTTCTGCATTGGCAGATAATTTGTCGCAGATTTATCAACAAGCGTTGGCAGGTGATCCCACCTTCAAAAAAGCCCATGCCGATTGGTTAACTGCTAAAGAAACTTTGCCATTGGCTGAAACGGGTAACGGTAGCGCTGGCTCGGGTCTTTTTCCAAATGTCACCGCGACCAGTAGTTTTTATCACACTTACCTCACTACTGATAATGGTCATGTGACACTTTACGGTGTAAATGTGACGCAGCCCCTATTTAATTTAGCCACTTTGAAATCCATTAGTGCTGCA
>CAZSHR010000179.1:0-2698 GCA_964606725.1 uncultured Coxiella sp.
TTGAATTTCATGAAAAATCATTCTAAAAAATTACGATAGAGTGTAAATCTATACATAAAGGATTATTTAAAGTATAAAGATCAATAAATTGATCTCATCAAACAAAAATACTCAAAATATAGGAAAAAGTAAAAAACGTGGTACCATTCCGGCAGGTTCGGGGCGTATTATCAACACCTCGTTCTTACGTCTAAGTGATGCAGGACATTTTTTGGAGCGACAAAGTAATTCAGGATAGGTAAGGAGGTATGCAAAGCTGAGTAAAGTGGGGTTAGCAATGCGAGGGTTACTGCGGTCAAATTACTATTCCGTTTTTAAGTCTTCTTCAAAAAGGCAAGCTTTTTCTAGTTTGAGTGAAGCTGATAAGGAGCAGCAGTTTCCATTTGACGCACCTTACTTTTCCAAACAAGACGTCATTTCTTATTCTGCTAATACCACCGCAAAGCCTGGCAAGTTCCCTTACAACGGTTATCGTGTCCTGAAAAAAAGACCCAGCATGCTCTCAGAAGCCGCTCTGAGATACCCTGATAAATTCCAGCAGTTAATTCCGGATAAAGAAGACCTCGACTGCCCCCTCATGATAAATGCTTACCCTGCTCATATCCCTCCTCCCAGCAATGTTGCATTAGTCGATACTCATCTGTTAGTAGAGACAGCCTCTAGAGCATTGCGCTTGGCAGCCTATAGAAAGCGTGCTGCCATAATCCTAGCACAACCCTTGTTTATGATGGAAATTTTGTTACATCATCGTAAACATTCACTGGAATTTCCTGATAACCTGGTGTTATTTTTTGGTGGTTATTGTCCACCAACTTCGCTTTACAGAGCGATAAAAAAATTTTTTAGTGATATGGAGATTAATGTCTCTTATATAGTAGGCTATGGTGTTGCTGAAATCGATGCAGGCATGTTTTACGCAGCCGAGCAAATTGAGGAAAATGAAGAATGGCTCTACTATATTCGCTCTGATGTGGTTTGTGAGCTCGTAGATTGTGATGATGAAGGGTTTGGCAAAATGCTTTTATCAGTGGGCAACATGCCCTTAACCGACACAGGAGATATTGCTAAAAAAGTAGGTGACGCCTATTTCATCCGTTCAAATCCTAAGAAAATATCACCATCTGTACTGGAACTGTTAAACAGTTGGTCAGAAGAAGACTGGGAAAGAAAAACAGGAAATTTAAGTCAGAGTAATGGCCAACTATATTTTCAATTGCGTAAAGGCCAAAAGGCTATAACTGACAATGAACTCTCTTTTTTCAGGTATGCTGAGCAGTTTGATTTTTGTTGGCAAAAAAAGCCACAGTGGAACTATTCCTTTGTAGATTCATCAAAAACTAATTTAGACACTGTTTTTTTCAACCAATTTCATTGCCTACATCCTGATTCTCCTTTTGTAAAAAATTATCGTTATCCAACAACAAAAGGCATCCTGCTCGCCGAAGAAATAGTTAATTTACCTGCTGCTTGTAAAATGAAAGGAGGTCGATTTTATGCAGAGCTACGCGACCTAGTATCAAAAGCTCTCGCAAACTCACTGGGGAACGAGGGAGTTAGTAACGAAATCATTTCCAGCAAATTAGTTTCTGATAGTTTAACAATATTGAGAAATAGCAATGGTAAGGTGGTTGGCATTCTCACCTTCTCTTGCTCTTCTTCTCCAGAAGACTTCATGTATATGGGCATCCATTTGTTAGATGAAGCAAGAAGCCGTGATATTATGAAAATTCACCATGCAATGACAGTGGAACGTGCAATGGTGATTAGAAAAACGGATTCAGCTTGCCGCTTGAGCAAGACACACACTCCCATTGCCATATTTGTGGAGCAGAAAACAGGGAGAGTAGAGCCGGATATAAACGCTATTCAACCCAAACTGGAAAATTACATTTGCAGTTATATTGACAGTAAATTAAAAGTTATCACCCAAAAATACGAAAATAACTATGACATTAGTAATGATCTTAAAGTATTAAACACTTTGTTACACGATGGTTTTATCAGTTTAGAGCAAGAATCAGAGTTAAAAAACAATCTTTTAGTGTTTTCTGCTGAAAATAGCAAGCAGTGGCAGACGTCATTGCATCATTTACGATTTAATTTGTCCAAATTGATTAATTTCGGGGATGAAAAATACAGTGAACTCATAGAGTTTAAAAAAATTGATGGTGATTTACGCAGTCTATTCTCTCAAGAAATTAAGCACATTAAGCCTCGTATCATTGCTCGCTTAAGAGCGCTACTCGCAGACCAAGTAGATGATAAATCCTGTTTTGATTCAGACTACCTTATTCATCGCAAAGCCGATCCTCCCTATAACTTATCTGAAATTCACGACTGTCCTATCAAAAGCATTAATCAATTTTTAAGAGGCATGCTAAGATACGAAGAGGGAGATATATTTGTGTACACAACATCAGTAACAAGAGACGAGCTAACCGATTTAAAAAAAGAAATTCTGGAAAAGCTACCCCCTGATTCCAAACCATGCTTCAATCGTCTTGTAATGCTCTGGCAGCAGGAACAAATGCAATCTTCACCTATCAACTCCTCAGCTAATAATCCAATGGGGTTATTTAACGTTAATATTTGTGAGGACACAAAAAACGATATAGATTTTGATCTGAACTTAAACTCAAAGGCACTATATCAGTTATAGCTGTTTTTAATTAAGTTTTATTTCGATATATTTTAAACT
>CAZSHR010000180.1:0-2696 GCA_964606725.1 uncultured Coxiella sp.
TTCAGTATTATTATTAATTTTTTGAAACTTGAGATCTTCAGGACTAAACTCTAGTTGTGCTGGAGCTCCACCGAGGTTTAGTATTTTCAATTGCTGTTCTTTGGTATCGTAATAGCTGGAGAAGGCATGAATATCGTTAGTAATAAAGTAAGCATCTACACCAATAATATGCTTTGCTAGCAATGTAAACCAAAAGCTACGGTGTCGACAACTGCCTTTTTGCTCTATAAAAACTTGTAATTGTTTGCAAAAGTTGTCCGGATAGTTTTTTGTAATTTTTTTAATTTCTTGTTGGTAATGAGGTGAATTATCGATTTTACAATTCAAAAAATTGGTGCACCAGGTTGTTAGTGATGCTATTTTTTCAAATTGATTTTTATTTGGATCTAATAAGATTATAGCTAGTTGGCGAAAACTAGCTGGAAACACTTTATTTTTGCAAGCTTCTTTCAGTAATGCATTGATAATATCCTGAACGTTATTTGTTGGACTTTCTAGCCTTGCTGGATTGAAGTCCTTTGATTTTTTGGCAATCCATTTTATCTCTACTGTGTTGATTGTTTTAAATTCATTTTGACCAGTACTGTTATTCTTACGCCACTCAACTGTTGTTGGGGCAACAACTTCAAGGAGCGCATCACCCTGGGTTAATGTTGGTAGGGCTTGCCATTTAGTACTACCTGCAAATGTGTGCTGACCGTAATAGTCATCCACTTCTTTTGTACTGTTGAAATTAATCATATTCACTATTTTGGGAGTTATTGTTTTAACTTGAGGATTTTCAATTTTGGAAAATTCTAATTTCCCATCTTGTGCTGTTATTTCAGTAAAAATATTGATGCAGTATTTAGCAGGATGGATGGCATTTAACTCGTTATCAAGTAAGTAGGTTGTCGCAGAAAGTTTTTTGGCTGGATCGCTTTGTGTGTCACTGTCCAAGCTGAAATTGCTATTATGATTTATCGACTGATTTTGTAATTTTTTGCTTTTTTGTTTTGGAGTTACACTAATGCTTGAGCTAGGCATGAGGTTTTTGTTGCTTCTTTGTTCAACATGATGAATGCCATTTTCTTCAATGAAGAGGTCAATGCTGTTGTGATTTGGCAAATTATATTTTTTATTGCCAATATAAATAATTTTTTCTTGTTCTTTTCGGGTATTTTGATACCAGACTTCCAGTGCATAACGTGGAAACAAAACCTTAGGGTCATGAAGACCACTTGACCTGATTGTGAGAAGTTCTGTTGTTGTAGCTTCTCTTATTTTATGATTTGATTTCCCTAAATTTTCAAGAGTGATACGGTTTTTCATTGCAATAAAATTATTGCGTAATTGGTTGTTACTGTTATTAGTAGTATCGATGAATTTTCTATTTACTCTTTTTTTCTGTTCTCTTTCTGAGTAATCAATAAAATTATGGTAGCAGTCTCCACTTCCTTTTAAAAAAATATAAGCTTCATTATCCTCTCCAATCAATTCTTCCACATAATCATTAAATGATATAGTAAATTTAAAATTGTAAGTGTATTTTAGAATGCTTTCTTTACAACTATTGAGATTTTCAAGAATATTCTCGTCAAGTTTTGGATTGCCAATATCAGATAAAGTTATATATACAGAAAGATCTAAGCCATTTTTTAGCAACCTGCATTTTATAAAAGGTTTTGAATCTTTTTCTTGATCTAGTTCAAAATAAAGTGTTTTTTCTTTTAATTTAAAATTTTCTGTTTCTTTTGCTTTTGCTATCAGTTGAAAATCGTATCCGAGAAAAGGGAAAGATTCTGAGTCTGTTTCTTTTGGTATCATATTTTCAGCTAGTGTAATAAAATAGCATTTTGCTTGATAATTGCTAAAATATTTTTCATTGATAATCAAGCAGTTAGTAGAAATCATGTGCTGCAACAATACATCATCTAATGGTTTTGTATGGCTGTAGATTTTTAAAGCTGTTGGGTTTGATTGATTTGTATGAAGCTCTGCACCATTGTAAGAAATAACTATTTTTTTAGTGTTTAAAGTGCTTAGCTTTTGCAATAGTTTTCGTTCTTGTGGTTTCTTTGGCGCAGGAAGTTTGATTGAGATGGAGTCAAGCTGATCCTGATACTGCAATAGGAAATAGATTGTATTATTTAGCTCTTCGTAAGATTGATAAAGTATGTCAACTTTTTTCAGTGTTGGAACAAACTGGGAAAATAGCATATCTTTAAAAGAGTTTTCTGCTTCGTAACATAATATATCATCTTTTGTTAGATGGCGATCATTTTTTACTGATTGAGGATCGATTTCTATAGGATTTGATAAACAATATGTAGTTTCAAAAATAGCAGAGCTTTTTTTGGTAGCATGGTATCGAATTAACTGTTGTTTTTTCCCGTTGTCACCCCATTGAAAGTAACGGTAAACAATATTTATTCCATCAAAATTCTGAGGATCCTTGGTATAAGTTTGTTTACAATTTTCTGGGCTTCGATGAACTGTTTCAAAAACAACAGAGTTGTTATTGGTTAAATTGACAGAAATAGTATTGAGTTTTGTTGATGTAATATTGCGCCATAAAAAATCATTGGTGTTGATTGATATTTCTTTAAGCATATTAAGTGAAGTATTATTGAATAATTCTTCTTGTTTCATAAAGAAACTAGCATTAATAACTAGCTTTTTTAGTCTTGAGGGTAGTTTCCCATTTATTGTCAAAT
>CAZSHR010000181.1:0-2689 GCA_964606725.1 uncultured Coxiella sp.
TGCTGAAAAGGTCTAAACAAACAACGATGGAAACCTTTGGCCCCGATATCCACACTTATAAGTTTGATGAAGCCGTGAAAGATGGTGTTATTGTTGATCTGACTTACGAAGCTCGTAAAGTTGATCAGCAACTGGTTTCAGAGGAGGAAATTGATTTCTGGTTTAATCACTATACAAACAACATGACTGATTGCGCCAAAAGTCAGTTGAAGAAAAGATGGGTGACCAATATCAGGGTCAATAGCTCTAAAGCGCGTGTTGAATCAATTGCAAGACATCTTGATTTGGATATGGTGTCACGTCCTCGATTGGCCAATGGTCGAGGTAATGCTATTTTTGTCTGTTCTGGTATTTCCGAGGCGTTTAAGTTATACGAGGCCTTGCAAAAAACATCCTTAGAAAAAAAGTGTGCTATTATTAGTTCCTACAAGCCTTCGCTTAAAAAAGTTCAGGATGCTCAAGAAAAAGGCAATTATAATCAGAAATCTTACGAGTACAAAATTTGCCATGAAATGATGAAATTTTTTCTCAATGATGTTTTTAATCTGACAATTCCTGATGAGAAAGTGGATGATGCGACACGACTCTTTGAAACTAAAGTAAAAGAATGCTTTATCAAAGAGCCAGCAAATATGCCTTTGTTGATTGTTGTTGATAAATTATTAACAGGATTTGATGCACCATCAGCCACGTATTTGTATATCGATAAAAAAATGAGGGATCATCGTCTGTTTCAGGCAATTTGTCGGGTTAATCGTCTGGATGGTGAAGACAAAAAGTATGGATTTATTGTCGATTATCAAGATCTTTTCATGCAGATTAATCGCTCTGCTGAAAACTATACGGGTCATGTTTTTTCAAATTATGATGAAGAAGACATCGCTGGTCTGATAAAAAATCGCATTGAAATATTGAGAGGCGATCTGGATAATGCTCGTGAATCGATAAAAAGCTTTTGTGAAGCCGTTGAAGTTTCTACGGATGTCCTATCTTATGCTCGTTATTTTTGTCCTGATTATATGGAGTCAAGTGGTGGCTTGCCGGTTAAAGAAAATAAAAATATTCAAATCAGAAGGTACGAATTCTATCGGAGAGCAAGGCGTTTTTTTAATGCTTTCAGGAATCTGGTTTTTAAAATGTCAGAAGTGGGTTACTCTAAAGAGGAAAGAAAAATTATCAGCGAAGAATTCAAACACTATGATACGGTTTATAAGCAAATTCGATTGATGTCTGGTGATCACGTGAGTAGTGATAAATGTGTTGATGACATGAATAAACTATTTGATCAAAATATTTCCGCAGGGAAAAGTGAGAAAGTTTTTTCTTTTGAAGATGTCGGTTTAATGGATACGCTTGCCAGAGATGGAGAAAAGGCACTTGAATCTTTGCCGCAAGGAATTAAAGATAACCGATCTTTACTGAATACCATGATGGAAAATAAGATTGTCAGGGAGATTCAGGAATGTTGGGCATCTAATCCTGAATATTATGGAAAGATTTCAAAAATGTTGTCTACACTGATAAAAGGACGTAGTGATGACTCGATGCAATATCGGCAATACTTGATTGATTTAATTGAAAAAGTACGCAATACCACTTTGGTGAATGACTATCCTGAATCAATTAATACTAACGCCAAGCGTGCGCTTTATGATAATCTGGGTAAAAATGAAGCCTTGGCGCTGAAAACTGATGCGCTCGTTAGATTGAAAAAATATGAAGGCTTCAGAGGGCATACGATTAAGGAGCGCGAATTGAAAAAAGTCATTAGTGAGGGACTTTCAGGCACTTTATTTGAGTCTGATGTGGAAAAAATCTTTCAGCTAGTTGTTAACCAGCGTGAGTACTAAAGAAGAATGGGTCGAAATCGAAGGTTTATCGATCAAGATAGTGAAAAAACCGATCAAGTGCCTTCGGTTGGCGGTTTGTCCTCCTGATGGCTGGGTAAAGGTTTCCGTACCTGAATTTATCGATTATGAAAACGTGCGTTTGGCGGTCAAGCTTAGGCTTGATTGGATAAAGCGTCAGCAAAAATTGCTTGCTAATCAAGTCAAGCCAGTTACCTATCAATTTGTTTCCGGCGAGAGTCATTATTTTTTGGGCAGGCGCTATTTGCTGGAAATTGTTTCGGGTGACAGAAAGCCGCATGTTTTTTTAAAAAATCGGAAAAAATTGGTGTTGTCTGTCAGCGAGTCTGCAACACTAGCTGAGCGTTCTCAACTGTTGTACGATTGGTATCGATCTGAATTTAAATGCTTATTACCGGATATGATTAAAAACTGGGAAAATAAATCAGGGCTGAAAGTTGACAGTTACGGGATTCGCCGTATGAAAACCCGATGGGGGAGCTGTTCTCCAGCGCATCGGCGTATCTCCCTGAATCTTGAATTGATTAAAAAGCCGATAAACTGCATTGAGTATGTGCTTGTTCATGAGATGGTGCATTTTTTAGAGCGTCATCACAATAAAAATTTTTCTGCACATATGGATAGACTGATGCCGCAGTGGAGACAGTATGCGGATGAGCTGAATCATTTTTCACAAAGAGCTGTAGCTAATAATGACTAGTGAAAAATCAGGCTCCATGAAAGATAGTGTTTATTTGTTACCCTAGTTGACCTTGCATTGTTCAACATTTTTAGGGTTAAAAATGAATAGTAACGAAATTTTTGCGCTTGCACTGAACCTA
>CAZSHR010000182.1:0-2679 GCA_964606725.1 uncultured Coxiella sp.
GACTTGCCGGCATTGGAACGACCGATAAAAGCCACCTCAGCACCAACATCAGTAGGCAACTGACTTAGCTCCGCGACACTTTTTAAATAACGTGTTTGTTGATAAATTAAACCATCTTGCATAATGATCAATTAAGCTCTGTTACAGGTGGCGCAGTATAGCACCCTTTTTTTTATTTGTCGCGAAGCAACTTTTGATTAATTTTTATCATTAATTATGGTCAATCCGTACCAAGGTACCAAAGCAAAAAAAATCCCGCCATGAAGGCGGGATTTATGTGTTGATTGCTTAATGGTCTCTCTCAAGCGATCAGTTTGCCATTACTATCAAGAACTGACAGTAGTTCAACAAACGCTCTCTAATTTTGACCAAAAACCATTTTCTTTACCTCATCCACAACTCCTGATGCCGCACCACCAAACAGACTGAACATACTAGCACTAAGACCCACTCCTCTAATATCTGTCCTAACATCGACGTTAACGCCAACACGATCGGCAATTCTATCAACTGCATGCTGTCCAAACTGTTGTAAAGCCAATCTGTTTTGTCCTGCTTCTCTAAGTAAATCCTGCCTAAGTTGAACGCAAGCAGTATTTAAAGCTTGTTCATGTTGGCCGCCTTTATTTTTTAGTAAAGATAAAAACAAAAAACTTCCTGTGACCATCAATAACATTCCACATATTTCCGTTATTGATAACTGTATCGAATACAAAGGACTAAAAAGAGAAAGTGCTCCAAGCATTAGAAATACAACACTTAGTTCAAATTTATAATTTGCAAATAAACTAACCAAATTTTTAGGCATGTCAGAAGTAGCATTACTCACAAAAGAATACATGGTTGGTGATGGCACTATAACTTCATTATTCTCAGGCCTAGATAAGTAATTAGCTAAATTAGGAAATTGCATCACAAAATATTGGTTTCTATAACACTGCTCAATTAAATCAACTCGGTTTAAAAAATCTATAATTGAGCAAAGGTTTACATCAGAAAAATCAGGATGAAAAGCATTAGTCTCAACAAGTAACTTAAAAAATGAGGTTAAACCCGTAATAGCTTGCCACTCTATGTATCCATCATTACCTTCTATGTGGCTTTCAAATAATCGCATTTTTTTATTTATATCGGCTCTAAGTTGATTTGTCTGCACTGTCACCGCATCCAATAAATCTTTCGAATTATTAGCCGCACGTATTGATAAGAGTTCATTTCTTACTTTTTCAATCCGTGAGTTTCTATTATGAATTATTTTATTTAAACTGGAAATTCTTTCTTTTGTCGTAGGCAGCCGATTTTCTGGCAAATAAAACTTGACTGTTAAATTCAAATTATTCCCATTGTTCGATGTAATTCTCGTCCTCAGTATACCTTCTTCAGGATTATAGATTTCTTGCTCAAGCTCAAAATGATTTCTTGGTGCATCAGGCATAGGTTCGTAACTCACCCTACTAAAAGGAATATCGTTGTAATCAACCACCTCATAAGCACGTAACTTGCCAACAAACCATTCCATATACAGAAATACAGTAGAAACACTCTTTCTTACAGGTCTTTCAAAAAACACTCTCATATCGCGTAAATTTCTTAATCTGCGTATTTCTGCATTATCTCTTTCATTATCATCTCCTAATTGTCTCAGTAGTGTAGACTTAGCTTCATCAAGCTGGCTTTTTGTTGGACTAAAGCTTGTTTTAATCGCTTTCAATAATTCATGTTCCTCCGCATAAAAATCGAGCATTCTTTGAAGAAGAGGCAGCAATGCGTCTAAATTTGCCATATAATCGTTAGTAATACTACATAGTTCATTTAATAAGTTTAAACTTCTATCAGTAATATTTACTCGCTTAATTTCATTTAACGTCTCACCATTAAGGACAGGACATTCATTAATTTTAGATAAAACCTGACTCCTTATGCTAGAACATTTATCTCTTCCATCAGGATTACTCAGAACTATTTTATCTTGCCTTTCTTTCAATTTTTCTAGTAATTTTATCTTATTATTTAAATTTCTAAGCTCAATAAGATAAACTTCAGGGATAAGACTTTCATCAATCATTACACTATTCTCTGGATTTCTTTCTAGCATACCCATATTTGGAAAACAAAAACGGCCCGCTCCATTATTCTTTCTAAAAGTCTGGTTTATACTGGCAATTAACTCTCTCCTTCGATCTGTGAGAGGGGTTAAAGTTTGATTCACACTATCGATTAACTCTTCTTTTGAAATCACACCATCTATAGTCAAAAC
The DNA here is from genome assembly GCA_964606725.1 of uncultured Coxiella sp. Taxonomy (GTDB): domain Bacteria; phylum Pseudomonadota; class Gammaproteobacteria; order Coxiellales; family Coxiellaceae; genus 2-12-FULL-42-15. The sequence goes on from CAZSHR010000182.1 coordinate 2,258, forward strand.
GTTAGTAATTAAAAAAACAGTAGAATTATAAAAGCGATCATCTCTGGAAGAAATTTCTGATAAATCATCGGCTAAATTCTGTAACTCTGGGGCTTTGCCTGTCAGCGTGACCTGATAATCTATTACAATTACTACAGCGCGAAGTTCTTTCACTAAGGAGTAAAGTGTGCCTAAACAATACTCTGTCCAAATTTTTGCAGATTCACTTCGATTATCCCCAAAACCTGCTGTGTCTAACCAATTAAGTCCTGAGCCTGAATCTCTGTAAGCCTGAATGTTCAGCGTTTGTGACAAATAACCTTTAGAGCAACGCGGAGTGCTTGCTCCCTTATCACTTTCAAGTTCATACACTTTTCCTTTTTGCCTTCTATAAACAGCACCCAATTGAACACCTATTGCTGTACTTTTTCCCGCTCCTGTTC
>CAZSHR010000183.1:0-2649 GCA_964606725.1 uncultured Coxiella sp.
TTGATATTCTCCTAAATTAGAGATAAGAGTTTCAACATCTAATTTTTTTACTTCTAACTCTTCTTTGCATTGCTTAAGATTTTTTTTCTTTTCTTCGTTTTGCTTGTTCAACTCAAAGAAGCTACTTTTTGAATTTTCAATAAATTGTTTAAGTTCCTCAACCATAGTCATATGTTTATCTGAAAAATTATCAGCTAACGGGATAAAATAATTTTTTAGATGTTCATCAATTGACACTACTTTCTGGCTAAGAGCATTAGCAGTATCGGTATATTGTTTTTTAATTTCACAGAAAGGTGATTGCTGTTTATTAACATCAGAAAGGAGATTTTCTATCTGTTTTTCACAATCAAGTAACTCTTGTTTTAATTTATTAACTTGAGCCTCGGTCTGCAAATCAGAAACACAAGCTTCTGTTACTTCAACCCTGCGATTTAAATTAGTAAAACACTCTGTGGTGAAACTTTCAAGCCACTGCTGTTTTAGTTCAATCCACTTTTGTTCGTAATTCAACGCATCATTACTCTCTAATAAACCAGAAATCCGCTGAAAACAACTGTCAATATTTTTCTTTACATTGTCGATTTTCTCTTCGGTTAAATTTTGTTTATAATTAATCTCTGAAATTTTTTCTTCACTTGTTTCAAAAAGCTCAAAATTTGTAAGCTGATCATCAGTAACTGTAACTAATTGTGAACCTCGAATCGCCAAACTGAACCACCTATCTGGCTCAAAAGCTGTAACATCATCAGAAGTATTTTTAATCAGCGCATCTTTTAATCGATGAAAAATATCATATGCTAATTCTTTGATGTCTTTCTCAGGCCAACCTTTGATTTGATTTTGCAAAAGAGTGGCCATATTTTTTGAGAAATATGCAATTTTTTCGTTGAGATAAGCGGGGCCAACAACCTGTATCAATTTTTTAGCATTTTCTTCACTCTTATTCTGATCGATTTCTTCGATTAATGTAACAGCACCTTCCGCTAGAAAGTCACCCGCAAGAGGAACAAACGTCAAAAAATTCGTTGCAAAAGTCGCTATTTCTGCCTGTGTTGACAAAGACGCATCCACTTCACCGCTGCCAATAGTCAATGCCGCAAAAAAATTCATGGTTAATAGCTGTGACAAACAGCTTTCAAGCCGCTGGTGCGCCGGCTCTAAAAACTTAATGCTTTTTTCTTGTGGTTCAAGTTCCTGTGGCTCAACTCCTTCACCAACAATAGGAGGGTTAAACACTTCATTAGGATGTGACTCTAATGGCTGATCTTTTCCTTTTAACTCTCTCACTCTATAACCAAAACTATTTGGGTTTAACAAACCAGTCAAATCAAGGAATGGAAAATTTATTTTTTCAGCTTCAATTTTCTTTTCTATTTCACCAAGAAAGTCAATCTGTTTACGAGTGAACTTAATACCTGAAGAGCTGAGCTTATCAAAAGCATCGAGAAGCTTTTCAACGATTGAGCAAGAAATATGATCTTTATCGTTTGTTAATGGATCAAAAGAAAGTTCACCACAATTAACATCTGCTGATCTTATGAAGAAAAACAGTAATTTCTCTTCAATGCTAGAAAAACTAACAATCGCTTCGCTCGATAAACAATTTTTAATAAATTGTTTTCTTCTACGATTTTTTCCAGTGAGCCAATCCCAAAAAGAGTTTTGCGGCAAAAATTGGTTAGCGAGAATTTCAGCTACCTCAGCGACTTTGAGTTTTTTCCTCAATCCCTCTTTATCTTGGACATTTTCAAAGGCACTACTGACAAAATGCGCATGATAGCTACCAGATTTCCAAAGATAGGCCAACGCTTGTTTTTCATCCGGATTGTCTGACCCGGAATCAGGCAGCAACTGTGCTTTTTTAATTACCTCACAATCTTTAAGTGGTTCTGCGTATTGATTTTCGAGATTAATCTGCTGCAAAATTTTCAGTTGTCGGCTTCTTGCCTTTTGACGCCTCGATGAAAACCATAATGTTTCAGGATCACAGTCTCTTTGGGATAAAAAATAATCAATATTTTCATCAAGCTTTCTTATTTTTCGCAGATTCGAGTAAATTTGTTCGCCATCAGAACTGTGGGCAATATTGTGCAATTTAGAATCTTGAGATTGGGATAACATCACTCTGAGAACAGCGAGCTCTTGATCAGAGTTCAATTGATGAAACATAACGCTAATACCTATCAAGCTAGAACAACTAATAATGCCTGCATAATAACAACTTCAACAGCTAATTTCCATAATAACATCAGTTCGATAACCCGAGTTCGGAGTTTATCTCTCAGTTAATCAATGACTGAGGTCAATAGGACCCATTTCATTCGCCTCCTTTGTTTTTCAAAAGAGGCCAGCGATCCAAAGGGTCGATGGGGGGGGGGATTAAAAATTAAAAAAGTTGCGAAAAAATCATCAGCGATCAACGCCTAACCGCATGAATTATAAAGTATTTTATTATTGAGATCACATTGCAGCAGCGCTTAAACCCAGTAAGCGAGCGTTGTCATCACCTTGGCATGAAGCGCCATCAGTCGTTTAACGGGCGGAGGTAAGTCAGCGGCTCCCTTATCCGCCGCTAACCCCGCATGTTTTGCCTCATCAATTTGCATTTGCGTAATTACTGCATGACTTTTGGGATCTTTTTCAGCA
>CAZSHR010000184.1:0-2633 GCA_964606725.1 uncultured Coxiella sp.
ATGGTCATTTAAGGCCATAAATCGGTTGATTACGTCACAATATCGTCACACTTTGCCCCATGGACTAAATGTTATTTGGTCATAACTTTATTTGATTTTTTTATGTCCAACAATGTATTGACCCATAAAAACAAAAAGCTTGATATTCCAAAGAGTTATACTCGTTCATAACTAAAAAATTCCTTGACAAAAGTCATACTTTGTCATATTATTAGCACATGAAACACAAGCAATTTCACTATGACTTTTCACCTGAAAAGAATCAAGCACTTATCAGGGAACGCGAGGTCAGTTTTGAAGATGTCATAGCAGCAATATCCGATGGGGGATTGTTAGACTTGATCGATCACCCAAATGCGTCGCGGTATCCTCATCAGAAGATTTATATTGTTGCAATAGAAGGATATGCTTATTTGGTTCCTTTTGTAAGGGAAGATGAGGAAACTGTTTTCCTCAAAACGATTATTCCAAGCCGGAAAATGACTAAAAAATATCTTAGCCAGAGTTAGCGGAGGCTTTATGAAAAAGAAAAATATTTTTAATGTAGAGCTTGATAAAGAGGAACGGGAATTACTCGATTCTGTTGAGCGTGACGAATGGAAACGCGCTAATGACTTTGATAAAGAGCTTGCTTTTGCAAAAGAGGCAGCAAGTAATGCTTTACGAAAAGATGAGCGAATAACCCTGCGCCTTGGGAATAGAGATTTAGCACGCTTGAAGCGATTAGCTACTTATAAAGGTTTGCCTTATCAAACTTTCATTGCAAGCGTTTTACATGAATACGCGGCAGGGCATTTTGTTGAAGTGAAATAATTACTACTCGCTGTAATACAAAATTACAGCGTTTTGGAAATTTGCTTAAATCCGTTGGATGAAAGAATCAACCCATAAACGCAGTCTGGAAACCGCGGACAAGGTGCATTTACGATGGCTTGACCCTTATTTGCGAGACAAATATCTTGATGAAATCACTAACGAACTGATCGAAGAGATAGCGCAAAAGAGAAAGCCAACCGGCGTATCTGCATCAACGGTTAATGCGGTACTAGCAACATTGCGCATGATATTACGCAAGGCACACAGACAATGGAAGTGGATGGCTGAGATGCCCATGATACGTATGCGAAAAACAGACAACAAACGGATTCGCTGGTTAACGCAGGAAGAAGCCCAGGGACTGTTAAAGGAATTACCACACCATTTGCGTGACATGGTTACCTTTACACTGGCAACCGGATTGCGTAAATCCAATGTGACGGGCTTGCAATGGAAAGACGTCAACATAAAGCAGCGGCACGCTTTTATCCGCGCTGAACATTCAAAAAACAAGAAGGCGATTCCTGTTCCCTTGAATCGATGAAAAAAAAGTACAGAGAAATTTTAAAATTGTTATTAATCAACAACCTGCGATGCAACTACCCAGCTAATTAATGATCTAAACTGCTTTTTAAAGGCGATTTTAAACCCTACTGTGTCACAAATTCGCCACACTTCGACCAAAAGTAAGAGATAATTTTATACCGTTAAAATGTCTTTAAAAGACATTTTACACATATAAAAAATAATGCTATTCTATACTAAAATGAAATACACTTAAGCAACAACATGATTTTTAGAGATTATCTTAGGTCACTGCGTACGAGAGGTTACTTTTATTTCACAAGACAAACCGCTTTAGCTGAGCTGGATATTTCCAATAACGCGCTGAATTGCGCTATTTATAAACTTAAGAAAAAAGGGGAAATTGTCAGCCCTGCCAAAAACCTGTATATCATGATACCTCCCGAGTATCAAAAAACAGGTTGTTTACCAGCAACTGAACTCATTCCGATACTGATGGAACACTGGAAATTGTCTTACTACGTTTGCTTGCTGTCAGCGGCTGAATTTCATGGTGCCTCTCATCAAAAACCACAAGTTTTTCAAGTCATGACAAATAAGCAGCTTAATCCATTGAATTGTGGGAAAATACAAATTAATTTTGTTTACAAAAAGAATATACCTACAACTCACATTGAAAGAAAAACGGTGAAAACCGGTTATTTGAATATTTCAAGTGTGGAATTAACAGTAATGGATTTATTGACTTATTTACATGCTAGCGGTGGTTTAAATCACGTTGTTACGGTATTAACAGAACTGGTGGAATCGATTAACATTGAGAAATTAGAGAAAGTTCTTAGAAAATCTTCTCAAAACGCATGGATTCAACGTTTGGGATATTTACTAGAGCAAATAGACTCAATGAATATTGAAAAACAAGAGCAAGTCATTAACTTACTTGATCAACATTTAAGGAAAAAAAAGAAGGAATCGCTTCCATTTGTACCACTGGCAGCAGAATTACCGAAAACAGGAATGCCAAAAGACATACGTTGGAAAATTATTAAAAATACAACAATTGAGAGTGACTTATGATTCCTGAAACTTATGTACAACGCTGGCAGGACAATGCTCCTTGGAAAACTCTGTCTATGGTTGAACAAGACTTGCTAATTAGTCGAACACTAGTAGCACTTTATCAATCACCAGAAATACAAAAATCATTGGCTTTCAGAGGAGGAACCGCATTAAATAAGTTATATGTTCAACCGCCTGCTCGTTATTCAGAAGATATTGATCTGGTACAGATA
>CAZSHR010000185.1:0-2619 GCA_964606725.1 uncultured Coxiella sp.
AAATCTCTCAATGTAAATTCCAGATTATATAAAACAGGAGATTTTGCGAAATGGTCACAATCAAGGGAAATTTTTTATATTGGTCGCGATGATGGTCAAATAAAACTATTGGGGCGAAGGATTGAACTAAATGAGATAGAAAATGTTATTTGTAGTTATAATGATGTTACTAAAGCTGTCTGTATATTTCAAAAAAATGGTAAAAATAATAACTATTTAGTTGCTTATTATGTTTCAAATAAAAAAATTAATGATGAGGATTTGAGAAAATATTTATCACAGCATTTGCCAGAATATATGATTCCTTCAGAATTAAAAAAATTGCAAAAATTTCCCTTAACCAAAAATGGAAAACTTGATAGATCAGTTCTTATAAAAAAATATTCTGCTAATTTTTTTATTCCTGCTTCAAGTGAATTAGAGAAATATATTTGCCAAGCTTTTTCTGAATCATTGGGTGTTAATAATATTGGGATAAATGACAATTTTTTCAGCCTTGGTGGAAATTCGATAAATGTTGTAAGGTTGACACTTAAATTACAAAAATATTTTTCTGTAACTGTAAATGATGTCTTTAAATTTAGGACGCCTCGATTGCTTGCTAAAAATTTTGTTCCATTAAGTGCCGATTTATTCAGAAATAAACTTGAGAAGGTGAGCGCTTTATATGAATCGTGTAAAATTCAAGAAAAAGATAGGGTAGAGATAAATCAAAAAATGAAATCCTATTCCGAAGAGCTAAAAGAAATTTGTTGTTTTAATCCTTATAAATTAAAGCCTTTATCAAATTTATTTTTGACTGGTTCTACCGGATTTCTAGGCGCTAACCTATTGTATTGTTTGCTCACAAATACCAAATATTTTATTTATCTTTTAGTAAGGTCAGATAGTGAAAAAATTTCTTATAGACGTATTCGTAAAAAAATGAATTTTTATTTTGGCATTGATATTAATTTGTATAAAGATCGTATCTTTGTTTTTTCTGGAGATCTTGCAAAAGATAATTTTGGAATGAGCTTCCATGAATATAAAAAATTGGCTTCTTCTGTTGATGATGTTATCCACAGCGCTGCTTTAGCAAAACATTACGGTGAAGAGAGAAAATTTTATCAAGACAATGTGAAAGCAACGACTAATCTTCTGGAGTTTTCAAAATTTATTAAAAATAAAGATTTTCATTATATATCAACTGTTTCTCCATTGTTTGAAGGTAGATATGTTGGTTTTCGTTTTTCCGTGTTTAATGAAAAAGATGATGCTAATCTTGTAAAGAAATGTGGAATCTATGCTAAAACTAAATATGATGCTGAAAATCTTGTGATGAAATATCGTGCTTATGGTGTTCGTTCTCATATCTATCGTGTTGGAAATTTGGCTTTAATAGCAAGGAACGGAAAATTACAGCAGAATATTAAAGATAATGCTTTTTATCATTGGTTAAAAAGTTTAATTCGTATGAAAATTATTGTAAAACAGATTTCCAAGGTTAATATTACGCCAGCAGACTGGGCAGCTCAAGCAATAGTGGCCCTGTTTAATCGTAGTAATTTAGTTAATGATATTTTTCATATTTTTAATCCTTATTTTTTTGATCTTGCTTCTGTTAGTTTGGGTGGTTATCAGTTATTTGAGACAGTTTCCATCCATAAATTCATTGAGAAAATCATTGAATATACTGATACAGGTCATTATGAAATTGTTGAACGATTTTTGTTGCATCAGGGTTGGTTGAACGTCACGTCAGTACCAGTCAATAGTGTTGAAGTATTGCAGAATAGGACTCAGAAGATACTTCAGAAATGTGGTTTTGAGTGGCAGCCTATTTCGCAAGAATTGTTCAAAGGGTATATAATAGAAAATAACTTTGGTTTAAAAACGTTCAGAAATAATTTTGCAACCAAAGTATAAGTTGGATATTATCTTGATGAATCAATGGCGTAGGCTGATGGTCTGACATTTTTGCAGCAACCGGAGGCCGCAGTAGGTGGCCTACGAGCGTACAGAAAAGTATTTACCGCGTGTTGTAGGCAAAATGTGAGAGCATCAGCCGTTTTGTTTATTTAAAACTTCAAACTTGATTTTGAGTGAGTCAATTGTCAGAGGCCAGTCATGAAAAACAGGAGAATTGTCAAGTACCATAAGATATTTGATAGTCTGATAAAGACAGTTGAATTATTGCCAACACCTATTTATTGGCTAGATATTGATGCTACTCTTGCTGGAGCAAATCGACACTTTTACCAGTTGCTCGGGATTAATGAAAGTTACATTGGAACTAATGGTTATGATGTTTATCCCTATGAAGTTGCTTGTCATATTGTTGGACATGACAAAAAAATTATGGAAACAGGTTTTGCCTCTTCGCAAGAAGAAGTAACAAAAGATATTGTTGATGGCAGAGCAAGGGTATATGAAGCATTTAAGGAACCTTTGCGAGGAGAAAATGGTGAAGTAGTTGGTCTGGTTGGCATCCTAATCGACATTACCGATAAAAAAGAAGCTGAGCAGCTCAAACTTGAAAATGAAAAACATGAAACCCAGGCGAAAGCACAAGAAAGATTTCGTAAAGACGTTAATCAGGTAGTACACGATATTCGCTCGCCATTGACCAGTCTGGAA
>CAZSHR010000186.1:0-2564 GCA_964606725.1 uncultured Coxiella sp.
CCAAACTCCGCCACCTGTGCTCCCAAAATAAAATAGATCAGGTTTGCCAGGTACTCCAGTTACCGCAGCGCTACGACCACCTCTAAATGGACCTAGAAGTCTGAATTCTTGAGATTCATACATTTTTTGTTCTTCTGGGGCGGTGGTGGTTTGTTGTGCGTTCGCTTTCGCGAAAGCGAAAACTAAAAAAAGAATGAGTAAACGGTGGTGCTTCATAGTTAAATTAATTATGGACATGAAAGATACAACAGAGGTCATTATAGGGCAACTGTCTTATTGAAACTGATTTGCCATTAAAATGATATTTGGCTATTAAATTTTTAAACATGAAGAAGATTATTTTTCTGCTTGCTCTGATTACAATCCTATCAAGTTGTGATATCGATGGTTATGGACCTAAAGTCAAGACTAATGGGGTTGAGGTTTTTTATAAACCTGATAGCCTAAAACCTCAGGCCGAGTCTTTTTCGGTAATGATGGATACTATGGGTTATGGAAAGAATGGTACCGTAAGTTTTCAAATACTTAGTGACTCCATAGTACATATTAATATGGTTGTTCAAGACAAATATCATGTAGATGAAACTATGGATTATAGTTTTAATGCGATTGCATTATTAAGTTCACTTCAGATTTTTAAAGAAAACAATGTGCAAATGCACCTTACTGATGAGCGTTTTAACGTTCAGAGATCGTTAGACGTAATCAAAAATTGAATATCTAACTTTTTCTAAAGGAAAGAGGAGTTGTATTTGTGTGTTTTTTAAAGAATTTTGAGAAATGACTGGGTTCATTATATCCTAATTCATAGGCAATTTCCTCAGCGCTTTTATCACTATATAAAAGTAAACGCTTCGCCTCTGCGATGATACGGTCATTAATGATTTTTAAAGGTGAGGGCGCGTCATTTTTTTTGAAAAAGTTAGAAAGAGTTTTGGGTGATTTAAAAAGCATTTCAGCGTAATCCGAGACTTGATGTTTTTCTTTAAAGTGTTGCTCTACCAGTATGTTGTATTTTCTTATTAATTCCAGTTGCTTAGGGCTCGCATCTTGATCAAATTGAGTCTGTTTTATGATGCGTGTAGCGGTGATTAACATTCTTTTGAGCAAGGTGCGTAGCATTTCTCCCTGAATTTGATCTTTGATTTCAAATTCTTCCTGCAATAATATGAGTATGGCATCAAAGCTTTTTTTCTCCTTCTCAGTTAAACAGGCTAATGGTGCGTTAGACGAGCCATAAAAAAGCATGCCCATGCAGGATACCTCTGAGTCATTGTGCATGATGCAGTAGAATTCTCTATTGAATACATAGGCTATTAAACCTCTGTTTTCTATAGGAATCTGAACTACGTTCATTGGTGTGCAAAACAACACATTACCTTCTTCTAATAGTAACTTATATCCGTCAACTTCAATTTCTGTTGAGCCTTCTCTACACCAAATAATTTTGTATAAATCTTTTTCTTTTAGTAAATTTAAGGAAGGGCCGCATTGAAAACTAGTAACCGTAAACTTGCCATTATCCTTAATATTGTGGTAATCTAATTTCATAATGTAAAAATATATATTTTTCCCTTATGTTAATTGTTTTAAATTAAAAAATAAATTAACTCGTCAGATCATCTGAGTATTGTTTTGATGAAAATTGACGTTTCTTGACAAAAGCATCAGCTGAAAAAGTGTAGCGAAAACCTTTTCGTAGTGATGATTATCGTTTAATATTAAAAATTATCGATGAAATACAACTGAGGCACATGATATGGTAAATTATAGTTTCCATAAAAATTATTTTTAAATAACTGTAATTCAGTTTTTTAAAATGTATTTAAGATCTGTTTTGGGGTTTTAAGCGGTATAAAAAACTTTTTTTCATCAACATAAACCATCTAAATCATCGGAATTTCTCTTATGTTGTAACACAATAATTAATTTTGTAGCAAATTTTTTTCACATTGTTGAATAAACATTTGTTCAAATATTTTAATTATTGTCCATATACGCCCCTGTAATGTTAAAAAATTATATTAAAAGATTTTTAGTGCAACCATTTTTATGGAGTCAAAGAGGTGTTCATTTTCGCTTTTTCTTTGTAGCCATTTTGTTTGTTTCTCTAATTGGGTGCTTAAATGCTCACGCAAACATCAGGAACGACCATGCTAATTTCATTTTTCAAAAAGGATTATTGGCTCACAATGGTGGATTTTTAATGGTTGATCGAAGTAAACCTGCAAATAGCACTCTAGACAATAATGATGATCTTCTTGCTTCTGCTCACTTCAATCAATTAGAACCTTTTGTAAAAAGGAACTTTTCAGTTTTCAATTTTTTTCAAACGAACACACCGTTAAAATTTAGGTTTTTCAATGATACCTTAACGGAAGGTTTGAAAGGTTTTTTTAGTTTTTCTAATGCAGTGATTAACGTTGGGTATGCTGTTCTTGAAAACGAAGTTTCGCAAGTATTTTCAAATGACAATACTAACGAAACGGAAGATATTGCATCCTCATATACAGAAGCCGCCAGTATGTTTATGCCAACAGTTATTGCGACTGATGACTTTTCAA
>CAZSHR010000187.1:0-2538 GCA_964606725.1 uncultured Coxiella sp.
CAAAAAAAGTCAAGAAGCTTCAATCAAGCTTGAAAAAAGCAGAAGCTGAATTGAAAAAAGTAACGGCGAAGGCGAAAGCTGCCGCTAAAAAGAAAGCAACGGTTAAGAAAAAAGGTCGTGGCCGTCCTAAGAAGTCTGTTGCTAAAAAATCTACCGCTAAGCGTAAGACAACAGCAAAGCGCAAAGTAGTTAAAAAGCAAACTGCTAAAAAGACTGGCGCTAAGCGTCGTGGTCGTCCCCCAAAAGCTAGAAAATAGTCTTTTGTTCTTAGTGGAAGCGTAACGATGGGTTACGCTTCCGCAATTTCTAAGCCAAATCGATTGGCGATTTCCTTATAAGACTCGATAACTGACCCCATCTCTTTGCGAAAACGATCTTTATCCAGAGGTTCCCGTGTTTTTTTATCCCAAATCCGGCAAGAGTCTGGACTGATTTCGTCTCCTAGGCACAGTTTCTGTTCAGTATCGATACCAAATTCGTATTTCGAGTCGACTAGCAATAAATCAGCGTCGTCAAAAAGCTGAGTGAGCAAGCGATTAATGGCAAAGCTATTGTCCTGCATTTCATCTAACTGTTCTCTAGTCGCCCATTCAAATGCAAGTGCATGGTGTTCAGATATGATGGGGTCATGTAGGGCATCATTTTTAAGAAATAGCTCATACAATGGTGGGTTAAGTGGATGCATGTTTGCTATCCCTAGTCGGCGACATAAGCTCCCTGAGGCAATGTTGCGAATAACACACTCTAATGGAATCATGGTTAATTGTTTTACCAATGTTTCGCAGGGGGCAAGAGTTTTAACATAATGTGTTGCGATACCTGCGTCAGAGAGTTTTTTCATGATGAAAGTACTAATTAGGTTATTAATGGCACCTTTGTTAGCGAGTTCCTGGTGCTTTTTCCCATCAAATGCTGTCATGTCATCATGAAATTGCGCAATCAGATATCCTGGCTTGTCAGTTTTAAACAAAGATTTGACTTTACCACGATAAAGCAAGTGAGTCTTCTGCATAATGTTTAGCTCTTTGCTTGTTGTGTATCAGTGCTTAAATGGCTGTTAGGTGGAATCAATGAAGGTTGTTTGGTATGTGTTGTGTTGATTGATTTGGGAATAGGGTAGTAGGGGTCACTTTTGTTAAGTGTGACGTTAGGTGGCATAGTTAGCGCTGGTGTTTGTTGTGCCTGTTGTTGATAAGTATTTTTATCACTGCAAGCAACGAGTAAAAGCGTGCTGCTTAATAGTGTTATGGCCAGTATTTTCATGAGGCTGCTCTCCTTATAGTAAGTTCATTTTTAATAGCAATTGTTGTAGTGAGTGTTGGAATTTTTCATCCAGTGGTGTTAATGGTAAGCGAATACCCGCAGCAATTTTTTGCATTTGTAATAACGCCCATTTAATAGGAATAGGACTGGATTCAACGAATAATGCGCTATACAATGGTTTTAACTGTTGGTCGATGGTGTGAGCTTGTTCTGTATCTCCTGCTAATGCTGCCGCACAAAGCGTATGGCAGGCTTTGGGTGCAATATTAGCAGCAACGGAAATGACTCCTTTGCCACCGGCCAACATGAGTGCTAAGGCGCTGGCATCATCACCACTCAAAATATCTATTTCACATTCAGTAGCAAGAATTTTTTTTACTCTGCTTATATCTCCTGTGGCATCTTTTACGGCAACAATATTAGAAATTTTTGCGAGTTTGATTAGGGTTTCTGGCAGTAAATCACATGCCGTTCGTGCCGGAACATTGTAAACTATTTGTGGCAAGGGCACTGATTCAGCAATGGTTTTAAAGTGTTGATACAAACCAGCTTGCGTAGGTTTGTTGTAATAAGGGGTGACCAGTAGAGCAGCATCGGCACCCAGTTGTTTGGCTTCTTGTGTATAGGCAATCGATGCAGCGGTTGAGTGGGTGCCTGTGCCTACCATGAGGGGAATGCGACCGCGCAGGTGGGTAACAGACAGTTCAATTAGACGTTTGCGTTCGTGATTGGTGATGCTGGCGGCTTCTCCAGTGGTGCCTAAGAGGGCAATGCCATCGGTTTTTTGTTCCAGGTGCCAGTCCAATAGGCGAGTATAGCTGTCGTAGTCGATTTCTCCAGAATCCAGCATTGGCGTTACTAACGCCACAATGCTACCTTTGAACATGGGTTTGTGCTCCTACAATACGGATTAAAGCTGCGATAATATCATGGATTATTGTGGAATGAAGCATTATTTTTGTAGTCTTGTCTGTAGGACTTGCTATTGCTGACTTACGCTTGCAGCAACTAGAGTTACTTTACTAGCCCAAGGTTGGCCATTTTTTGCTATAATTAAAAATGGGCGGGGTTTGGTGTTTTCAGGCTTTTCTTAGTTTTCCCTTTTTTTCTTCATCTTTTCTTCTTTATCTAGCCTTCTTCCTTTGCCAAACCCTTACCACCTCGTTAAGCTACACAACTTGACTTGTTGATTACAATAGAAGTTTCGCAGGAATTGACTGGGGGGTGGTTAAGACGAGAGAGCCTTACGCTGGCGCAACCTGAGCAGTGCTGTCC
>CAZSHR010000188.1:0-2487 GCA_964606725.1 uncultured Coxiella sp.
ATTATCTAATAAAAAAATTGTTTGATCTGAATATTTGCTGATATTATCAAGTAACGCTTGTGGCTGTGTATAGTGGTCTATATATTTTGACCGATTGCCGAATAAAAAGTTAATCAGCATTTGTGCAAAATAAGTAACATCATCGACAATCACAGTTTTAAAGGGTTGTTTATCAAGACTGAAAGTTATTTCTTCATCTGGAGAATCTGGAAAAACTAACGCAATTTCAGAGGCTAATTGTTTGGGTAAAATTAATGTGCCAAATTTTATTACTTTTTCTTGTAGTTCAGGGTTTACATAATGACTCGTAACGAGTAAGGTTCTTGCAAGGTTACTTTTTTCAATAATCTGCAAGCCATTGCTAGATTGGCCAATGAGTTCATAATCACTTAACAACCAGATTCGATTTTTTTCTGATTCAGAAAGTCTATTAAGATAATTAAGCAATTCGGCACCTTCAGTAAAATGCTTAACGGAAAAGTTGGAAAACTTTTTCACTAATGGCAGTAGTCGTGCATCCCAAGCCCCGTGAATTGCGGGGTCATCATCGAGAATCACCACTTGATCTTGAGGATTTAATTCAATTTTCGATGATGAAATCCAGTCTGGCGCAACCACCCGAGGAAAAGTTAAGGTAATTTTAGTGCCTTCATCAAGCGTGGAGCTGATAATAAAATGACCATCATAGCGAGCTAAAGTGTCACGAACTTGAGTGAGACCAATCCCATGTCCTTCTTTTTTTCCAGCAGTAATGGCTAAGTTTTTATTAATTTTTTCCAAGATAGGTGAGGCGATTCCTTTTCCATTATCTTGAATAGTTAACTGGATTTCTGTTTCAGAAGCCGTTAATTCAAGTTCAATTTTCCCAGTTTGTGGATTAACCGCATGAATAGCATTGTTGAGTAAATTAGATAGCATTCGGTCAAAAGCACTTGGTTTAATATGAATAAATGAAAAGTAGCCAGATTGATTAATTTTTGCATCAAATATTATCGTTAAATCTTGATGATGGTATTTTTTTTCAGTTAGAATTTCCAAAAGGCGCGTGGATACCAATAATGGCTGCGCGGCATCTTTTGTTGATTCGGAAGCTGAATCATCTGGTTTTTTGTATTGAGCTAATAAATAATTGGCAATATCTTCAATTCGACCAACCGCTGCTCTCAAAATTGTGCGGTCTTTTTCAGGAAGTGCAACGCACGCAGTAGCTAGCATAGCTAATGCGGCAGAAGGCGAACGAATATCATGTGCAACTTGATTGGCGATATTGATAAATTTTTCTTGTTCTTTCAAAGCCTGTTTATGAGCAGCATTCTCAACTGTTAATTTTTCTGCTTGTTTTTGACTGGTAATATCAATAGAAACACCTACTGTTCCTAAAAGGGTTCCATCTTCATCATATAAAGGAGATTTAATGGCCGTAAAATACCTCGTTTCACCTGTGTGTATGTCTTTAATCATTTCCTCATGGCTTAATGTTTTTTCAGTCATTAAGACTTCATTGTGGTTTTTTATAATTGGATCTGCTATTTCTTTAGAATAAAAATCGTAAATTGTTTTACCCAGAATATCGTCATAACAAAGAGCACCAATCGCTTTTAACGTTGCTTTATTCACTCCTAACAAAATATTGTTAGTGTCTACCCAATAAACATTAATGGGCAGTATTTCGGCAATTTTTTTAAGGTTATTCAACATGCTATTTTTGTTGTATTGTTTTTTTGCGCTAGTATCTTGTGCTGTTACAACAATTCCAATGGTATTATTTTGATCATCGTATAGTGGAACTTTGATGCTAGTAAAGGATTGTCGTTCTTTCGTTGTCAGGTTTTCCACTGTTTCTTCCTGATACAGCGTTTGTCTTTTGTTAATAACTTGCTGATTGTGGCATACAATGGGATGTGCGATTTCTTTTGGGTAAATTTCGTAAAGCGTTTTTCCAATAATGCTGCTGGATGCCCCGAGCATTTGCAGCGCATGATTATTTGCTCCAATAATTCTGCTATTGTTGTCTTCCCAGTAAACTGGCGTAGCAATCATAGCTGTTATGCTTTTTAACTCTTTAAATAGTTTGGATTGTTGATTCATAACGGTTACAACCTTATCATTAGTATAAATTTAGATTTCTGATTATTTGTACTTCTAAATACCGAACGGTACGCATTCACTCTTAACTGAAGAAGGCTTTGTTTAAAAAATATCTTAATTCTACACGTAATCCAGTTCATATACCACTGTTGCAGTGAAACTCTCGATGCCCAAATTGTAAATATTTTAAGCTTGTGTTTTGCAGCAGTTTTTCTAGCTTTTGTCTAATATATGGTTAGTTTTGGTTGGGAATTACAGTTTGTAACCCTCTTAACGAGATTTTGATGTTTGTCTACAATGTTAATTTGAACCACCTTCATTTGAAGGAAAATTAAAGATAAGTTAAACACTTTTGAGTTTCAATTATTCGCCTAGACTATTTTAACTGGTTTGCTATGT
>CAZSHR010000189.1:0-2477 GCA_964606725.1 uncultured Coxiella sp.
AGGAAGAACTTAAATCTCTTTCCATGAGACTAATAGTATTTTTAGTATTTGAGTATGAAGTCGATTCTACTATAAGCAAAAATCTATCGATTTTTTTTAATTCTGTCTTAGAGGCGTCAAGAGAAAAATATCAACTTAATGTAGACACAGAAGAGGTGAGAAATAAAATATTCTACAACTTAGCTTCCATTGATGAGATTATTGAAACTTTCTTACAGGCAGCCAAAGAAAAAATGGAAAAAATTCCGGAATTGTTTTTTAATAAAGTAAAAGAAACCTCAGATAGCATAAAAAATGTTGAAGAGAAGCACCTTATTAAGTTTATTATGATGGCTGCACATCATACAGTTGGATCTACTATAGCATGGATGCTATATGCCTACGCTTATGAATTAAATGTTGAAAGTCGCAATGAAATTTTAAAAGAAATCGGGTCAATTAATCTGATTGAGAACAAGTCTATGAAAGGCTCTTTCACAGCCATAAGTGCTTTTACTTCTGAGACAATGAGAAAATATACTCCCGGGCCTTATACGGCAAGACAGCTGGATAATGATACTATCATAAATGGCTATGAGCTTCCTAAAGGTACTGTTATATTCATTTCACTATGGGCTATGCACAACAATTTACAGCGCTTCGAAAACCCCACTTTATTTTCACCTTCACGCTTTACAAGCGGCAGAAAAACAAACATATACCCGTTTGGTGTTGGATCAAGGAATTGCTCTGCCCAAGTGATGGCTAATTTATTGGTGAAACTAGTATTTGTAAAAATTTTAAAACTTTCTCATATCGAAAAGTCACAAAATGAGTATACACTGAAAATTGCTGAAAACTTTGTTTTAATCTCTGAAAATGGCATTAAATTAAGAGTTTCTCCAAAGAATCAAAAAAGCTTGCTTAACTTTTCGTCCTTGGAAGAAAAAGTGCCTGATTGTTGCAACTATAATAGATTTTCTTCTATGGCAATCTTATCAACCTTGACTGTTAGCACTTATGCTTTCGGTTGCAATGAGATTGCAAGCGTTTTTCTCTCAATGCTTATTATTTCTGCTATTTTCCGCGAAGCTGATTTCATTGCAAAGGGGTTAACGCATATTTTCTCACAACAAAGTAATAATCAAGAATCAAAAAAATCAGGCAGTATTGCATTAATTCAGTGATTATTGATCCTACTGCTAATTTTCGCTTATTCTTCTTACTTCCAGCCAAAAGTTTTCTATTGCTTTTCTTAGAGCGTTGTAGCCTATCTCAAGCTCTTTTTTCGATTGAGGTTCTGCTTTAACGACTCTTTGAAAATCTCTAAGCGCTTTTTCTAGCTGTGGAAGTTTCAAATAAACAACGCCACCCAATATGCGATGCAACTCCTCTCTTATTTTTTTACTGTCAATTTCTGGATAATATGCCTCTTCCAGTACTTTTTTTGTTATTTTTAAATCTTCACTTAACAATGAGAGCATTTCATTCCTCATTCTCAGGTCATTTCTGCAACAAACTAAACACCCTTCCCAATCAATAATCTCTAACTCATCTTGATCGTCTTTAATTGAATGCTCTGATTGTTTATCCCAAATCCACTTTTTTAAAACTGACTGAATAAGTGGTGGCTGAGCAGGTTTATTAAGAACATCCTGCATACCGGCGGAAATACATAGATGTCGATTTTCTCCACCAGCGTGACCTGTTAATGCAACAATTGGAACAGCAGATTTTTCTTTATCCGTAAAAGCACGGATTTCTTTTGTAACCTCTATACCACTTTTATCAGGCAAACCAACATCCATAAAGATCAAATCATAAGAAACACTGCCTGCTTTTTCAATTGCTTTTGCTCCATTCTCAGCTATATCAACAGAACACTCTAGGCGATTCAAGGCAGATTTTGCCGCCATTGCCGCCATTGCACTATCTTCCACTACCAGGATATGAGCTTTTCTATTCTCTTTTATCTCTTCGGTTTGAGAACTGTCTAAAACAACTTGTTTTTTGGGGAGTATATCTTTAGGAATACGTATTGATTGGCGTAATTGATCTGCGTGGTCATCTACCTGAAAAGGAATGATGAGGGTAAAACATGAACCTTTACCAATCTCACTCTTAACTGTAATCTGACCATTCATTACTTTCAGATACTGTTTTACTGCATACAAACCAAGCCCGGTACCTTTGTAATTTCCTTCATAAGATGAGGTAAGACGCGAAAAATTCTCAAAAATAAAATCAAACTTTTCATCAGGTATACCAATACCGGTATCAGTAACATCAATTTTAAGTGTTAATGCTTCTCCTTTCTTAAAATCATTGAGATTTTTATTATCATCAACTAATGCAACTGAGACATCAACGGATCCTTTTTCAGTAAATTTCAAAGCATTACTCATGACATTCAGCAAAGAGCGATCTAAGAAGCCTTTTAAACCTTTCAGATAGATAGGAATATTATCACCAGGACGAAGCGCGTCGAGAAACATCTC
>CAZSHR010000190.1:0-2467 GCA_964606725.1 uncultured Coxiella sp.
CGCGAGAATGACAGCCAAGGTCAAGGCGGCTGAGAGGTTTAACGAATATTTACAAGGTTTGAAGTTTTTAAATGTCTTGTATCTTGCAATATGTTACTATCTTCTCGTTTTTAAAAAAGCTTTTATACCATGTTTAAGAAAATCAAACGATTAAAATACTGTCTGGTAGTTCAAAATTTAATAGTTTTTGCTATGTTTGGTTTTTGCGCTATCGCTCAAGCTGCTGTAACAACACCCATAAAGCCAGAGTTCCTGAAAAAAGGTGATACAGTTGCCTTGATAGCGCCTGGTTTTGAGTTTAACCCTGACCGTTTGACTTTTGCGCTTCAGCGTATGCAGGCATTGGGACTAAGGCCTATTTACGACAATTCGATCTTACAGCAAAATGGTTATTTCGCCGGTACAGCGGCAGCGCGTGCCAAATCCATTAATGATGCTATTCATAATCCTGAAGTTAAAGCCATTGTTGCTTTAAGAGGGGGATATGGAACCGCCGATGTTCTTGATAAAATTGACTACTCTTTTTTGCAAAAACACCCTAAAATTATATTAGGCTATAGTGATATTACCGCGTTACTCATTGCGGCTTATGACAAAGCCAAGCTTGTCACTTTTCATGGTCCATTAGCAACCAGTAGATGGACTGCTTTTACAACTCAACAGGCAAAGTCCATTTTGTTTTCACAAAGTGAAAATCTTACCCTATCCAATTTAGAAAAGGATAATCCTGATAAAGATATTATTTCAATCGATAACCCTGCATTTACAATAACACCAGGAGTGGTCGAAGGTGTAATCCTTGGCGGCAACTTGTCTGTTTTAAGTTCTTTAATTGGCACCGCTTATTTTCCTGATAACTGGCAGGGGAAGATTCTCTTTTTAGAAGATGTCGGGGAAGACGTTTATTCGATTGATAGAATGTTAGGTCAACTAAAACATATTGGTGTACTATCTCAAATTTCAGGCTTCGTTTTTGGCACATGTTCTGGCTGCAAGTCTAGAGAACACAACAGTTTTTATTTAAATGAGGTGCTTGATCATTATGTTAAGCCTTTAGGAATTCCTGCCTACCGTGGCGCCATGATTGGTCATCAAGACAATATTTTTACGGTTCCCATTGGTGTGCGAGTCAGGCTTGACGCGGATAAAAAGACAATTCAATTACTGGAAAGTGCAACTTCATCCCCCTTTGAAAAACAAAGCGGCTGAATGAGTTGTGCTATGGTTTATTTATCAGGTTTCTTCAAAAATGTAGCTTTGAGTGTCGGTTTCTTAGCCTATTTTCAGTGTTTTATAGGTGAGGCTAAATCGTTTACCACAAAAAGCAATACCAATAACTAATAAATTCTTTGAGCAAGCTTGCTCAATTTCAGCGGCATAAGATTTTTGATCAATCTGCTTTAACGCTTTGTGAGCAGCAGACTTTAGTGACTTTTCAGGGTTTCTTCCGCTTTTGGATAAGGGTACTTTTTTGAATTCCATCAGAATACTTAGCTTTTCGGGGTGCTTGGCAATAATAAGATAATCATAACGCCCATAACCGCTTTCGCGGTTTGATTTTGTTTGATAATCAGTGTTGCCAGATAAGCTTGCGGTCAGTCCAATCATTAAGCGATGATAGAAGGCTTCAGGCTCTTGTGAGAGATCATAAGTGCTGATGGTTTGCTCCATCATTACCCTTAACCCGTCAGAGAATTCGACCATATTTCCTGATAACAGGCTATTCAGAAAATCGTTATACCACATAACACCTTTTTTGTTAGAAAGCCATTCTTCAATGATTTTTCGATAAAGCGTTCGCACTTCTTTATTCGGTATAGCTAATTGGCAAATACACCCCTGTTCGGTATAGTCAACAGACACTGTTTTTAAGTAGCCCGTCATAAAAAGAAAACTCCATGCAGAAGTATCGTTGCTTTTTTCAAGATCTGTGTAGATAAAGTTTTCATTAACTAATTTTGTTATTACGTTTCCTTGAAACAACTGTTCTAACTGGATTTTAAATTCATTTCCTGACTTTAATAACAGTCTCTTAACAAGGGTATCATCGCTAGTATTAATCCAATAAGGAATGAGCTTTCTATCTTGAATGTAATTTACAACAGACCATGGATTGTATAAAACAGAACTGCCAGACTGATATCCATTATACCAAAGTTTTATCTCATTTGTGTGGTTATCAATTCTTGTTTTATGAAATAGCTCATTGACTTCTTCTTCAGTGAAGCCAAAGTAAGGTGAATATTTTTCATCGAGCATAGAATAAACTTTAACGTTGTTCAGGCCTGAAAATAAGCTTTCTCTTGATGTTCTAAAAATTCCAGTGAGTACCGATTTAAATAAGTACGGGTTATCTTTTAATGCTGAACCTAGAAAGTTTCTAAAAAAATTTATGCTATCCTCATAATAATCATTAAGAAATGCTGACTGTATGGGCGTGTCGTATTCATCAATCAGTATTATTGCC
>CAZSHR010000191.1:0-2464 GCA_964606725.1 uncultured Coxiella sp.
ATTTTCCTCAAGACTGGAGTAGGTATCAACACTAGAGTCACTTTCATCTTTAGTGAAGTCGCTTTTTTCTTCATGAGCTCTGATTGTCAGAATTTCTAAATTAGGGCATTGAATAGCAATTGTTGGAATTATTTTTTGGTTCAGGCTACTTTGATGAAAGATTTCTGTTGGAATACCCAGATTTAGTTCCTTTAATGTTAAAGGTAATTGATTTAATATTTCATCATTCCCATCATCAAGTGTGGCATGTAAACTTTCCAGATTTTTTGGTATTTCAGAATCTATGATTGCTCTTCTTAATTTAGGAAATTCATTTATATTCAAGCTATCACTTTTAAAGTGAAGTGACGAAAGATCTTTTAAATTTTTGCAGTCTATTTCTGCAAAGTAACTACCATAGCTCGTTTCAGAAATTTCTTGATATTTTGGTATAAAACGCTTTCTTTCAAAATTTAAATTAATAATTTTTTCTGGAAGTGTGATATTTAATTTTCTGTAATCATCTATTTCAATATATCGGATATAAAGTGATTTTCCTTCAAAAACAGATAAGTTGATTATTTTTCCAGATTCTTGGTCAATATTGATGAAAATAACTTCTGATTTTTTTGAAATTTCTTCCAGAAAATAATAATTTTTTGCTCTATAGTTTATTGATATAAAAGAAACTGTCCCGATGGCTTTGAGTATTTTTTTGATTTCTTCTTTAGATTGATTTTCTAAAAAAGACAAATCAGCATAGTTCTGAAACTGTGAGGATAAAAAATTTTCAGGGAAAAATTCTTTTGTATATTCGTTAAATTTTTTAATGTTCGATTTTTTGTATATAAACTCATCAATCCATGCAATTTTTTTAAATTTCTGACGTAATTCTTCAAGGCGAGCGTGATCAAGAATTCCCAGATCATTGGCGGGTTTGTTGTTTTGTGCTAGCTTTTGTTTAAGCACATTGGCATCACCAACTTGAATCCTTTCATGTAGTTCATCAAATTGTTTTATCGAAGTTAATGTGATTAATTGATTATCTTCAGTGAAAACCTTGATTATGAGTCCTTCGATGTTGATAAGATCAAAGAGTAGCTGTCTAGGGGTATAAAACACGCGATTATCTACATCTTCTTCTGTGAAATTAAATCGCAATCGCCAGTCAGCTATGAGTAGCTCTTTTCCTTTGATGCCTTGGGTTTCTCTGATCCCAGTTGTGCTCCAGATGGGTTGTTTTTCGTAGAGGGTTTTTTGTATATTTAGTCGAGAATTAGCACTGCGGTGTTTGCTACTCGTAGTTATGGTTTCCGGATCTTCAGAAAATAGTCCGAGTCCTTTGGAAAGATATAAAAATTGCTCAAGAGTCATATTTCTACTACGTCATTTTAATGGTCAGAGATTCTACATTAACATCCTGCAAGTTGAAATTCGCCAAAGATACGTATTTTAGATTGACTACTGTTTTTCTTATCAGGAATTTGTCATAATATAAAATCTCACAAAAAAGCAAAAAGACGTTTTTGTGAGATTTTTTAAGTATTTGATTATTAATGTAATTTTTAAGATAGTGAGAAATGGATGGTAAAATTTGTTGGTAGAGAGTCTGAAATCAAGACACTTGAAGCACTCAAGCAGAAGCGCTCAGCGAGTCTGGTGGTGATCAAGGGGCGCCGCCGCATTGGTAAAAGTCGCTTGTTACAGGAATTTGCTCAATCATTTGATCGTGCTTATGTGTTCTCTGGCTTGCCTCCAGGGGAAGCAATTAGCGCACAAGTGCAGCGCGATGAATTTGCCAGACAAGTTGAGCGACAATTTTCGCTGGATTTACAACAAAAAGAAGATTGGGGTGATTTATTTTGGCAATTATCAGAGCAGACACAAACCGGTCGTGTGTTAATTGTATTGGACGAAATCACCTGGATGGGTGCAATGGATCCGGCTTTCTTGGGTAAGCTAAAGAATGCTTGGGATTTGTATTTTAAAAAAAATGATCAGTTAATCCTGATTCTATGTGGTTCGGTGTCAACGTGGATTGAAAAAAACATTCTCAATAGTACCGGATTTTTAGGGCGTGAGTCTCTGGTATTAACTATACAGGAAATGCCATTAAGTGATTGTGCTCAGTTCTGGTATGATACCGATGGTCGTGTTTCTGCTTACGAGAAGCTCAAAGTATTAAGTGTGACGGGCGGTATTCCGCGTTATCTGGAAAACATTAATCCTGCATTAACAGCTGAACAAAATATCCAGCAACTTTGTTTCTCTGAAAAAGGAATTCTGGTTGAAGAGTTTGAGAAAATATTTTCTGACTTATTCAATACTAAAAATCAACGGTATCAGAAAATTGTTACTTGTTTAGCCGATGGTGCTTGTTCTCAAGAAACGATTAGTCAGAAAATCGGCTTGAAAAAAGGGGGGGACATATATAAAAAAATTAAATATTTGATATAATAATCAGCCTTAGATTTTGCAACATGAT
>CAZSHR010000192.1:0-2426 GCA_964606725.1 uncultured Coxiella sp.
TTACCAATAGAGATTGATTTTTTTGTATCAACAGATTGAGGTACAGGATAAATGGTTGACCAGACCGTTGTTTCACTAGGCCCATAAGCATTCCATAAAGAAGAAAGGCGAGCCAATAATTGAGAGCACAAATCACCGGTTAAAAGATCACCACTCGAAATTCCTTTCAAGGGATAACCACCAGACCAGCCGGCTTCTATCAACATCCGCCAAGTCATCGGAGTTGCCTGCAAGATGGAAATTTGATAACGCTCCAACGAATCTTTAATAGCGGTGCCATCAACAACCAATCCATCATCGGCTAACACCAATTGTGCGCCTGTGATTAATGGAAAATAAATCTCAAAAACAGAATTGTCAAATGAAGTCGATGTTAACATAAGGTAACGATCGCTAGAGTTCGCCTGTATTTTATCATAAATACTATTGAGCAAGTTAGTCACTGAGCCATGCTTGATTAATATTCCCTTGGGCTTGCCAGTTGAACCAGACGTGTAAATCTGGTAAAGCAATTGTTCAGGGTCTACTTTGATACTCAAGTTTTCTGATGACTCGCTTTTAAATAACTTAGAGTGGTCTAAAAAAATAATATTTTCAATTGAAAAAAAATCAATTTTCAAACCAGAATAAAGCGCTTGATGTGTCAATAGGAAATCAGCATGACTATCCTCAATCATATTTAGCAGTCTTGATTGAGGCTGAGAAGAGTCTAAAGGTAAATAAGCTGCCCCTGTTTTAACAACTGCCAGTATTGCAATAATTATTTCTGTGCAGCGTTTAAGAAAAATAGCGATAGTCTTTCCTTGCCTGATATCTTTTTTAACAAGATAGTGAGCTAACTGATTAATACGCTGATTGAGTTGATGATAAGTCAACATCTCATTTTGAAAAATTAAAGCGATCTTCTCAGGATTTTTATTAACCTGTTTTTCAAACAAATCAATCAAGGTGGAGCTAGAATAAGAAATACTATTTTTGTTCCATTTATAAATAATTTTTTCTACTTCAGAATTGCTCATAATTTTTAAATTCTTTAATGATTTGCTGGAATCTTCCAACATTCCCATCACTAAATTTTTAAAGTGCTGAAAAAAAGCTTTGATTGCTTGCTTGTCAATTCTATTGTTATCAAACTCTAAACATATTCTAAGTTCTTTATCAGGAAATATTTTGCAGACCAATGGGTAATGATTAGGATCAATAATTCTTAATTTTTTAAAGTTAATCAAAGCATCATCAGTTATATCAGAAATAGGATAGTTTTCAAATACTAAACAAACATCAAAACAATCATTTTTTAAGCTGTCAACCTGAAAAAACTTTTGAACTTCACTTAAAGATAGATAGTGATATTCTGCTATTTCTGAAAAATTTTCTTGAACTTTGTGCAAATAGTCCAATATCGAAAGATTAAAATCATCAAATTTAAATCGCATTGGTAGTGTGTTTATCAACAAACCAACAATTTTATCAAATCCTGAAAAATCGGGTCTTCGCTGAGTTAAAGTAACCCCTAAAATAACATCATCAGATTGGGTATAATAAGCCAACAAAAATCCCCAAGCCGATTGAAAGAATGTATTAACACTAACATTTTTTTGACAACAAAATTTCTGGATTTTGGATGTTAAGCTATCAGTTAATTTAAATTCTTCTAAATAAACATTAGGAGAGCTTCTATCATCACTATCACCTTGTATAAAAGGAAGTGTTGATTTGCATTCAAAGCCACTGGCATATTGACGCCAAAAATTTCTAGCCATCGTCATCGGCTTTTTTTCAAGCCAGCGAATATAACTCTCAAAGCTAAATGTCTTTCTTGAAAAATCAAGATTTTTATAGGTCAAATTAAACTCATTAAATAAAATAGAGGCAGACCAACCGTCAATAAGAATATGATGTATGGTCAAGACCATAATATATTGCCTATTAGGCAAACTAAACAAAGAAATACGCAACAAAGGACTTCTAGAGAAATCAAATCCTGCCACACGATCAGAGTTCAGAAAGTTTTCAAGGCGATTTGAAACTGTTTTTTCATCACTTGAGGAGGTCCAATCATAGGCAGACCAAGGCAAATCAATATTTTTCTTCGTGACCTGAACTAATTCAGAAGAATTACTCCAATGAAATTCAGTTCTCAATATTGAATGACGTTTTATCAATTTATGCCAAACTTCTTTTGCTCTCTCAGATTGAAAATCCGAATACAAATTTGATTTCCAAATTAGCTGAACAACATACATTCCAGAATTAGGATTTTTAATTTCGTGAAAAAAAATCCCTTTCTGTAAAGAAGATAAAGAATAAATAGATTCTTTATTGTTAATTTTTTTTAAATCAATATCGCATAATTCTTTGGAAAGTTGTAAAAACTTTTGAGAAATCTTTTCAATAGTTTCTCTTTTATGATGATTTTTGCTAAA
>CAZSHR010000193.1:0-2413 GCA_964606725.1 uncultured Coxiella sp.
TAAAAAAATGTTTTTCTTTCATTAACCTCTTCATTAGATATAGATTTAAATTCTTCTTTTGTAAATTTAACGTAATGCTGACAATCTTGTAAATTAAAAAATACTCCATCATCATCTGTCCTTGATAGTGAAATATTTATTTCATTTTTTTTATATTTAATAACCTCTAACCCAATTTCAATGAAAAATAAAAAATCATCATAAAAAAGTTTAGAGAACTGCCCTGAGTCAACAGCCTCGACCGGAAGTCGGTAAAAAAAATTGGAGTCATAGAGTTTATCTGAATTAATTGCTTGACTATCAGTATCTTTATCAGATCCTTTCAGGGAGTCATCCATGTAAAGCTCAAGCAATCTGATTGATGAATCAAGCATTCCAGTTGAATTCTCTAAAAAAGAGTCTTTTTTTTCATGAAGAAGAAAAGAGTTAACTTTGAATTTTTTTTCTAAAAATTTTTCAATAATTTTTTTCATTTCGATAGGTAAAAAGTTTATGGAAAAAAAATTGATATCAATCTCTTTTTGACCTATCTTTCTCGCAACTAAAAAACCTCTTTCTATTGATTGTGACTCATTTTTGAAGAGAATGGGAACGATTCCATATTCCATTCGACCATTACTCATATAGTCTTGAATACAATCACTCATTTCTTGAGAAAGAAAGTTAATAACACCAAGGTTTTTGCTAGAAAAACTCTCCGTATCCAAACTTCTCAATACAGCATGCTGGAAGACATACACTTTATTTTTACTATATCTTTCTCTGAGAAATGTAAATACTTGACGATTTGTGTAGATTGACATATTTTTCCCCCTAATTTTTTAGGTCAACTATACACTTAGCATAGTTACTGTCAACTTTTCGATTAATGATCAATGTACCTTTAAAAACAAAAATTTTGATAATAGTAAAAATAAATTACCACTATTTTAATTTTTTCTTAATTAAAATAGGTTTTTAAACATTTTATGATTGATAAAATTCAGCCTGTTTGAAAGAAAAGTCTTACATAAAATATATTATAAAACTGACGCACAAACCTGTTTATTGAATTTTGGATAGGTTATTGATATTTAAAATTTACCTGACTTTCCTTAAAATAAAATTAATTAATTATTTTTTATAAGGAATGAAAGTTTACTGACATAATGAGAATAGAGCTAATAGCAGCACTATTTGTTATTAAATTTATAGGTAAAGACTGCCTCAGAGCCAGCTGTCGTGAATCTATGAAATGCTTAATTGTTAAATGAACCTATAAATTTCAAGAACATGAAGCTAATGATTTACAAGTTCACAGGGCAATAACAATTTTTGTGATCACCTATAGCTCTATGGAATCTGTATGTGAGCCCAATTTGTGCTAGCATACACTAAAAAAAAATTTTTCTAAAAATAGTAACATAACTGCTTGACACATTAAGACAGTATCTGACGGCTTGGGTTTTTTAAGAAGTAACTGTCAGGTCAAATTCAGTTAATCAATTTTTCCAGCAGATTAGCAAGATGGTTTCGGCTAATTGATATTTTTTCAATTATTAGTTATCAGTTTAATTACAATTTAACCACCACCGCAATTACAATAACTACTAGTAGAATAGTGGGAATTTCATTAAAAAAGCGGAAAAAACGACTGGAGTAAGTGTTGTTGTTAGCTTTGAATTGTTTAACCAGATGTCCGCAATAAAGATGATAAGCCCATAACAAGACAATAGCTAATAGCTTGACTTGCATCCAGTGCTGAACCAGATAGCCTCGAAAGCTATAGCTGAGTAGCCAGAAGCCCAATAGTGTCGTGATGATGGCAGCGGGTGTCATAATATAACGGTAGAGTTTGTATTCCATCACCTGAAAGCGCTGTTGACTGATGGTGTCGTGGCTGTCCGCATGATAAACAAACAGGCGCGGTAGGTAGAACAGGCCAGCAAACCATGCGACCATAGCGATGATATGAAAAGCCAGTATCCAGCGCATTGTTTATTCCTTTCAAAGTTGATTCAGGTTCGCTATATTAACACGGTGTATTAACCCGAGGTAACAAGCTTATGGCTTCTGCATTGAAAACAGATATTGTGTTTACGGATAGTGCTGCTCTTAAAGTGGCCAGCCTTATTGATGAGGAAGAAAATCCTTCGCTGAATCTAAGGGTTTATATTACCGGCGGCGGCTGTTCCGGCTTTCAGTATGGCTTTACCTTTGATGAGGCCATCAGTGAAGGTCAGGACCATATTGTTGAAAAAATAGTCGATAATAAGGCGCAACGTCTGGTTAAACTCTTGATTGACCCGATGAGTTATCTTTACCTCAAAGGTGCCGAAATTGATTACCGTGAAGATATTGAGGGCGCCCAGTTTGTCATTCGCAACCCCAATGCCAAGACTACCTGCGGTTGTGGAGCTTCTTTTTCGGTTGA
>CAZSHR010000194.1:0-2398 GCA_964606725.1 uncultured Coxiella sp.
ATGTGAGGAAAAAAAAGCATCAAAAATAGCGTTGGGATCGACTATACGAAAGACAAAATAAAGCGCAATGCCAGAAAGCAAAAATTTTAAGCACAATTTGATTATATCTTTCTTTTTGGCTTTATTCACATGGTTAACTAAATAATAAAAATGTTAAAATCCAACAAAAAAGATAAAGAATTGAAATGTATTTCTATTTTAATATTGATAATATGCCAAAGCTGTAATCAGGACACTATTCGATATCAACAATTCGAAGGAGACCATCTTGACTTATCGTACCAAGAAAGTAAACATGTCCTGCTACTGCTTCCTAATGTCAATTTTAATGCTGATACAATTCAATCACTTCTTAAAACTTACGATCTTGCGTATGAGCTGGCTACCGCCCTCTCCGGTAGGCAGCCCGATCCGTCTCCTATGCAAATCGATAAACTTCCACTCGCCATAGTGCCATCTACCTGTGGATCTGGCTGCGGTAGACTAGGCAGAAAGGGCATAGAGATAAGGGAGGAAAAGTTCAGGAGGATATATAATCAGTTCGTAAAGCATGGATACTATGACCATTTGTTCTTTTACGAGTTGGGAAGGAACTTTTGGTTTTATGAGCCATCCGACATTAAACTGCAAGAAATAGATGACATACGTACCGGATTTGCTGTATTTTTCAGGGATATACTGGTCAAGGAACTGAAAATCAAAGTTGCTCCCATAAACGGTAAACCCTATTCAGAATACATGCAAGAAAAAAATGAACGATGGAACAAGATGAAAAAAGAATGGTCGCAGTTCAATGATCCGGATGAATTTGAAAACCTTCGGGGAAAGTATTTTTCCAACACTCCGCTATTCTGGTCCACACTCTGGTGGGAAAGGTACCAAATGTACGGTAAGGGAGGTATCCAAAAAACGCTACAAGACCTGCAAAAAGATCCACCGAGAAATGAAGATGATTGGTTGAATTTCTTAATGGAAACCAGCAGCTAACCATAGAAAAAGTAAGGATAAGTCATTGATGAAAATTATTCAGCTTTAATACGTTGTTATAAGAATAAAACCACACCTTTCACAAAACACCTCACTGACAGACAATTAGCCTAGCTCAAGAGTTTCCGGGAAAATATCTTTTACTTTCAACCTAAAAACAGCGTATACGCTTAAATAAGGATTATTTTACATTTTTCTTTTCTTTTTTTAACAAAATAGTTGCAACTATCATTTTTTTTTCAATTTAAGTGCCATTAAATCAATATTTTACTTCAAATTAAAAAAAGATGAAGCAATGGCTTAAAAATTCAAGAAAATTAATGGCAGCCCTTGGCGCTGTAGCGGTTATGCTGGTAGCTGGCTGGCAATTTGGTGTTAGCGGTACGGAAGCACCGTTTTCGGAAAATGAGGTGGCGTTGGAGAAGGCGATTGCGGGGAGTGGAAATTGTTCTGATTGGATATGTTGCCAGGCCTTTTTACAAAATGAAGGATGTATCGATGAAGAGGGAAATGCATGGTACGGAGATGAGAAGCGATGTGGTACCGATTCATGTTCTTAACAAATAATGGCAGGAAACCAAACATCCAAGATTGGTTTCCTGCCAATTATCCGCAATATATTTAATATGAATAAAATATTAATACCCTATCTAAAATTAATAAGTATTGCCATTTTAGCATTATTTCTGTATGCCTGTAAGAAGTCGGATTCTTCAAACATAGTGTTTACGAAATCATCCAATTTGGAAAAAATTTTTTTGTCTGGCGAAAAACAGTACTATCAGGAAATTTTAAGACCAAACAGTCTTTTGGTCAAAAATGATTTTATCATCATTGAAGATTTTAACAATGATCCGCCAATGCACCTATTGGATAAAGCAAATTTAAATTATTTAAATTCTAAAGGTGAAATAGGTTTTGGCCCTGGGGAAATAACAGATGCCTTTTTGTTTGATTTTGGTAACAATGATAGTACTTATTGGGTCTACAGCATGGGTGGCAAAACCTATTCTGAATTTGAATTAGCATGTGATTCACGCCATCCCATCCAACAAATAAAGCAAAAGGAAAATTATTTTTCGGCTATTAACATGGTTTGGGCTACTGATACAAGTGTAATAACCCGAATGGCGAGCGATCCTTCCCAATACATAGAATTTGATTTGGAAGGGGAGAGGATCAATGAATTTGGCAAGTGGAAGGATATAGCACCTAAAGAATTGTTTAAAGGAATATCGGACTTTAATATTGGTGACCTGCACCAGGGAAAACTAATGAGAAAACCAGATAGTGAAATTTTTGTACATGTGGGGGTAAGGAGGGATAGGATTGAGATTTTAAACAAAAAAACAGGTGAAATTAAAGTGATCCATGGACCTTTAAATCACGTTCCGGGATTTTCTATTGTAGG
>CAZSHR010000195.1:0-2384 GCA_964606725.1 uncultured Coxiella sp.
ATTGTGGTAAGTCGGAGAAATATTAAGGCCTTGCTTTGGTGGTTTTCGATTAGCCGCGTCATAATTCCACTGACCCCCAACTGGTTTATGATTATCCATTAAAATAGAATATTTTTTACGCATTTCTCGGTAGAAATATTCCATGCGCAATTGTTTTCGATTATTAGCCCAATCATTAAACCAATCCAATGTACATAAATAGCGAGTATCTGGTTTAATTTTGACAGAAATTTTAAACTGTTTTTGCCAGTTTTGTATTTCTTTTAGCAGCCGATATTCACCAGGGTGTGTCACAACAAGCGACTGACAGGGATATTTTTTTAAAACACGTTCCACTTCCTTTTTAAAAAAACCAGTATTATGCTCGTCATCCAGTTTTGTATAAACGACCTTGTATCCTTCTTTTTTCAATTCTTCAGCAAAATGTCGCATTGCTGAGAATAGAAAAGCAATTTTTTTCTTGTGATGTTTAACGTAAGTTGCTTCTTCCCAGACTTCGCACATCAAAATAATATCTTCGTCAACTTGACATGCTTCGAGACTTGAAATTGTTTTTGATAATTGGTCTCCTAATATCAGTCTTAATGTGCACATATTTTTTTTCTTTTGATTTAATGGCGATTACCTCGATACTTACTAAAGTGTACAGATAGCCATACCAATATTTTGAACACGCAAATTAGCTATAAACATTATATCAGAGTAAAAAAATTCGAACCTCCGACTCCTGAAAAGCACTTTTATCATAGAGTAAATACAAGTGTTGTACAAGATTTTTTTTAATAAGAAGCTAAATGCGCTTATGAACGGGCACACAATAACGTTGACATTTCACGCTCAAGAGGGGCTTAGAGGCTGGAATGACTCAATCACAAAATGCTTGAAATATCTCAATATTGCGGCAAGGTTTGTGATTCATGTCCAATCGTCTTGATAAAGGGTTTGATGCCTTCACCTTTGAAAAGTCCCATTTTGTTGAGGCTCTTATCAAATTGAGATAGGCTCATAACTAATAACCCGAATCCGAGTAGAGCAAATCCTGCAATTCCAAAAGTTGA
Organism: uncultured Coxiella sp.; assembly: GCA_964606725.1. GTDB lineage: Bacteria > Pseudomonadota > Gammaproteobacteria > Coxiellales > Coxiellaceae > 2-12-FULL-42-15. The sequence goes on from CAZSHR010000195.1 coordinate 1,059, forward strand.
CGAGAGAATGCCGATTGTTGCTAATACCGCAAGGACAGTACCTGCCGCTGTCACGAGTCCACCAGCACCAAAAATCATGTGGTAGCGATTCCAGATATCTTCAACATTTCCTTCACTGTCAATAACTTTTAGTAATGGAACGCCATGTTGATCATAAATTATTGTTCCTACGCTAAACTGTGAGGTGATTTCAGTTGTGAAAATTTGCTTCAGGAAAGAACGATGGTCTATTTTTATTATTCTGACAGATTCTTCTAAACGTAGAAAGGAGGTCTCTCCATTAAATCTAAGTTTTTCAAATTTGAGGCTATAATTCTCGTTGAATCGAAATATTGAGTGCTCTTGAAGCAAGTGAAACTCATGCTCTGTTTCATCCGAATCAAGAAACGAACGACAGGCGATGGGGTGACGGTTTCACATTCAAGCATTGAGTGCTTCCTTGCGCTCTGCTACCCTCGTCAATTCGCGGGTGCCTGCTCGCCGAGTTAATCCGTTTGGTGAGTCACTCCTTGTGACCAGATGCGTCCATGACGATGTTATCGTAACCTGGAAGTATTATCAGAGAATAGTGGCGATTAGTCGCAAATACTGTGAGAAATAAACACTATTTAATTTTTTCTTAAGGATTAGACTTTATTTGTTTTATCAAGGCTACTTACCCTCGCAGCACCTATCTGATTGTTTTTTCACCTAAAATTGTTCAAATTACGTTAATTATTAGTGTTTTTTGTTGAGGACAATTTTTCTTCACTTATCTAAAATTTGCAGATTAGACGATACTTTAAGGGTAAATATAATGAGAAAATACGTAAAATTGGCAGATAATTATGCGCTTGATAATCTAATGGGCGATCGCTATCAAGCTATTCTTGATATTCTAAACCACAGTGACTTTGAACCTGATGAAGCTCATATGATGGCTGCTATTCGCTATTTGTATCAGAAATACTTTACAGAAGAAAGTTTTTTTAGCCACGAAAATGTTCGCTTTTCTCCTGAAGACCCGACTTTTTTTTCATCCTTAGCTTCATCGTTAGAAGGTGCACAAGGCAGTACAATCGAAAAAATAGATAACGATAATGCTCTGCAGATTAAATCTAAAAGAATAAATTTTGACGATACGGCTCCAAATGAGGATATTGATTCATTAAACTCTCAATTAATCGGTCACTCTTCGCCCACTCGACCTAAAACCGCATCCATGGGATCAACCGTTGAAAATTTTAGCCCTGAGGAGAATAGTGTGGGTAGAGAGGGTGGTTATATAAGACGTAAAGTTGCTGCCGATGGCGACTGCGGTTACACCAGTTTTGGTATTACAAGAGA
>CAZSHR010000196.1:0-2383 GCA_964606725.1 uncultured Coxiella sp.
ACTTATTGTTTTTAAAAGTAAAACAGGCGATTTTATTATCAACAATAAAAACGACGCCCTAAATGCAAACAATTGGCTATTTTTAAGAATGGTCACCGTCGAGGAAAACAGCAATATCGCTGTGATCGATGCGGCCATTAATACGTTAAAGTAAAAGCAGAAACACGGTCAATTGAAACTCTTTATTCTCAATATTGTTTGGGAAAACAGACGCTAGTTGAATTAAGCAAAAAAACGGGAAACTGCACTCGGACGCTTCAAGGTCAATTTGACGCTTTAATCATAGAGCCTTTTAAATCAAGGCTTTTTAATGAGCCAGTAAACTTATTTTTAGAAAAATCCTTGATTTTCATGAGGTTAAAATTGCCGGCAAAGCCATTGTAGTGTGTGCTGGAAAATTTTAATTGCGGGAAAAAACTGTTGTTTTAAAATATAAGATTAGATTTTTAAAAAATACCATCCTATGGCGTTTCTTGAGTACTTCTTGGTGAAGAGGTGCGGTATTATTAAAAAATAATTTTTAGTAAATTCTAAAAAGATTATATAAGAGACATATTTTAATGTAGATAGGATATGCTGAATATAAATCATTGAGTTATTTAATCTGCTTCCTTGCTGTATATTTAGCAGTAATCGATTGGTGCTTGTGCTGTAATTATCAAAAGTTTTCAATTTCATTAACTAATTTTGTTAAACTAGATTTCTTGAAAAACTATTGAATAATTTAAAATACTAAAATATTCAGATATGATGACTGATGACATAAGAAAAAAAGGTTATTTGGAAAATTTGACTTACCTCAACCAGAAGGAAGCAGGGGAATTAATCCGTAAAAAACCACGCTGGCTTGATCGTATGCGCTGTATTGGTGGAGGGCCTCCATTTCGTTATATTGGGCGTTCTCCGATTTGTGAAAAGGCGGAGTTGCTTGAATGGGTGGTAAGCTTGTGAGTTATTAAAAATACTAGTCAGAAAAATATGGATTAAAAAATTTCCAAGTACTCAGGATTATGGCTTATTGGAGGCAGCTTATAATGCAAATACTGTTAATTTGACATTTTCGTACAATATGTCATGATTGATTGGGGGAAACATTTGTTGTGATTTATGAGGCGTACAGTTTTAATTACCGGAGCTACTAAAGGAATTGGTCTGGCAACAGCGAATTACTTGTTGGGTAAAAACTATCATGTTGTTGGTATTGCGCGTTATGCTCAAGAGGGATTTTCTGGAGACTTTTATCCGTGTGATTTAAGTGATGTGAATCAGGTTAACCATATTCTTAAAGTGATTAGTGATAAATATCCGATTGACATTATTATTAATAATGTGGGGATCGCACTTCCTCAATCACTAAGTCAACTTGATTTCGATTCACTGCTTCGAGTTTATGACTTAAACGTTCGCACTGCAGTACAGATAACGCAATTTTTTCTGGGAGCTATGAAGCAAAATCGTTGGGGCCGCATTGTCAATGTCGCTAGCCGTGCAATTTTCGGTGTAAAAAACAGAACCAGTTACGCAGCAGCAAAGTCCGCTTTAATTGGCTGCACTAAAACCTGGGCGCTGGAGCTTGCAGAGCATAAAATTACTGTTAATGCAGTTGCACCTGGACCCATTGAAACAAACTTGTTTCGTGAAAAGCATCCAGTTAATAGTCTTGAAGAGAAGGCTGCTCTGGATTTAGTGCCTCTTGGTAGAATAGGGAAGCCTCAAGAAGTTGCTGCGGCAATCGGTTTTTTGGTCTCGGAAGATGCCAGCTTTATCACAGGACAAGTTTTGTGTGTTGATGGTGGCTCAAGTTTGTAGGTTATTTTTTTGAATTTTTTTAATTATTACTCGACTCACCTTGGCAATGATAGCATCTTTATTTGAATGCGCGATTTTGTTTTGCGTAAAGTAAATTGCTAAAAGAATTGGTGCATGATTGGGTGGCCAGATAATTGCAATATCATTACTTGTGCCGTATTTGCTAGAACCAGTTTTGTCCGCTACTATCCAGTTTTCAGGTACGCTTGCACGAATTTTTTTGTCGCCGGTTTTATTGTTTATTAGCCAGTTTTTAAGCTGTTTTTGCTGGTCAGGTGCTAGTCCATTATCCAGTAGCAATGTTTGCAAGCTGTGTGCCATGTCCTTAGGTGTTACTGTATCACGCAAATCACCAGAAATTGCAGAATTTAAATCAGGTTCCAGGCGATCCAGTCTGAACGAGTGATTACCAATTGAGTGGGCAAATTGATTAATTGCCTGAATGCCGCCAAGTTGTTTTATCAGCAGATTCATTGCGGTATTATCGCTGACAATTATTGCTGCCTTACATAAGTTTGTCATTGTCATTCCGTTGTTGATGTGCTGCTTTGTGATGGGTGAATAATTAACTAGC
>CAZSHR010000197.1:0-2363 GCA_964606725.1 uncultured Coxiella sp.
GCAGTGACTTCTTCCATTACCGAAGAAGTCGAAAAAATGGTATGGGCTACTCGTTGGGGTGCTGATACGGTAATGGACTTGTCTACTGGCAAGAATATTCATACCACCCGTGATTTTATTATTCGTAATTCACCTGTTCCGATTGGTACGGTTCCCATTTATCAAGCACTGGAAAAAGTAGCGGGAAACGTAGAAGCATTAACCTGGGAGATTTATCGGGATACTTTGATAGAGCAGGCAGAGCAGGGAGTGGATTACTTTACTATCCATGCCGGTGTGTTACAGCGTTATATTCCATTGGCAACCCAGCGTGTTACCGGTATTGTGTCGCGAGGTGGGTCTATTATGGCGCAATGGTGTTTAATTCATAAGCAAGAGAATTTTCTTTACACCCATTTTGCAGAAATTTGCGAGATTATGCGTTGCTATGATGTCAGTTTTTCCTTAGGTGATGGCTTGCGCCCAGGGTCTATTGCTGATGCCAATGATGCCGCACAATTCGGTGAACTGGAAACCTTGGGAGAGCTGACACAAATCGCTTGGGAGCGCGATGTTCAAGTGATGATTGAAGGGCCTGGACATATTCCTATGCACAAGATACAAGTCAATGTAGAGAAGCAACTAGCCTTGTGTCATGAAGCACCTTTTTACACCTTGGGACCATTAACCACGGATATTGCCCCAGGGTATGATCATATTACCAGTGCTATTGGTGCTGCAATGATTGGCTGGTTTGGCACTGCTTTATTGTGCTATGTCACCCCTAAAGAGCATTTAGGACTACCCAATCGCAATGATGTTAAAGAAGGTATGATCGCTTATAAAATTGCGGCTCATGCCGCAGATTTAGCAAAAGGTCATCCTGCTGCACAGCAACGTGATGATGCTTTATCGTTTGCGCGTTTTAATTTTCATTGGGAAGATCAATTTAATTTATCGCTGTCGCCGGATACTGCTAAAAAATACCACGATGAGACTTTACCCCAAGAAGGAGCCAAATCTGCTGAATTTTGTTCTATGTGTGGCCCTAAATTCTGTTCTATGCGGATTAGTCAAGAAGTGCAAGCTGCCAGCTTAGCAACATCAAACGAAGAAGATCATTAATGCCATGAAGATTGCAATTATGGGAGCAGGGCTAATGGGTCAAGTCTTAGCTCTGACTTTGCTGCGACAACACGGCATCACAATGACTCTCTATGATGATGGCAAGCCTTCTGTAGCGCTGTCAGCTGCTGGGATGATTGCCCCACTCACTGAGTTGGATCGTGCTCATTGGCTGATTGCTGAATTAGGCATACGCAGCTTAAAGCTATGGCCAGCGCTATTAGAGTTATTGCATGAGACAGTTTATTTTCAACAACGCGGTGCTCTAGTCTGTGCTCATCCTCAAGATCGTGCAGAGTGGCAGCATTATCGTCGCAGAATTGAGCAGCAGCCACAAAATGTTGAATTTCAGGAATTAAAAACAGCCGCCATTCGGCAACTAGAACCTGAATTACAGGGCATGAATGAAGCGTATTACTTCCCACAAGAAGGTCAGCTTGATTGCCAGCAATTACTCACGGTGATGCGCCATTTTTTAACTCAGCAGATTACAATTGCTCCGGCTTCTGACCTTACAGCAGATTATGATTATATTATTGACTGCCGTGGTTTAGGGGCTAAAACTACTTTTAGTGATTTATATGCAGTGCGAGGTGAAGTAGTGTGGTTGCAAGCCGATGCTGTTCGTTTGACACGACCAATACGCTTATTGCATCCACGCTATAGTATTTACATTGTGCCGCGACCGCAGCATATATATCTGGTGGGTGCGAGTGAAATTGAATCAGAAGACACAAGTCAAATTAGTTTGCGTTCGATGATGGAGTTATTATCGGCTGCCTACAGTGTTCATAAAGGCTTTATGGAAGCACGTATTATCCATACAACAGCGGCTTGCCGTCCAACTTTGAGTCATCATTTGCCAAAAATTAAATATCAGGGCGACAAAATAGCAATTAATGGTTTATATCGACATGGCTTTTCGCTTGCCCCCGTGTTAGCTGATGAGGTCGCAAGTTACCTAATGCAAGGCTCACGTGCCTATCCAAATTTATGGGAGGAAGCTTATGTTGATTTGTCTTAATGGTAATAATAAAGAAGTTAATGAATCACTCACTGTTGCAGAATTGTTGCAGCAAGAACAACTGATGCTGGAATATTGTGCCATTGCCATTAATCGAGAATTTATTCCAAAATCAACTTATCGTGATAGAGTGTTGCAACCAGGAGATCAGGTTGAATGCTTAACTCCAATGCAAGGAGGGTAAGCTGTTGCTAAACTTGTATGGTAAAACACTGAGTAGTCGTTTTTTAATCGG
>CAZSHR010000198.1:0-2351 GCA_964606725.1 uncultured Coxiella sp.
GCTTCATCGCCAGTAACTTGATCCGTCAATAAAAACGAAAATTTTAGATCTTCTTCCACATCGTATAAAGTGTTTGACATAAATGCTTCAAGTCCCAAAGCAACCAGAGAATCAACACAAGATTGCTCAAAAGCAGAATCACGAGTTATTTGCAGCATTTGACCATTTTGATAAGTGATAATTTGCTCATCCGGCTCATTCAATCTCACAATCTTTCCCCCATAATGGAACTGCAAGTCAGCAAAAGGTAATCGTTTTTTATCTTCCATTTCATAATAGTCAAGATAAAAATTTGTTTGCACGAATTTTCCAGATAAATAAACACTAACCTTTGGTTGAAACAATGATTGAGCCTGTGGTTCTTCGAATAAAGATGGCAAAGGACATTGATCAGCACTAGGTAAAACTTTTTCAAGTTCCTCTCTTACCGATGAAACCAAAGGATACTTGACAGGAGGCAATTGAGTCAAAGCAACGACCTCTGCTGCCGGCAATTCACTCACTAATGACCCACAAGTGTGATCATTCGGATTGTAGTACCATAATGGATCACCGGACAATAACAACGCAGGTTTTTCTGCTGATTCTAACCCACTGATTTCATCTAACAAATATTGCGTTCCATCGACATCAATTTCCCATCTAAGTGTCAACTTTTTTTCTAAACCCAAGCTTAACGGTGTGTCAGATATAGAGCTCCAAAAAGCACGACCTGTCTTTAGCAAGTCTTTCATCAAATCGGTAATATTTTCAAGAAAAATAAAGTATTCTGGAGAATAATAAGCGGTATCGCTTGATAAAACCTGTATCAGCGCTATCAAACGCTTATCTTCATTAGTCAGGGCGCGCTGAGCCGATTTAGCGGTGGAGGAGTAACGCTTTTCTCGACCATAGCTACCATTTTTAAGTCGGCGACTTAGAACAAGACGGATTTGTAAAGCAGGCTTGGAGTATTCACCAGACATACTTAACAAATACAATAGAACATCGTTTGATTGACGTTTTTTAATTTGCTCTTTTTGCTGTTCATTAAAATGACTTAACCAACGATCCATTGGTTGTCGGTGACCAAGCTGATGCTGATTACCACGACTAGCTTCCGCCCTTAACTGCTTATACAAATCTTTAGGTGGTTCTTCGGGGGGTTTACGAGTTTCTTCTAATTGTTCTAGTATTTGTTTTTTATTAGTTGCGAGAATTGTATCAAAATCGTAAATGGTCTTGTTTTTTGCCATATTTTCACCCTCAAGAAACACCTTCTCTTAAGCTGACTTCACCATGAACAAAACGTTGCAACGTATTATCTGGTGTTTTAATAATCAGCTCACCTTGTAAAGAAATATCTTGCAAAACTCCCTCAATATAACCCTGTGTCGTTGTTAACACAACCGATTTGCCAATCAATTCGTCATATTGCTTCCATTGTGAAATAAAATAATCTAGCCCTTTTTTAGAAAACTGCTGCAAAACCTCAACTAATTCATCCATTAAAAGCACAATAAAAGCATTACGCTTTGGTGAGTCATCTAAAATCTCTGCTAAATCCACCCAAGGCTGGGTGATTTGGTCATCCAACATGGGTGGAATTTGTAAATTTAAGCCAACGCCAATTACGACTGAACTTACACCGTAAGGCTCTGCCAACATTTCAATGAGAATTCCTGCCAGCTTACGACCTTGCCATAAAACATCATTAGGCCATTTTAATTGAATTGCTGAGCGAACACCGTAAGCCTTTAAGGCATTCACTAAGGCAACACCAATCACCAAACTTAAGCCCATCAGCTCACGAGGATCTTTATCAAAATACCACAATAACGATAAGTAACAACTAGAACCAAAACTTGATACCCATGAACGACCATAGCGCCCACGGCCTTTACTTTGATGCTCGGCAAGACAGGCAATCGTTTTGCGCGACTGTTGCTTGACAAGGTTTAATAAATAATCATTAGTCGAAGTTGTGGTCAATAGTACGACCAATTCATCAATCGCATTAAACGTAGTTGGTTTTAGATTTTGCTGTATCTGATCTTTATCTAACAACTCAAGACGATGCGGAATTCGATAACCCTTACCACTGACTGCATGTATCTCAACATCCAAATTTTGTAGTTGCCGTATCGCTTTCCAGATAGCACTACGCGTAATATGTAGCGACTTAGCAAGCTGCTCACCCGAATGAAATTCACCATCACTTAAAAATTCAAGCAATTTATAAGTGGTTTTGTTTTTATCCATTATCACTCCCTAAAACCCTCTCCCACACTTTTTTAACCAAGCATGGAATAATCAAGCATCAATATCAAGTAAGTATGCAACAATGTAATAAACATTCATAATGTGCATAC
>CAZSHR010000199.1:0-2334 GCA_964606725.1 uncultured Coxiella sp.
GTCAACGCTATTTTTCACCCTTTCTTGCAAAACCGCTGAGTGGTTACGAAAAAAAGACAACGAAAACAAGTAAAAACTCAAGCAAACCACCTTCGCAAACAGAATCCGATCAATCTTCAACTACCAGAAAAGGCTCTCAGGGTAAAGGCAAATATGAAAATAATACGATGGCAAGTAACACAAAAACTACCGTGACCATCACGACAGCTACCGTCACCCATTGTGATGTTTGTGGGTATGATTTAACAGAAACGTCATGCCAATGCCTTGAACGTCGTACACTCATCGATATTGTTTTTGAAAAAAGCGTGACGCATGTCGATAGAGAAGTTAAGCAATGCCCTCAATGTGATGCTATGGTCAAGGGAACATTCCCTCAGTACATGCATGGTCCTTTGCAGTACGGTAACGGATTAAAAGCCTATGTGATAAATTTAATCATAGGTCAAAGGATACCTCTTCATCGTGTTCAGACAATGCTCACATCCATACTCGGCGAAGTCATGTCTGAAGCGACGATGTTAAAGTTGATACTTCGTCTTCATGAGGCATGACTTACGTGGGAATATTCGGCCAAGCAAGCCATCCTTCAAAGTGACTCCATGCATGTGGATGAAACGTCTTTAAATGTAGATAAAAAAAGGCACTGGATTCACGTTTATTCCTCGGGTGAGACAACACTCAAATTTTTGCATCCTCAACGAGGCACGGAAGCTATCGATAAGATCACTATCATACCTCGTTATGGCGGCATCATTATCCATGACGGTTGGTCATCTTATTTAACCTACGAACAAGGTGGTCATGCCCTATGTGGCTCCCCTTTGACACGTGAACTGACGTACATTGTGGAAACGCATGACTCTTCATGGGCTACTCATATGAAAACGCTATGACTCGAAACTTGTCAAAAATTGGTACATCCCCAATAAAGCGGACACTCCTATCCGAACCCTATGCAGCCATTTCAAATTGCATAGGCGTCATGTAGTTTATACTACCATGGATCCTTTGGCTATTATAAAACGCCTCAATGTACTCAAAAATACTGTCGTGAGCCTCCTTTCTAGAGGTATACTCACAATGATAAATAAGCTCACTTTTAATTATCTTAAAGAAGCTTTCTGCTACTGCATTATCCCAGCAATTCCCTTTACGGCTCATGCTAGAAATGGCATTGTTGATTTCCCATAATTTTTGAAAAGATTTGCTCGCATATTGAGAGCCTCTGTCAGAATGAAAAATCAAACCAGACTCAGGCTTGCGCTTATTAGCAGCTTTTATAAAAGCGTCCTCTATTAATTCTGTTGTCATGCTGTTACGGGTGGCAAAACCAACAACAGCCCTAGAATACAAATCTATCACCGTTGCTAAATATAACCAGCCCTCTTTGGTATTAACATAGCTTATGTCTCCAACCCAGTGAGTATTTTTTCTTTCCACGCAGAAGTTCCTATCTAATATATTTTCAGATACCGGCAACTTATGGCTAGAATGGGTAGTCGCTTTAAATTTTTTCTTTACTTTGGAAAATAGCTTATTTTTACGCATTATAGCTGCAACTCTATTCTTTCCACAGAATACTCCTGCACCCCGCAACTCCTTGTAAATTTTATAGGAACCATACCTTTTTTTCTTTTTTTCAAAAATTGCTCTAATCTTTGATAATAAAATAGTATTAGATTTCTCTCTATTGCTCATTGGATTTTTTAGCCAGGAGTAGTATCCTGATTTTGAAACCTTTAGCACTCGGCACAGGGTTCTTATTTTAAAATTATTACGGTTAGATTTTATGAATTTATACCTCACTTTGACTCTCCTGCAAAGAAGGTTGCTGCCTTTTTTAGGATCTCTCTTTCCTCCTGTCACCTAGCATTTTCTTTCCTAAGCTTATTTAATTCCTTTTGCATAGCTGTTGATATTGAATTATCTTCGCTAGCAGCATCTTGTACCGGAGCTTGCTTCTTTATCCAGGTATGTAATGTACTTATTGGTATGCCAAGATTATTAGCTGCCACCCTAACCGATGGAGATTTTAGGGCCAATTTTATTGCATCTGCAATAAACTCTTTATTGTAAGTTCGCTTACTGTCTCTTCCCATTTTTTACACCTCTTTGTTTTCGTATATTTTAACAAATTAGTGTCCGCTAAACTGGGGATGCTCCATTTTCATGACGACCTAATACTTCGCACTCATCCTTTCGATGAGGTCGTCGGTAGGCTTCAACATCTTGATTTCTCGCCATGCTGCTACCCTAGCTACAGGATGGTGACTTTTATCCTGGCAGGTTTTAGTTCCTGCTGAACTTACCAGCCTTTGCTGGACACACAAC
>CAZSHR010000200.1:0-2333 GCA_964606725.1 uncultured Coxiella sp.
AAAGGGGGTCGACAACGTCAGTTGTCGGGGGGATTAAATCTTATGAATTATGAATTATGAGTTATGAATGATCAGGAAATTTAAGCAGTATATCAGTATAAATGCCACCATCAATAATTTTGATTCACTGCTTGCAAAGTTTTAGAAAATTTTTGAAAACTGATAAGTTTTCTGTTTGTTTTCCGCAAATTAAAAACCATTGGTTTTTTAATAAAATATTTTCAACATCAAGAATTTTTAGTATTCCATATGCTATTTCTGTTTTAACGCAGAATTCTGGAACAAGTGCAACGCCAAGGTCAGAAATAACCGATTGTTTTACTGCTTCAGTGCTGTCCATTTCAAACAAAATATTAAGACTTAGGTTGTTTTTTGAAAAAATATCAAAAAGCATTTGTGAAATTAATGCGGAAGATTCTCGAATAATAAATGGAGTATTTTCTAAATCAAGGAGTGAAAGATTAGCTTTATTAACTAGCGGATGATTTGGATGGGCAATAAAAACCAATCGATTGTCATACAAGAAATGTTGTGAAAAAAATTGACTATGTGGAGGGTTAGTCAAAATTGCAACATCATATTTACTGTTCTCTATGGCATCTATAACAATATCTCTGCGCTTTATATCACAACGAAAACGCACTTGAGGATAACTTTTTAAAAACTTATTAATTACTTGAGGGATGAAATATTTAGCACTGGATACCATCACAATACGCATTTCGCCGGTGGCACCAGCATGGACAGATTTCATGGCAAAATGTAAGTTTTCTGATGAGACGGCGATAGATAGCCAGTTTTCATAGAGCACACGCCCAGCCATGGTCAAGTGTATCTTTTTGCGAACCACGGTTAACAGCTTCATGCCAAAAAATTGCTCAAGCTGCTTGATACCTGTTGAAACCGCTGGCTGGCTTACACAAAGCTCATTTGCAGCTTTAGTGATCGATTGTTGCCGGACCGCCTCGCCAAACATTTGAAGTTTTTGCAAGGGCAAAGTATGTCTTGTTAAAGTCTTCATAATCAACAACTTATCGTTAATCTATAAATATTATTAATATATATCATAATAATCATTAATTTTCAATATGTTTAGACTACCAGTACAATAATCTCAAAGTAATTTTCATCCACAGGAAGTTAATCAATGTAAGAACAGGTGGCAAATCATGATGCAAGCTGTTGATATATCCCGCGCCCAATTCGCCTTTACGATTGCTTTTCATATTATTTTTCCAACATTTAGCATTGGTCTTGCAACATTTTTAATGATTATGGAAGCTTGCTACCTGAAGACAAAAAACTACCTCTATTTCCAAATCTGTAAATTCTGGATCAAAATATTTGCCTTAACTTTCGGTATGGGTGTCGTTTCGGGCCTTGTCATGGAGATACAAATTGGCACAAATTGGTCAATTTTTTCAAAAGCGGTTGGTCCTGTTTTGGGTTCATTATTCACCTATGAAGTCATGACAGCTTTTTTTATCGAGGCTGGATTTCTAGGTGTGATGGTATTTGGTTGGAAAAAAGTCGGCCCAAAGCTTCATTTTATGGCAACAGTGCTTGTCTGGCTGGGTGTAACACTCTCTGCTTTCTGGATTTTATCTGCTAATTCCTGGATGCAAACACCTACGGGTGTTACCCTGAACGATGGCCAGTTTTCAGTAACTAGCTGGCTTGATGTAATTTTTAATCCTTCAACCTTGATTCGATTTTTGCATATGCTAATGGCGGTCTACTTGACAACTGCTTTTGTTATTGCGGGAATCAGTTGTTATTTTCTGCTGCAAAAAAAACACATGAGATTCGCTAAAAAATGCTTGTCTTTTAGTTTGTGGGTTAGTTTGATTTTATCACCTGCCCAGATTTTTATTGGTGATGAAGTAGGGCTTGTTATCCATGAGCATCAACCCATGAAGACTGCTGCTATTGAAGCTAACTGGAAGACACGTGATGGTGCTCCTTTGGTGATTTTTGCTTATCCAAATCAAACAATGCAAACCAATCAGTATGCAATTACGATTCCCAAGCTTGCTAGCTTGATCAATACCCATCAGCTTGATGGTAAACTTGAAGGTCTAAGTGCTGTACCCATTGAAGATCAGCCAGTTGTTGCAATGGTTTTTTACAGTTTCAGAATTATGGTTGGTATTGGGCTAGTTATGCTCTTACTGTCAGTAATTGGCTGGATATTGAGGTATCGCGATAGACTTTACAGGGCAAAATGGTTTCAAAAAATTTGCCTTTACTTTGCTCCAGCAGGATTTTTTGCCATTGTCACCGGTTGGATAACCGCTGAATGTGGCCGGCAACCATGGATTGTATACGGATTA
>CAZSHR010000201.1:0-2303 GCA_964606725.1 uncultured Coxiella sp.
AATAAGCCATTACCTTGGTGAGCACCTTTCAGCTCACTGGAAATCTTGTGCCACTGGCCATTGGCACAAAATCACTGGAGGACCCGTTAAAGAAGCACTTCGTGGCGCTCCACACATTCCGATAGCCTCAAGTGATATTTTTTTATTTTAAGAAAGAAATTAAGAAGCATTAAAATCAATCAACCATCCTATCACTCATATGTTTTTTGTAAAGAGCAAAAAAACAATAAGACATATTTTTAAACGCTCGTAAACTTTTCAAGCATCATGTATCATGTGATAATGCATTTAATTCTATTGAGAAAAAATCTATGGAAGCGGAATCCTTTGATGTGGATATCAAAAAAGTTAACACCTTACCTATTGTGAAACATTATATGAATCAATGAGGTATTAACGAATTGTTTCAATCATTATTACCCAGTGCCCAGCAGGCACAAGTCCATCCTTCTGAAGGCTTATGTGTGTTAATTGCGAATTTAATCCATGAATCAAAACCTTTATACAAAGTTGACGCGTGGGTGAGTGAATATTTCGAAGGAAAACACTCAGCATCTAAAGAAGCTTTGAAATTTAATGATGATTTTTTAGCAGGATGTTTAGATAAACGCTATCGGGCTGATAGAGCAAGTGCTTTAGCTAAACTATCCGCTAAGGCTATTGAAGTGCATCAACTTGAGACAAAAGTTTTTCATCATGATACAACAAGTGTTACCGTTTATGGAGACTATGACGATCAGCCTGAAAAAAGTATTCCATTAACTCACGGTCACAATAAAGATGGCAAGCCTGAAGGCAAGCAGTTAGTTTTTGGTTTGACGGTCACGGCAGATGGCTATGTTCCTCTTCAAGCTAACTTCTATGATGGAAATCAGTCTGATGATAAAACACACATCAATGTTTGGAAAACATTAAGAAAAAATATGGGTAAAAACGACTTTATTGACGTCGCCGATGGCAAATTGTGTACCCTGGAAAACATGACGACACTTGCTTCGCAAGGAGGTGTTTTTATCAGCGTTATGCCATCGACAAGAAAAGAAGTTAAACATTTCAAAAATAGGCTAAGCGATACTTCCCCACTTTGGCAAGAAGCTTTTCAAAAGCAAAGTTCCCGAAAAAAAGATAACGTTGATATTTATCAAACCTATGAGGGAGAGAAAAGCTCAGAAGGTTATGGTATTATTTGGGTGCATAGTCAATCAAAACAAGCCATCGAAATGAAACAAAGAAAGGAAAAAATTCAAAAAGCTGAAGATAACTTAAGAAAAATAGCAGGAAAAATAAATACTTATTATTTAAAGACGGAGAAAAAAATCGAAGCAGCTGTAACAAAAGCTATCAAAGGTGTTGAAGGGTTTTTTTCTATTGATCTTGCTGAAGCTTATGATGTTGTATGGATGAAAGAGAGCAAAGGTCGACCAACGACATCTTCAAAATATATTGAAAAAAATATGATCAGATATGAGTTATCTTGGAAAATCCATCAACGAGCGATAGACGACGCTTCAAAAAAAGACGGTGTTTTCGCGCTCATTACCCATAGTACGCTGCCAGCCGCAGAGGTTTTATCAACGTATAAAAATCAACCTTATTTAGAAAAACGATTCAGCACACTCAAGTCAGTGCTAGACATCGCTCCTGTTTATTTAAAAAAAACAGAACGTGTTGAAGCGATGATGTTTTTATATTTCATTGCGCTCATGATGATTTCTCTCATTGAAAGAAAAATTAGGCTCAATATGAAAAAACAAAATATGAAAGCATTAGGGATACTTGCGGAAAAAAGAAAAACAGCTACCCCTACATGGGCAGCTATCCAATACTTTTTTAGACAAGTAGAAATGGTTGTTTTTAAAGTCCATGGCGAAATAAAAAAAACCATACTTAAAGGGCTCCATAAACTTCATGAAAACGTTCTCAATTTATTAGAGACACCCAAAACAGTTTATCATTTTCATGAAGGGCCGTGGATTCCATTTATTTGAGTAGTTCAATGCTCTTGCCCATGTAAATCTTTTAGTCAAATGCTCACAAAATCAGGAAATGATAAAATAGAAAAATACTTTTCAAGACTACCGGAATATGTGATTTATGTGTTTGATTTGAATCATATATAAAGCTACATACGACCGTAGTGGCTTCATCAGCCATTCCCGCTCCAAATATTGCATGGCCTACCATGCCTATCGGCCCTCCAGAAATTCCTCTTAGTGCACCAGTAATAGCTCCTGTTATAACATGAACTCTCAACTTGGGGATGCTTATTCTGACTTTTCCTACGCTGATATTATTGGTTTCTG
>CAZSHR010000202.1:0-2260 GCA_964606725.1 uncultured Coxiella sp.
CTAACCGTTGTTGAAGTCAGTCTGCTTTGCTCTTCTATCTGATAAAATTTCATCGGTCAACTCCCAAAAAAGGATTCTAGCCTATCATCTAACATTAGAGTCAAGTTTTTAAAATAACACTAAAAGCCGACAATTGTTTAATTTATGATAAAATTTAAATAGTCGGGCATTGACACTAAAAACAAAAAGCTTAATAATGAATTGGGCAAATTGACCTCAACTCATGACAGCCTAAGTTTATCACCAAAATTAAACTAAAAGAAAATCAGGTTAACTAAATAATGAAATTTATAAGACTATTCACAGGGAAAGATGAACAATCACATTTTTCAGACTTTGAACCTGAATTTTTTACCGTTGAATATGGCAAATTGACTCATCCTATTAACGTCAATTCTATTATATTTGGTGATATAAACATTGAAGAGGTGACATGGCATAACACACCTTGTAAGCAATACATTATTATGCTGCAAGGCGCTATGGAAATTGAAGTTGGCGATGGCACAAAAGAAATTTTCTATGAGGGCGATGTTTTACTGGCTGAAGATATAACAGGACAAGGACATATCACCCGCGCTGCAAGCGAAGTCACGCGAAGGTATTTAACTATCCCGTTAAAATAAGGGAAATTCACTTTACTAAGAAGCTGGCAAATAATATTTCTAGGAAAAATAAATGAATAACATGCTAATTATCGAATTAAATTACACCAAATCTCTTGAAGAAGTTGAAAAATTTCTTAACGAACATCGCAATTTTCTAGATAGATATTATAAATCTGGCGTATTTATTGCATCAGGTGCAAAAAACCCGCGTAACGGTGGAATAATTATTGCCATAAGTGATAAAAATTTTATAGAAGAGATTCTAAAAGAAGACCCCTTTTACAGCAATAACATTGCTCAATATCAAATAATCGAATTTCATCCAACTAAATACCATGAACAACTAAAACCGTTACTGATAAAAAAGACGCTCACTGAATGATTTTTCACCCTTTGACTTTCACACCAGACCGAAGCAGAGAATTATATAGAAATTCCCATAGAGAGAACAGCTAAGGAGCGTTCACTCAATAACTTTGACAGTTCACACCCAAGAGGGGTTTAGAGAAAAACCCAGCATTCATTATCTCTGAATACGTTGAAAAAATATGCATAAACCATTAATTGTGTGTTGAAAATCAAATTTGCCCAAGAAATCAGTCTAGTTAATAATGAAATTCATAAGACTATTTACAGGAGAAGGTGATCAACCACATTTTGAAGAGGTAGAGCCAGAGTTTTTTACTGCTGAATACGAGAGATTAATTCACCCTGTTGACGTTAAGAGAAAAGTTATGTAAGTTCAATTGATTGTACTTGCTCCACCGGCATGAATCACAAAACTTCCGTGTACAGGAAGTCTGGAATTCAACTAAATTTTCATTTGCAAAAGATAGTATTTTTTAGTACATTTTGATCCTTATTAAACCATTTCACACAGAGGTTTCACACGATGGCTAAAGTTAACCGTGGTCAGCTTATGGCACCAGTGATAAGAGCCTTAACTAGCCTAAGAGGTTATGGAAGTAACGATCAAATTTATAAAAAAGTTATAGAGCTGGGAGAATTTGATCAAAAGACTTTGGCCGATCTCCACAGACCTTTTAGAAACAAAAAAATGAAAATCACCTATGAACTTGAGGGAGCTAGAACAAATCTCCGAAAAATGGGTTATATAGAAAATTCATCTCCTGGTTATTGGTCTCTAACAGATAGAGGCAAGCAAAGTGAAAAAATTACTGCTCTCGAAATTAAACATTTTATAGAAAATATTGACAAAAAAAGAAACAAAAAAGCCAAGAATTGGAATGCACGACCGGCAATTAGTAAGGGCTTTTCAAGAGATAGTAAAAGTAAGAAAAAGGTTAATCGTGATCAGCTTATGGTTTCGATGATAGAAGCTTTAAATCGTTTAAAAGGTTCTGGAAGTAACCATGAGATTTATGAACAAATTGTAGAGCTTGAGAAGTTTGATGAAAAGACTTTAACTGAGCTTCATAAATCAGGCAAAAGAACAAGAATCAACTGTGAGCTTAGTTGGGCGAAAACGTATCTGCGTAAAAGGGGTTACATAGAAAGTTTTAATATTTGCTCTTGGTCTCTAACAAATTAATGTAGGCGAAATAAGAAAAATTATGTTATTTAAATAATACATCTAACATTTTTTCAATCACTTTCTCCTGCTAAAAAAGCAATAGAAAAACCTTTGACTC
>CAZSHR010000203.1:0-2254 GCA_964606725.1 uncultured Coxiella sp.
ATGAGAAGGGATTAATGCCTTATTTAGTTGCGCAGGCAGGTATTGACTCGATAAGGCCACTATTAGATTATTTGCGAAATCGAACTGTATTTGATAGAAAATTTGATGATATTTATTCTGAACATGATAAAAATCATTTGTTGAAATTATCTGTATTATGGCCAGAAATTAACTTTAGTCATGATAAGGGCTATTTATATTTAGATAAATTAAATTCTTTAAAAGCTGTTGCTTCTCAGCTATATGAATATCTTGCAATAAAAGATGACGGCTCTTTTTTTCTTGAGTCGATGATTGATCATGTTCAGCCATTAAATCAGGTCTCTAGTCACGATTTAGTTATCAGAAAAATTTGTGAATCAAATATGGTTTTTGATTGTCGCAGTTTATCTGCTGCACTTGCAAAATTGGAAATATATGATGATCAATATGAAAAATTGAAGAACTTGGCTTTTGGTGTTATTGATAATTTTAAATTATCACAGAATACACTACCTTTGATCTGCGAATTATGCCTTCTTGCACACAGTAAAAATCCTCAATTAATAGAAACTATATTTTGGATTTTTGCTGATATGATAAATCAAACTACTCTAAGAGGAGAAGAAATTAAAATTGAGCTATTACGTTCTTTAGTATTATTGCTTTCACAAAATGAGCTAGTTTTAAAAAAAGCAAATGATTTTCTGTTAATACTAAAAGTGATGATGAAATTTCTTGGAGAGATTGATATTCAACAAAAAGAAGAAGATCTTGTTTACCATTTATTATGCTTTGTCGGATTTTTATTGCTTCGAATGCATCGTATTGCTGAAAAGAGATGGCAAATGCCACAAGAATCTCAAGAAGCTTATATGAAGCAATTGGAAGAATTAAAAAGATATGCAAGCCCCATGCTTGTGAACGTTATTGATTGGGTTTGGGTTTCATTGCAAAAAATCCAAAATAATGAAACCCATATTGGTACTGCGTTAAGAATTGGTAAAAAATCGATCAATTGTATTTTTGGTGTGATCAGGCTTATTGAGCCAATTTCGTCTGTTAAAGAAATTGAATCAGTTGTTTCAAATGGTGAAAATGTATTTTCCTGCAGTATTGAACTCATCAGAGATATTGGTCGAATTATTCCATTTGGTAAAAGTTGGTATGATAGTTTAAATAAGTTTAATGCCTATCTTAGTCAAGCAATGCATTCTACTAAGGAAAAATGTCTGGATGATGCTAAAAATTTTTTGCAATCTGTGCTCAAAAATGATCAGCATATCCCTTTTATTTATGGTGCGATACAGTTTGTTGATATATTTATTAATTCAAATCGAATTCCTGCTTCTCGAATTGATGGGGTATATTTTTTGGGTAATATTTATGAATGGAGTGATGGCCTTGCCTATTCCTATGATAAAGACGTTGCGGATTGTTTGTTGAAATATTTGGAAAGTTATTGTGATGATAGTTGTATCAGCGAGTCGGCTTTTAAAGTGAAAGAAAAAATTGATCGAATCCATCAAGAAAGAGCGAGTGAACCTTTAACAGTAAATAGTGCACAAAAAGAAGTGTTCGCTCATGCAACTGGTTTTTGGAGAACAGCAAACAGAAGTCTTACCGTGAGGACTAATGAAGAATGGGGTGTTGAATCAAAAAAATATACCAAGCCAACTGGTAGATTATTTGAGGTGGCGTTTCAAAAGCAATGTAAGCTTGAGTCCTTTAACCGGAGGCAGCAACCAAATCCTTCATAATAATAGCGCTTTATTGAACTCACATTAAATAGTTCTTGTAAGCCTAAATAAGCTTTGATAGACTGACCAGTTTCCCCATTGGTTAGAGGTTATTATGTTGCGTCAATCCTTTATGGCTTATTCCCGCCGTGTTGTCAGTCTGGCCTTACCGATGGCGTGGTCGCGTTTTATACAGGTTGCCGGTTGGGTGATGGGTATGATGATTGTTGCCCATCTTGGTCAATCCGTTTTGGCTGCCAGCGCACTCATTAGTGCCATTCAAACCACCATTATTTTATTCTTCATGTCGATACTTTTTGCGGTGGGCGTTATTGCGGGGCGTTTGCATGGTGAAGAGAAAAATAGTGAAATCGGGCTGTTATTACAACAGGGTTTGTTGTTAGGCATTGGTTTATCTGTCGTCATGATGGTGGTTTTTTATTTTATTGATGACTTGTTAATGTTAATGGGGCAGCCGCCCGAATTGGTGTCAATTGCCGGTGAGTATTTTCGCGCTTTCGTTAGTGCTTTCGTGC
>CAZSHR010000204.1:0-2248 GCA_964606725.1 uncultured Coxiella sp.
CAAATATTATTTTAATCCGTGTTCTTACTTTAATCAACCTAAATAGTGATATCATTTCATGTTTATACAAGGGTGATATTTAGTTTTAAATACCCGATTTATACTCATTTTTAAATGAATACTATCACCATTGTTTTGTTATTATTGCTTTTTTTGATCTAATCTAATTATGGTTTAGGTTAAAAAAAGCATGGAAAATGAATGAAATCATGCCGTATTCAAAAATAAGTTTTTGTAATTTTGACTTGTGAAAACAGAATACATACTTACACTACTGGTTTGCGGTCTTGGCGTTTTTCATGGGTTTTTTCTTGGGATTTATCTTTTATTGAAAAAAAACAATAAACGGATATCCAATAAAATTCTAGGTGTTTTATTACTCTTTTTCGGACTACGCATAAGTAAGTCAATTTTTCTTTATTTTACCTCAGACTTAGATTTCATGCTAATTGTATTGGGATTAACATTAATTCTTATTCTTGGACCGCTTTTTTTCTTTTATACACAAAGTTATCTTCAGAAGGATTTTAAATTAAATGGGAAAGTTATTCTTCATGGGTTACCATTTTTAATTCTATTGATATTGAATAGTTTTTCGTTACTATCCAAAGAGTTCTATCTCTACCTCGGCGTTTATGCCATTTATCTTCATTTTTTTGTGTATATCCTGTGTTCATTTTTCTGGAAAAACAAATTTCTCAAACAAAACGACGAGGTTGCAATTAAAAAAAAACAGTGGCTGAATTATATTCATGTTGGTATTATTTTTATCTGGGCATCCTATTTTATTTTTCTTCTCGGTGAATTTATTCCTTATATCTTAGGGTCGTTAACCTATTCTGTGGCTATTTACACGCTTAGTCTTTGGGCAATATCCAATAAGGTCTTGGTTGAAGATGAAAACAAATACCAGTCTTCAAGTTTAGATAGTCAAAAATCATCTGAGATATACAAGCGTCTTGAAAAATATTTTTTGAAAGAAAAAGTATATTTAAATCCAAATTTGAAACTTCAGATGATTGCGTCGGATTTGAATGTCACACCACATTCACTGTCACAATCTGTAAACGAAAATACGAAACAAAACTTTCAACAGTATTTGAATTCATTTCGTATAGAAGAAGCTAAACAAAAATTATCATCTAAAGAAAATAAGAAAATGACCATTTCTTCCATTGCTTTAGACTGTGGATTTAATAGTATTTCTGCTTTTAATACGGCTTTCAAAAAAATAGTCAACCAAACACCTTCACAATACAGGGATACTGTAATTAACACATAGTCAATATTTCTAAATTATCATTAGCTATAACTGAATTATAATTCAGATAGGTTTTCATAGGGTTTACACCTTTATTTGCTCCATAATTTTTAAAAATATTTACGATGAAAAAAATAATTTATGTGCTGTTATTTGTGATTCCTTTTGTAATTAAGGCGCAAGCTAATTCAGCTAAAAAGAAAGTTTTAATGGTAGTCAGTAGCTATGGGAAAGATATGGGATCAACTAGACCAGGTTTCGAGATGGACGAGTTCTCTCAAGCTTTTTTAGTATTTAAAGCGAATAACTTTGATATTGATGTGGCTAGTCCTAAAGGAGGGAAAGTAGAACCGGATAAATTCAGTAAAGACAAGTTGTACAATAAGCGATTTCTCGCAAACAAACAATATGTTGCGCTTTTAGAAAATAGCATTCCTACTGCAAAAATCAATCCTGAAGATTATAATGCAATTTACATTCTAGGAGGAAAAGGTGCTATGTTCGATTTGCCTTATGACACATCTCTCCAAGATATTATTTTAAGTATGTACAAAAAAGAAGGAACAATTATTTCTTCTGTGTGTCATGGACCCGCTGTTTTTGCTAATGTTAAGGATGGTGAAAATTTTATCATTAAAGATGTTAGCTTGACTGGCTTTACAAATACTGAAGAAGAACTATTTGGTAAGAAATGGGGAAAAGAGTTTCCATTTAAATTAGAAGATAAACTTATTGAGCGCGGTGCAAGATTCACGCAAACTGATTTTATGTTAAGTCACGTTGCCATTTCAGGAAAGTTCGTGACTGGGCAGAACCCTTTTTCAACAACAAGATCTGCTGAAGCTGTGGTAAGTGCTTTAGGTATAGAACCTATGGAACGAGAATTATATCAAGATGAGAAAAGCATCTATTTTATACAGGATGTTTTAGAAAAAAGAAAAACCTTGGATTGGGCAGAAAAAGAATTAAAAAATAATTCAGATACTT
>CAZSHR010000205.1:0-2244 GCA_964606725.1 uncultured Coxiella sp.
GAGTTACCTGATCTGCCAATGTGTCATTGTCAGAAATTCTTAAAGCATATTCAGTGACACAAAAACCACAATCGCCGTTTGGTGGTATTTCAACAGTGATAGATTCCTTTGTATTTTCGCCAATTTTGACTTGATTAATCGAACGTTGCGAAAATAATGCGTTATTTTTCGTTTCATCTTTATAGTCAAGCTCTTTTATTTCTAACTCTTGATTGTCATCGTGTTTAACTGAATGGGGAATGATACCAAGTTGATTTTTTATCTGCATAGTGGAAAGAAGTTCGCTTTTGAAAAATTGTTCTTTTTGAAAAAAATCATTATCGTAGAGTAATAATGACCATCGATGCGTCTTTGCATTATTGATTAATACACCTTGTTTGGTTTTTCTATTAGGGGGAGTACTGACTGGGGTTAACTTTGTTGGGTTTGTATCTTCTATTTGATAAACTTTTTTATATCCGTATAGTAGCTTCACTTTTTTTTCATGCTTATTTAACTTCGAATAATTTCCGCTTAAAAGCTGATATAATTCATTCTCATTTAATTGCTGGTTTGCTTTTGGTCTGCTTTTCAAAAAAGTTGTGATAATGATTTGCTTTGTTAAAAGTAATCGAATGGTGTCGCTGCTTGCGTGATTTTTTTCTTCGGCGTAATCAAAACAAAAAGCTGGATGAACACCCATAAAAGCAGCAATATCAAAAGAGCCACTACGCCCACCAATTAACCCGCCAGTTTTAGAGTGCGTGGCCACCTCGCGCCAAAACTCGGTAATCAACGATCTATCACTAAGCTTAGGATATGAACGACCATCTATGCTTTCCAAAAAAGTATAAAGATTTAAGTGCCCGAGTAAAACGCCAGATTGAACATATTTATTCCATTTTATATACTGTTCATTAATATCAATAGTTTCATAAGCGTTGCTGCCGGAACTTGTGATTTTATCTTTTTTGTAAGCGATAAGTAGTACGCGATATTTTATCGATTGATCCTCAGCGTTATTGTGCTTCGTAACAACCTCTAAGATTTGTGATACCAGCTCGACACTAGTATTATGTTTTACATTTTCTTTTGCTGTTCTAAGTAATACAAGAAGAACAGAATAATCTCCTTGAAAATCTGTGTGGTAAATATTTGCCATTTCATCTGTCTTTTTTTCTGCATTATATATCTGGTTGATAATTTTGCAGATTCTTTCTTTGGCGGTATCTAATCCAGTATTCAAAGGCGACAAATTATTTCTTAAATTTTTCCATGCTTCTTCTTTTTTTTCATAGAGATATTTCGCAATAGCAGAAGTCGAAGCGGTAGTTAAAGCAACGTAATCATTTTTTTTGAGTGACTTAATAATTACGGATTGTTCCACACATTCCCTCGCCACACGTTGACCGTCATCAATTTTATTCCAATTCTCTAACCCACCAATCAGAGTATATCTGTCATTGGGTATTTTTGATTGATGCAGTAGTTCAATTAACGCCGTCACATTTTGCCAATTCCAAAGTGTGTGGTTCGCTAAATCCTTTTTGGTTGCAATATGTTTATTGTCTCCTCTATCTTCTGCTGTAACATTTTTTGCCTGTTCATCGGCTTCTTGTATTTTTTGATTAAGAGAGCTCTGGATAAAATTCAGCGGGAATACAAGTCCAAGGGTATCCTCTTTGCATTGCTTAAAAAAGCTATAGATTACAGTTTCGGTTACAATAATTAAGTGAATACTGCTGTCAGCTAACATTGCTGCTCCAATATGCCAAGTGTCACCAGCAAGGTAGCCTGGATGAATAATCCAACGAGTAGGTTGGGCATCTGTCTTTTTAATTGGCTCCATTTGGTTTTCTTCTGTCAGTCTACCTTGTTCAGTAAATGGAATAGATACTTTTTGACTTTTACTACCCTTGGGTTTTGCTGTTGGGAGTTCTGGATTCTTTTTGGGAAGTGCACCAATAGGTTTTCTTTTATTCTTCAAGTTCTTATCACTATTTTTGATCATGGCTAACAACCTTAAAATATGTATATTTTGAATTATACGACAAAACCATTAAGAAATTATTAAAAATTATATTTGATTGCTATAACACCGAAGCATGCCTTAATTTTTTATGATTTAAGAGAGAGAAACTTCAATCTATTTCAAGAGTTACGAGTGGTAAAACGCGAAGTTAAGTGCATTAAAAATAAACTACCAAAGTATTCAAGCTGTTTGTATTCTCTCCTTTGCAAGTGTTATAATGAGAAAATTTTCAA
>CAZSHR010000206.1:0-2236 GCA_964606725.1 uncultured Coxiella sp.
TTTACTGGTGTTTTTGTGGTTCAAATGAAATGGCGTGGAGAAACTTTCAATGGTGTGGCCAATGTGGGTAAACGTCCCACCTTTCATGGTGATCGTGTGCTATTGGAAGTGCATTTGTTTGATTTTGACTATTCGCTTTATGGGGCCAGCATAGAAGTACTTTTTTTAAGCAAATTGCGCGATGAGAAGCGCTATGAGCATTTTGAAGAACTGGTTGCGCAGATAAAACGAGATGTTGTGGAGGCTAGGGCTTATTTTACAGAATAGCAAGCAAGACAGCTTAATCCTTTATCAAACAGGAGTTTAGCAGGGATGAGGCGGGGCGCGGGTAAGACGATTTCGCCCGCTGTGCTCACCTTGCGCTGCTTGTCCCGCCACGGTCACCGCGGCTCATTTCCTGACTCATGCGCAGCTTAATCAGACTTTGTGTCTGATTTCCGTGCCTGGACAGCACTGCTCAGGTTGCGCCAGCGTAAGGCTCTCTCGTCTTAACCGCGCCCTAGTCTGATCCTTGCCAAACTCCTATCAAAATCAAAATAAAGAAGATTTTCCTAAAATCTTCCTTTAAAAAAGGAAGATTTATGATATAATTTCCTTATTATGAATAAAGAAATCATCAAGTCAATTATCGCCACCTTCCATCAGGAGGAGATTCCTGAGTATTTTCAAAGAGATATTGAAATCCCTCTTTCTGTAAAAAAAGTAGTCACTATTATTGGGCCCAGGCGTAGTGGTAAAACGGCACAGCTTTTCAATTTGATGCACTACTTGTTAGCTGACGGTGTTTCACTTTCTCAAATAATTTACATCAACTTTGAGGATGAGCGGTTAAATTTTTCAGTGCTAGAGTTAGATTTAATCTTACAAGCTTACCTGACACTTTATCCTGATGCGTCATTGCAAGATTGCTATTTCTTTTTTGACGAAATTCAAATTATTGATGGTTGGGATAAGTTTGTTAGAAGATTATACGACTCGATAAGCCAGCATATTTTTATTAGTGGTTCTAATGCTAAACTATTAAGCAGTGAGATTGCCAGTAGTTTGCGAGGGCGTGCTTTATCTTACCGTTTGCTACCATTGTCTTTTGTTGAGTATTGTCGATTTAAAAAAGTTTCGTTAACTATCAATAGTAGAAGAGATTTACCTAGATTGCTCAATAATTTAGAAATTTATCTTGAATATGGTGGATTTCCGGAATTAATTGACTTTGATAATGATTTAAAAGTAAAAACTCTGCAAGAGTATTTTAACACAATGATGTATCGGGATATGATTGAACGATACGATGTGAATCAAGCTTTCTTATTAAAATACTTTTTAAAGCGACTTTTTGCCAGTTCTGGCAAAACAATCTCAGTTAATAAGCTATTTAATGAGATTAAATCTTCAGGTCAGAAATTGTCAAGGCAAAAGCTCTATGATTATTTTTCTATGGCTGAGAATATTTTTATGACACTGGTGTTGAGGAAGTATTCACCTACCATTGTTAATCAGGAGCTGGCCGAAAGAAAAGCTTATATTATTGACACAGGTTTGTTGAATGCTGTCACTTATCGTTTTTCAAAAGGGTCAGGGAGATTGATTGAGCACCTTGTTTTTCAGGAGTTAGTACGGCGTGATGCGATAGTCTTTTTTTTCAAGGAAAAATATGAGTGTGATTTTATTGTCCAGCAAGGTTTGAAAATTAAAGAGGCAATACAAGTTGCTTATCAACTTGATGAGCAAGCTACTTTGAAACGAGAAGTCAGAGGATTGCTTGAGGCTTGCCAGATTTTTGGTCTTAAACAGGGTAAAATTATTACCAATGAGACTGAACGGCAGTTTTGTATTGATGGTATTGATATTTTTTGTGTTCCTCTCTACAAGTGGCTAATTGCAGCGCGAACTTAAGCATTGAATCGGCAGTAATGGAGGTGATCTTGTATCTTACCTATTAGGGTCTGTTTAAAATCGAACAGCAGTTTCGCAGGACTCAGGCTAGGGCGCGGTTAAGACGAGAGAGCGTTACGCTGGCGCAACCTGAGCAGCGCTGTCCAGACGCGGATAATCAGACACGAAGTGTGATCATCCGTGCGTGAGTCAGGAAATGAGCCGCGGCGACCGTGGCAGCAAAAGGTGAGGACAGCGGGCGAAATCGTCTTAACCGCGCCCTAGTTTGAGTCCTGCGGAATACTATGTATAACGTCAGTTCGATGAAAACCTAACTTGAATACCCGAAAATAGTTACTTTCAT
>CAZSHR010000207.1:0-833 GCA_964606725.1 uncultured Coxiella sp.
GCACCACAGGCAAAACTACGTTATTGGAAAGACCACAATGGGCCTGAAGTTGATTATGTGATTGAATATAATCGTCAGTTTTTAGCAATAGAAGTAAAATACACCAAAAACCCTATACAAGATGATGCGAAGCATTTACAAAGCTTTCGTGAGGAATACGATTGCTTATCTGAACCACTAGTCATTTGCAGAGTTGAACGACCCATTAGTATTAAAGGTAATATTATCGCCATGAATTGGCGTTGCGCTATTGAGCAAATTAAAAAGATTATCAGCTAAATACACTCAATCTCAATACAAAAAAGACTACTGCCATCAACTTAAGCAGCACTTTTTCATTAAATTGATAAGAATGATACTGGTTTGCGTGTTGCGTTGTTTAACGCCAACCCCTTGGCAACCGTGCTTGCGTCAGCACAGACACAAGAACAGAGCGATATAGGATGTACTGGAATACCTTGACAATAGGTTAGCGTTAAACAACGCAACACCAGAACAAGCATTAAATACGTGAGTGCTTATTAAGTCATCCACCTAAATTGTTGCTGATTAAAAAGTCCGAACTGGGGTTAAATTAAGATTTTTCATTAATGATTGCGCAATGATGTGCATTATCGGTAACATAGGGGTTCTTACAATACAAAACAAGGCAAGCAAATGAGCAAATATTCTCCATTAATCATTCTAGGTTCAGGCCCCGCAGGTTATACTGCATCGGTTTACGCGGCACGTGCTAATCTCAAACCACTGATGATAACTGGTCTGCAAGAAGGTGGCCAACTCATGACAACGACTGATGTCGATAACTGGCCTGGTGACGTTGAAGGATTGCA
>CAZSHR010000207.1:843-2236 GCA_964606725.1 uncultured Coxiella sp.
GGCCCACAACTGATGGAGCGTATGAAAAAACACGCTGAGCGCTTTAACACCGATATAATCTTCGATCAAATCTCAGCAAGTCAGGTAAAACCAGGTGAAACTTTTATACTCAAAGGTGAATACGATGAATACCGCTGTGATGCCTTAATCATTGCCACGGGCGCATCAGCCCGTTATCTTGGCTTGCCCTCAGAAAAAGCTTTTATGGGCAAAGGTGTCTCTGCCTGCGCAACTTGTGATGGTTTTTTCTACCGCAATAAAAAAGTTGCGGTGATCGGTGGCGGCAATACTGCGGTTGAAGAAGCACTTTACTTATCAAATATTGCCGCAGAAGTCACTATTGTGCATCGGCGTGATCAATTTCGCGCTGAAAAAATGCTGGCTAAACGCTTAATCGACAAATCAAAAAACGGCAATATCACTATCGAGTGGAACCAAGTCTTACAAGAAATACTTGGCACTGAACGTGGAGTCAGCGGTATTCGTCTTGAGCACGTTAAAACAAAAATTCAAAAACAGCTTGAACTAGATGGTGTGTTTATTGCCATTGGACATGATCCCAATACCGCTATTTTTAAAGGGCAACTGGACATGGACGAACAGGGATACTTGAAAGTCAATGCTGGCTTAAGTGGCAATGCCACTCAAACCAGCGTCCCAGGGGTTTTTGCAGCAGGTGATGTTGCAGACAGCATCTACCGACAAGCAGTCACGTCTGCTGGAGCAGGCTGCATGGCTGCCCTTGATGCGGAAAAGTATTTGGATGCTATGGATACTTGATAAAACTAAGTATTTACGGCACCATAAGAAGCTATTTTAACGTAAGAGGAATATGCCGAATGGCAAAAGAAGATTCAATTGAGATGGAAGGTGTTGTTTTAGAAAGCTTACCTAACACGACCTTCCGCGTAAAACTTGAGAACGACCACGTGGTAAAAGCCCATATTTCCGGCCGGATGCGTAAAAACTACATTCGTATTTTAACTGGCGATAAAGTAACCGTTGAACTAACTCCTTATGACTTAACGCGCGGTAGAATCATCTTCCGCTCGGCTAAGAAAAAGCCACCTGAAGAAACGCAATAATATAGACAACGTGCTGCTCAAATATCACTCTCTTTAGCGAAAGGGAATTGACACGCCGAAGGCGTGATGGGGAGATTGACAGCAAAACGCTCAAATAGCGCCAACAACTCAAGTTGTCACCCCTTTTGGCAAAGAGGATGCGCTATCACACCTCAACAGTTAATTCATCGTGATTAACGCGAATATGGACTTTTTTACTACCACTCGCAAGCTTACCATATAATATTTCAGTGGCGAGCGGCAACTTAAGCTTATCTTGAATCAAGCGTGCTAATGGCCTTGCGCCCATTTTACGATTATAACCCTGC
>CAZSHR010000208.1:0-2228 GCA_964606725.1 uncultured Coxiella sp.
AATCATCCAAGCAAACAAAAACCTTTGTCGAAAAATGAACTTGAGGAATTACTAAGACAACTACCTTCCTACGTTTTTTGGAAAAACTGCGAAGGCATTTATATGGGTTGCAATGAGGCTTTTGCAAAATCACTAGGGCTTTCATCACCCAAAGATGTAATTGGAAAAAATGATTATGATCTTCCAATTGATAAGAAAAATAGCAGTGCTTATCGCAAAGACGATAGAGAAGTTATGGAAACTGGCAAAGCTAAATTGAATATTGAAGAAGAACAGATTTTTCCAGATGGACGAAAAGAATATTTATTAACCAGCAAAGTCCCTCTTTATCGGGATAATGAAATTACAGGAATTTTAGGTATTTACTCAAATATTACTGAGTTGAGAAACACCCAAAAAGAGCTGGAAAAAGCTAATAGTCAAGCAAAAATTGCAATCGAAACAAAAGATGAGTTTATCGCTAACATGTCTCATGACATACGAACACCGATTACCGGAATGCTAGGTTTGATACAGCTTTTCAAAGAAAACGCATTAGATGATGAGAGCAAAGAAAATGCTGCCCTGTTAGAAGGTTGCACAAATGAACTGCTCACTTTACTCAACGAAGTCATTGATGTTGCTCGTATAGAAACAAAAGAAGTTGGTGAACCAGACGGTGAATTCAACTTGCAAAAAATTATTGATCATAATGTAACAATGCTGCTAGCAGCAGCTAAGGATAAAGGGATTAAGCTTTACGCTGATATTGCCCCCAATGTTCCATTGAAATTTATTGGTAAAAAAATATCACTGGATCGCATACTGCTTAATCTGATTGGCAACGCTATTAAATTTACTTCCCAAGGACACGTAGCCATCATCCTTTCACTTGTTGAAGAAAAGAATGGATTTGCCAAAATCAGTTTTGTTATTGAAGACACTGGAATGGGAATACCGGAGGAAAAATTATCTGTCATTTTCGATAAATTCACTCGCCTGACTTCATCTTATCAGGGTATTTACAAAGGCTCGGGCTTGGGTCTCTATTCGGTTAAAGAGATGATTCATAACTTAAATGGTTCTATTTCTGTCAATAGCGAAGTTGGAAAAGGATCATGCTTTATTGTCGAATTGCCTTTTAAAGTCGCGTCAAGTGAAAAAAGTCAACAAAGAAACACCAAATTTTACACCACTCCTCAAAAAATAACGGACACAAGGCCTAAACGAACCTTAATTCATAACTTAGTTGAACAAATAAACCAAAATCAAACTTCAGGCAGAATTCTTGTTGTCGAAGATAATAGGATTGCTGCAAAATCAGCCGAAAACATTTTAGTCAAACTGAACTGCCAAGTTGATATCGCAAAATCAGCAACAGAGGCACTGGATTGTGTTAATCAGGAAAACTACCAATTGATTTTTATGGATATCGGGCTTCCTGATGGAGATGGTTTCGAAGTAACCAGAAGAATCCGTCAGCTAAAAGATAATGATAACGCTTCAGTGCCAATTATCGTATTAACTGCCCATGCTGCCCATACCCAGAAGGACAATTGCGTCATTAACGGAGTGGATGACATATTTACTAAACCACTAACAATTGAACTTGCCGAGTCTATTACGAACCGTTGGCTTACCCAAAAGCATCAAAACAAAGAAAATTCACCCGAATTATCTTGTTTTTTAAATATCGATCTTAACCTAGGGGCGCAATTTACATCCGGCGACAAAGAGGCTGCTTTGGATTTACTTAAATCACTGTCGAAACAATTACCAAATGACATCGCAGAAATCGAAAAAAATTGCAAATCCAAAAACTACGAAAAGTTGTTCGACAAAATTCATAAAATTCGTGGTGGATTTGCGTATTGTGGCGTCCCTAAACTCCAGCGTTTTGCAGATAAGTTACATAACGAATTAAGAAAAGAAAACGTATGTGCTCGAGCCATTGAAGAGTCTTGCCAAAAACTTAATGAAGCAGCCGAAGAGTTTTACACGGACTTTAATAAAATGACAAATGAAAAACCATCATAAAAATTAAAGATTTATTAAATCTAGATAAAGTAATATTGATTGCTAGACACCCCCCCTCAATCTGAATAGACTGTGCGCGCCTGACATGGTGTATTTTTAAGGTTGGCTTTGCTTGTAAATCGGGATTAGCTTCACTTTAGATTGGGGAGAGTAGCAAATGAGACAAGATTCGCAAAATGTTGCCATTGTCGGTGCAGGCTGGTTTGGTTGTT
>CAZSHR010000209.1:0-2219 GCA_964606725.1 uncultured Coxiella sp.
TTGAAGGAGTCAATCAGCAATTACGCTGATTTTAATAAGTTTACAATGTTATCGGAAGATGAGAGGGCTAAAAAATCAGGTATCAATTTTTCAGGTAGACGATAAATGAATACGATATACCCAAATAATCTTTCTAAGAATAAATATACTGAAGTCGTTTTGTTGACTTATACAGTTAAATATGAAAAATATTTTACCTATGAGCAAATCAAAGAGCCAATAGAGCTATTAATCGATCGCGTTGATCATATTATAAATCATTTTAATAAATTGGAATATAAAAAACATGCTCTTGATGATCTGAAAAATGTTTGTGCAGGGAATTATATTCATTCTTTAATTGCTCCTGAAGCTTTAAAAGTGGCCCACTATTTCTTTTCAAGAAATGAGCAGAAAATAAAAAACTACATTGAAAATGTTTGCGATATAGAATTTCCAAATAAATTCAAAGATGAGTATTTTGATTTTATAACAGAAATGTCAAAAGAGTTGTTAACACAAATTTGTGATCATGTAGAACGATTTATATTAAAAAATAACAGTGATAAAAATGAGAAAAAGAGGAGTGCTCAAGAAACAAAGAAAAAATCAAACAAAAAGATCAAATTTGCAAGTGGCACTCAAGAAGAACTATATCTTGATACTGTTAGTTTGACACAG
Source organism: uncultured Coxiella sp. (assembly GCA_964606725.1). Taxonomy (GTDB): domain Bacteria; phylum Pseudomonadota; class Gammaproteobacteria; order Coxiellales; family Coxiellaceae; genus 2-12-FULL-42-15. Next base: position 661 of record CAZSHR010000209.1, read on the forward strand.
GGTTGAGCAATCTCCATAAGTTCCAAATGGGGTTGCAACCCGAAAATGCATAAATGTATTTAAAAAATTTCCCTCAACTCAATCTCCTTCCAGAACTCCAGGGATCACAGCATTCCTATCAGCAAAAGTCCCTACCTTAATTTGTTTTTTAATCAGGCTCGTGGTTGGATTGTAATGGTGCCCTTATTGGCTGATTGTGATCTCCGTTCTGCTTTTAGCAGCCGATCAGCCGTTGCCACACTTAAGCTCAGTATTCTGGTCAGAAAATTGACTAAAAAAGCAATTTTAATTAAATTTTAATATTTGAAAATAAGCTATCGCACTTTAATTGAGAATGATTCTTATTTTCTATTGACAATGATTCTCATTATCAATTAGCTTAGCGATGACTTGATGCAAAACGCATCTTAAAAAATAATCCATTTAAGAGAGGATAAAAATGCTTAACTACACCATTAATTCAGAAGAAACGCGACTTTTAATTTTGGGTACAGGACATATGACGCAAGCGATTTGCAAGCTCTATAAACTATACTCAGGTGATCGTTGCTTTAATCTTAGAGTCATGTCCAATTCAGCGGATAAAATAGGTCAATATTTTTCTGATAGGCAAATTGAGGCTTACAATAAAGATACGATCCAGTCAGAAATCGACATGATACTGTTGGCACTACCTGCTGATTGTGTTCTGGACTTTGCCAAAAAAAAGATAATCGAAAAAATATTCGATAACAAAATCGTGATTGACTGCTCTAATCAAGTGGGGAATGCGCTTGCTTTACAACAATTATTTAATGATAAAAATAACGGTGCAACAGTAGTGAAAGCACTAAATAATTTTCATGTCCTTTCAGTGTTGCATGATCGCTACTCGATTACTGAGCTTGTTAAGCAAACACTTTTGTTAAGTGACAACATGACGGCACTAGCAAAAGTCTCAAACATCTTATCAACATTGGGTATTCCATCTCAGAGCGTGCCAAATTTAGCAGCAAGCAGGGATGTTGAGAAACAGAGTTTTTCCAATTTTGAACGCTGGCATGGCCCGCTCTTGTTAACTGGACTCACTTTTCTGGCAACACTGACCTACAAAATTTTTGATCATAACGTGAATAAAGGTCATCCGTGGCACCGTGATGAACTCAAGTTATTTAATGCAGCTGTGTGCTGGACAGCCATTACTAATTTTGCACTGGTATATGGTGCAGGCGCAATCGCCAATATCAAGATGAAGCTGACGGGTAAACCTTTGTCACAACAAAATGATCGCTACCTCATTCGTTGCCTCAATAGTAGAAAACAGCACGGTTTGTCAGGTATGTTTTTAGCCGTTACACATACGCTTACTTCCCTGCTGCTGTTTAGTAACGTTTACCAGCGACATTTTTTTACTACTGACGAATCAGGTAAATCGGAAATGACTGACAGCGGCACCTGGTCAATGTTGTCAGGTATTCTAGCATTGATGATTTTTTCCCTAACATCACTAACTTCTATTCCATCCATTACTAACAGATTAAGTATGATAGAGTGGCGTACCGTACAAAGTCGTCTTGGAT
>CAZSHR010000210.1:0-2209 GCA_964606725.1 uncultured Coxiella sp.
AAACCGCATCAAAATTGTATTAACCAAACAACCCAGCATTTTATTCAATTTGCGACTGGTTCTGTAAGTCGCAGTACTGGCAATCAACAAGTCTTTTTGCTGAGTGTAACGATTCAGCAGAACATAAAGTACCGCACTAAATACTGTAAACAGTGTTGTCTTTGTTTTTTTATTTAACTGATGTATAGATTTTGCCAATGACTGATCAATATTAAAATAAAAGCAGTCACCGGAATTAACAGGAGATTCCACGATAAAATCATAAGGCAATTCCATTGATCGATAACCCGACAAACGCGATTGCCAAAAATTAATGGCTTTCTGTGTTTCAGAAGCATTCCAATAATTTTCCTGCCAATTTGAAAAATCGGTATACCGATCAGAGCCTGCTTGCTGTTTTAGTTGGCGTTTCTGGCAAAGCATATGATAACATATGGATAACTCGCTGATTAACAACTGAATACTTTTCTGATCTGCACAAATGTGATGAAAATTTACCAGAAATAAATGCTGATTCTCTCTAAGATCAACCAACGAAAATCGAAAAGGCGGCTGCTCTTCAAAATTAAACTTATGTCTTAGCTCTTTTTCCAGTAAAAAATCAATTTCTTGTATACATGCCGAGCGAGTTAGTAATTGACAGTCATAATTTGGCAAAATAATCGGTTTTATTTCTGATTCTTCTAATCGATAAACGGTTCTTAGAATATCATGATTTTTTACTACCTGATTGATGGCTTTTGACAAAAGATTTTCCTGAATAACACCGCTTAAACGCCAAACAAACAGAATTAAATAAGAACTCAAATTATCGCCAGCAAGCTGCTCCAGAAACCAGAAGCGCTGCTGCTCCGCAGACAAAACGGCCGGTACCGTTTCACCAAACTTAATGGAAGCTTGTTGATTGACTTTAAAACTATCTACCCATTCAGCCAATTGCTTTAAATCGACACATTCAAGAACTTTGTGTGCTTGAAAATCGATATTGAATAGATGACTAATTTCCAAAGCAATATTAATCGCAATAATCGAATGACCACCAAGTTGAAAAAAATTGTCGTTAACACTGACTTTCTCACAATCAAGCTGCTGTTGCCAGATTTCAGCAATCACTTTCTCTGTTGCAGTTTTGCAAACTGTTTCAAATTTTGAGCGAGAAACTGAAAGTGCTTTTAATGCAAATCTGTCTACTTTCCCGCTGTGAGTTAGCGGAATTTTTTTGACTGGTATAAAAATCTGCGGCATCATATAAGGAGGTATTTTTTTTGATAAAAACTGCTGCAATACTTTTTCTTTGATAGTACGATCAGACTTACACTTGTAATAAAGCCGTAATTGATTATCATGCTTTAAGCAGATTGCTCGCGCAACAGCTGGGTGTTTTTCCAAATGATATTCAATTTCTCCTAACTCAATGCGATAGCCATGATATTTAACCTGATTATCCATGCGATCAATATAAATCAGATCTCCATTATCCAACCATTTTACCTGATCACCAGTGCGATATAATCTTATCGCTTCTTTTTTCATCGGCAAAGATAGATTAACAAACCTTTGTTGATTCAAGCTTTCTCTGTTCAAGTAGCCTTGACTTAAGCTACTACCACCGATGTATAACTCACCAATTTGATTGGGTAAAACGGGCTGTTGCTTTTCATCCAATACAAAAACGCAAGTATTGGCAATTGGTTTACCAATCGGCACTTGATTAGTTTCAATGGGTTTATCAATAAAAAAAGCTGTGGACCAGATCGTGGTTTCAGTTGGACCATAGCAATTCCAGAAACTCTGGGATTTTTCCAATAGCTGCCCAGCAAGTTCAGGACTAAGCGCTTCGCCACCACAAATCACCTTAAGTGGATACTGCTTTCGCCAACCATGATCAATCAGCAAACGCCACCTTTCCGGCGTCATTTGCATAACTGATGGTTTATGAGTCGTGATAAAATTCAGCAAATGAGCCGGTTGATACGCCGCAGTTTCACTGGCAATCAAACAACTCCCACCATTAATCAGCGGCAAGTAGATCTCAAGTCCAGCAATATCAAAAATGGGATGAGTAGCAAAAAGAACACGATCATTAGTATCAATTTTTAATAGATCTGTCATGGCATAAAGAAAATTGCTTAATGCCCCGTGAGAAATTTTGACGCCTTTCGGCTTTCCGGTTGAGCCTGAGGTATAAATAAGATAAGCAAGATTATTT
>CAZSHR010000211.1:0-2190 GCA_964606725.1 uncultured Coxiella sp.
GTAAGGTTTACATCTTACTTTTTTAGACCCATCTTTTTCGCTAGCAGGTTTTGCTTGAATTGTATCTGGTTTTTTCTTGGTTGTTTTATTTCTATTTGGTGAGCTTTGTTTGCTTGATGTGACAGAAGGCTGAAAAGAGCGTGAACCGTCACCTTTAGCGCTATTGGCTTCTTGAGCTGTATATTTCTTATTCTCTTTTTGATCTGCTGGAGTTGAGCTTTTAGTGGGATTTTCGCGAGATTTTCTCAGGGTTGATCCCGGTTTTGAAATATATCTTGAAAGGTCAGAATCAGGATTTATTTCAAGATCTAAATAATCAAAAAGGCGTCGTTTTCTTCGATTACCTTCTTCTGGGGTGTCTACTGTGCTGGATTTTTTAGTCTTCTTTTTTTCTTCGGATCCATTTTTTGTTTTTAGAAGAATATTTCTTTTAAATTCAAGGCTTGCTTTTCGAAAATGAGTTTTCCGATCATTAGGTGTTTCGTTTTTACTTTTATCTGCATAAGCTTGTTTAGCTCTGTTTATTTTTTCAGGTTCATATGGTGATTTGTAAAGACGGCTTTCCCAGTCCTTAAGCGTTTCATTTTCTTTTCTGGGTATATGGTGAGGTATGTACTTAATTAGCTGGTCAAGTATAAATTCAACAGATATTTTATCGATCAAACTGTGTATTTCGGGATTATAGTTTCTATACAAATTAAGATAGTTAATATTTTCTCCATCAATAATTTGCTGGTCTTTCTTTCTAAGATTAATGCGCCGTTTTTTCTTTTCTAAAGCGGCTAGCAGTGGCTTATTTTCTTTTAAAAATGAAGTAAGTTTATTTTTATAAATGCCATCGCTAGCATACTTATCAGGGAAAATTTCGTTGTAAAACTTGAGAGTTTTTAGATGTAGATCTGAAAATTCTTCATCTGATATTATTTGGCTGTCTGCTATGAAATCTTTTCTTTCAAAAATAAGAAATTCTTTTGTAAGTTCTGGTGTTTCTTTCTCTGTGTCGTTAGTATAAAAATTAGTATGTTTCGGTTGAGAATCGCTCTTTTTGTAAGCACTGGTTTGGCTATTTTCAAGTGTTTTTTGACGTTTGATTTTTTTTCTTTCTTCTTCATCTAGTTTGGCTTGTTTCTCTTCGGATTTCTGTTTTTTTTCAAATGGTATGTTTTCTATTTTAAATAATCTTGGGTTTTTTGTTACAAACTCTTCTTGTATATTTTTTGGTAATTCGCACCATAGCGCAAATTCCAGCTCATCTAATATCAAAGAAATGGCATCATTGCTGATATCTTTATGCTGTTCAGGATTGTAATTCTGATATAGTGCATTGTAGTTAATATCATCTTCAAGGTTACTGTTTTTTGTTATAATTCTCTCGTGATTTATATTATCTTTAATTCTTCTATCTTTTTCTAAAGCATTTTTTATTGGTCGATTATTACTTTGCTTGAGGAATTCTTTAAAAAATTTATCTTTGTAGTAGGTTTTTGAGGTATTGTTAATATCTGGTAATTCCGTTGCAAATGTCAAAGTTCTATCTAACAAGTCTAGAAGCTCTTTTTCTGTCAGTTCGATATTATTTCTGTGTGTAAAATCCGAATGACTAAGTAGAATCGTCTTTCTTCTCAGTTCTTCTGGCTTTATTTTTTCTTCTGTTGCAGAAATTTTCTCTCCTTTTTTAGCAATACGTTTTTTTGATTGCACGCTAGTATTAGTTGAATACTCACTAGTGTCTGTTGGCCGCGTATTACTATTGCTATTCTCTCCTGAATAAGTTGATTGCATGTGTGAGGGTGTTTTTTTATCTTCCGTTATTATTCTGGTATTTAATTTTTCGTTATTTGGGTTATTACTCCTTTCTGTGTGATCTCTATTTGCATTGTTAGAATTTGTATATTGTTTTATTTTTTCTCTTGATGCTCGATTTTTTTCTCTTTCCTTTTCTTCTTCTGATGGGTTTTTGAATTCTCTTTCTATGTCTTTAATGGCGTTAGTATGATTCGGTTTATCTGCAAAGTTTTCATGGTTTTGAAGAAATCGTTTTATAGTCTTCAGAATTTCTGAAACAGAGTCTCTGTCTATCTCATCGTGCAGATTTTCATCATAATTGTCATATAGTTTTCCGTATACTATTTCTCTGGTTGATTCGTTTGGATAATTAATTAATCCAGCGGCTGTAAGAGCTGATTTAAC
>CAZSHR010000212.1:0-2177 GCA_964606725.1 uncultured Coxiella sp.
TATCCATATTAGAAGAACCAGCAAAAATTCATGCTGATGTTGAGGAAGATTAATAACATGAAAATATTAGAAACTGACAGATTAATACTCAGAACTTGGGATGGTGATGGTTTGCAACCAATGCTTGCCATTAATCAAGATCCAAAAGTTATGGAATATTTTCCTGAATTACAAGATTTAGAAACAACTAAAAAATTAATTGTCAGGATAAACAGCCACTTTGAAAAATATGACTGAAAAATATTGCTATAGCATTGGCGAACAAGGCCAAGAAAGCCTTGGAATTCTAGAGAAAAGCTTTAATGAGCAAACAGAATATTTTTTGAAAAAGCATGGTGTAACATCCGGCATGAAAGTACTCGATATTGGCTGCGGTCTTGGATTTATGACTCAAATAATTGCAGACCTTGTAGGAAGTGATGGCAAGGTTATTGCGATTGATAATAATCAAAATCAGATTAACGCAGCAAGAGCTAGAACTCCTGACAATTTAAATGTGGTTAGGCTGCCGGTTTGATTCGCCCTGAGATCATCGTAGCGAAATTACTCGGTGACTTAAGAAACGAGTTCCAGTCATTGAAAGCTTCGTTGTTGGTCGAAGAGAGTGATCAAGAGTCACCAAAATTTAGTCATTGATGACCTAAGAATCAGTCGTTAACAACTCAATTCCCACTTGACAAAATCCCCACTTTGGGCTATGATTGTGGTGTCATAAAAGTGTGCAACGTTGGAGATAACTGTATGATTCCTAAAAGAATGGTTAGACCCGATTCTAAAGGTAGAATTACCTTGGGTAATTTGGCTATTGGGGTGAGTGGTTTTTCAGTAACTCAAACTGAAGATCACAAGATTCTTCTGGAGCCTTATACGGAAATTCCGTTGCAAGAGAAATGGCTATTTGATAATAAAAAAGCCTTAAAACAGGTGTATAACGGATTAAAAGATGCGGCTGCCGGTCGTGTTACCAAGCGAGGAAGCTTTACCCAATTTATTGATGATGAATAATGCGGTTTTCGTTACTTTTTACGGCTCAGGCAGATGCAAATCTGAATGAGCTTGAGAACAATCCTGCTTGTTTAAAGCGACTAAAAGCGGTGAGAAAGGCATTAGGGTATCTGGAAACGAATCCTCGTCATCCGAGCCTCAATACTCATAAATATACGTCATTGATCGGCCCAAACAATGAAGAAGTTTTTGAAGCGTATGCAGAAAATAATACGCCCACAGCTTACCGTATTTTTTGGTATTATGGCCCGGCAAAGAAACAAATCACGGTTTTGGCAATTACACCGCACCCGTAGTGATTATGCCAATGTTGAATACCCTGAAAATAAAGCAATTTTTTTCACAAGCTTAGGAACCTTCACTCAGTAACTTTTCTATTTCACGCTCAGGAGGGGTTTAGAAGGTAGAATGATGATTAAAAAAATATTGAGATATTCCAACCATTTTGTGATCGAGTCATTCTAGCCTATGAGCCCCTATTGAGGTGTCAAACGCTGAAGTTATTTAGTGAACGCTCCTTGATTATTATTCTCTAAATGTTACAGAAAAGTTTAAAACCTGTAAATTTCTTTTGTGGTAATAAAGTCATTTAATTATTTTTTAACGATTGTTATCGCTCATCGTGATCAAGCTCGCTGATGTGTCAACACTTCATAGGCAGATGAGCAGTTTTACAGTACAGTCTTGTTGGTCTTTAAGAGATACAAGCCCAATACGCATGACTTTGAGGTATTGAGAAAGTTTGCGAATTTACTGGATAGTTGCCTCAGCGAGCCGTTCCTTCTAGATAGCACTGAGAACTGTCACTTATTTAACTTACTAAGAAAAGCTTACGTGGATGCTCGCTACAAACCGAGTTACCAGATTACAGAAAAGGAGCTATTAGCGCTCTCTGACCGAGTTAAGTACCTTCAAGACCTAACTCAGCTGATTTGCAACGAAAAAATCAAGCAGTTCTCAACTGGCAACTAAACCGTCTCTTCCTGCTTTTCTCTGTTCAAAAGTCTTTCAATTTCTTCCGGCTTTCGGCTTGTGAATTTAGCGAGAGTGTCTAAATCAGCTCCGTTTTTGGTCATCTCAAAAATCAATTCACGCTGCCCTTCTTGCTTAAGTGATTGCGCTAAAGTTAACACCGTACCCTCCGCTTTTTCGTCAATGTTGCCTAATATTCT
>CAZSHR010000213.1:0-2175 GCA_964606725.1 uncultured Coxiella sp.
AGCTAAAGGGCGATAAAAATAAATTTTGGTTTCCTTTTCTTATGATTTCGGGTTTATTTAATTCCCGTGCTTTTAAGGCAGTTAATACTTGACCTGATTGTTGATTTAATAATTCTCCAAGTAAAGTTACCTCTAATTGAATAAGCTCAGGATATTCTTCGGGATAAAGTCTTGTAGCAAGCCAGGTCGTTGAAATTTCAGTTGCAGCAGTTTTGCCCGCATTGATGTCAGCAAGTGTATATCCGACCTGAAGCGGTTTTCCCTCTGAATCAGCATTGGTATAAGAGATTCCACTGGCTGCTTGAGCAATAACATCCATCACAGGTGATGAATACTCATCTCCATAACCGCTAATTGAACAATAAATAGTTTTTCCATTTGGTGACTTGAGGAAAGCTTGTAAGATTCCATCTTTAAATTTTGCCTGAGGTGATCGATTGTCAATAATAACATGAGCAATTGATAACAAGTCTCTATAGATAGAATTTTCCATTGTTACACTTAATAATCCTTGGTTAAGCTGTGAAAATATTTCAGGAATTAAATATTTTCTGGCAGGATCACCTGTTGCAGGCTCAATCTTGAAGACGGTTGCTCCCTTTTTGGCAAGCTCTGAGGCAGCCAGAGGGCCGGATACATGATCGACAATAGCAACTGCGACCATATCTTTTAGCGGGCGATGATTTTTCTCGGGGGGTTGTGAGAATAAAGTAGGCTTCATGATTTCACTCCTGATGGATTAACTGAGGTCAGCTTAATTGCTTAGAAAATCAAGTATACCAGGAATTTTACTAGCTGTAGGGGAAATCGTTTGAAAAAACTAAGTCGATAAATCCAGATTTTAATGCGCATTTGTAAAGATCAGATCTTCTAACGCAGTTTAATTTTTTCTTAATGTTTGCGAGATGAAATTCAACTGTTTTTGCTGATACAGGTGCTATAGATGAAATTTCTTTGGCAGACTTACCTTGTAAATAGTGTTTTAATACAAATTGTTCTCGAATTGTAAATCGGTATAACTGATGAAAGTCAGTTTTAGTTTCCGATTTTTCATCAGGCTTCTGGCAAGTAATCTCTAGCAAATATTCATAATAGAAGAAGGAATTTGCTTTTGATAGAGAATGCCAGTTTAAATAATTATCTACAGTTTCTGATAAAAAAATTTCTTGCTTATGTTTTGGCACCTTATGCTTATGTGTTGCCCAAGTTCCTAACCATTCGATTAGCTGATCTTGATGCGAAAATTTGCTGGGATAATTTTGAAATTCTGCTCGTTGCACAATAAAACCAACCGCGCTGAGTAGACTAATGAATTGACCAAGACTTGATTCAGAGTAAGCGGGAGAAAATTGATTGAAATAAGGTTTCCATTTTGGGCTGTAGGCGGTTTCATATAGAAATCTATCGTTTTTAGGGTGCCCATGTTGAGCGAAAAATTGCAGGTAGGCTTTACCTCCAGGTTTTAGTGCTGAATAAATGTTTTTTAATACAGCGAGTTTATTTGTCTGCCAATGTAAGCAGCTAAAGCTCGTTACAATGTCGTATTGGTTATTTATCCTAAATCCAGCAGGGTTTTCATGCTCAAAACTTAGATTGGGTAATTGATAATGATTTTTAGCGATTTGAATTTTTTGAAGATTTTGGTCAATTGCCGAAAAAATTGTTGACTTGTGAGTAGAAGCTAAATGACTAGAAATGACTCCATCCCTACAGCCAACATCGAGCACACGAGAAGCAGTGCTTAAGTCAATTTTTGAGATAAAACATAGCGCCCACTCAGCCACAAGATTTTTTTTTGAAATATTTATAGTCAAGTCTCATTTTGCCATTATAAAACTTCGGAATATCTTTTGCTGTGTATAACCGACATATCAAAACTCATATGAGGCGTGTTAAGGATTATTCACTATTGACAATTCTCCAAGTTATAAATTATTTTTCTCAGAGAAACCCTTTCACTTAAACCGCAAACAAGTTTGTCAATTGTAGCTTCAAACAGAACAGCTGGGTAGGTTCAGGCAACATGAATTTCAAAGTTTGGTGATAAAAAAGACTAATAGTCGGACAGCTAGAATTTGCAGTTGACCTAAATCGATTAGGCGACTAGTATACGTGTCTGACCACGCTCCTCGGTAGCTCAGTGGTAGAGCAGGTGACTGTTAATCACTTGGTCGG
>CAZSHR010000214.1:0-2163 GCA_964606725.1 uncultured Coxiella sp.
AGCTGGTAAACCAATCACAGCATCTAGTAAATTCTCTCTAATCAACTTCTCCCGAATACGCCCTTCCAAACTACCACGAAATAAAACCCCGTGTGACACCAGTACACTAACACGCCCTTTTCGTTTTGCTGCAACTTCGATCATATGAGTAATAAAAGCGTAATCACTCTTGGATTTTGGCGGAACACCACGCCAGAAACGCTTGTAAAGATCGATTTCAGCCTCTTGAGCACCCCACACTAATGAAATAGGCGGGTTACAAACAATGTTATCAAATTTCATTAACTCATTTTTTTCAACCAAAGACGGTACAGCCAATGCGTTGCACCAGTCAATTCGGGAAGAATCAGCACCCTGTAGAAACATATTCATGTGACATAATGTCCATACATTATGATTAATCTCCATACCATAAAGTGCGTAATCTTGACTGCCAACTGACCTCGCCGCCTCAATCAATAAGCCGCCTGAACCACAGGCGGGATCACAAATCAATGCACCCTTCTCTGGTTTACATAGTCTGGCAACTAACTCCGAAATTTTATGCGGCGTATAAAACTCACCAGTTTTTCTACCAAAATTAGAATTAAAAAGATCCATTAAATAGATGCAGGCATTACTAATCATTTCTGGTGAAACGTTACAAGGACTCATATCTAAATGTGGATTATTAAAGCCTTCAAGTAGTATCTTGAGAAGATGATTACGTTGTTTAAGCTGACCAAAATTAGCCTCAGAGTTAAAATCAACACTGTTAAATACACCATTTAGCTTTACTATATTAGCATTTTCAATCTTATCTAATGCCTCGTTAATCAAAAAACCAATATCATCTTGATGACGCTTTTCATAGAGATCATAAAAACTACTTCCTTCAGGTAAAATAAATCGCTCAAAGCTAAGCTTACGAGATAAATACGTCTCATCAGCACCATATTTTTCACGATAAATCTTCAGGCGATACTTCCAGATATCCGAAATATATTTCAAGAAAAACGCTACAAAAATGTAATTTTTACATTCTGTTGCATCAATAACACCAAAAAAAACCTCAGATACTCGCCATAAAGCGATATTTAGATCTTCTTGCTTAATCATTTTATCTGCCATTGCTTTTTCCGCTAGTTAATCTTAGCTATTTGCATTAACAGCTTTTGTATATATAATCCTTTGTAACGTTTAATTTCCTCAAGAAAGTTCTGCTCTTTCAGCGATAATTTAAAAATCTCTGAAATTTTATATTGTTTTCCTAGATCAGGCAGCTTTACCTCAAGCTGCTCAAGAGTTTGTTTTTTAATCATCTGGACACTCTTAGTTTCTGATTGCGAAGCAAAGTAGTTACGAGTATCCGGCTGACTCATCCACCAAAGCAAGTATTCAGGCAATACTTTTTTCCTGTCAGGGCGCACTAAAAATAGCGGTGCTGCAACAATGACGTCTTTAACACTTTCTCCGATTATTGCAGCCGTATAGGTTCGCCTTCTAGAACAAAATACAATGTCCCCAAATTGAGCAAACTGATTCATGCCAACCTTCATGTGGTGTATGCGAATTGCTCTATTGAGGTGAATCACACTATCGCCACTCAGATCCTTCATCTGAACAACACGCATACTCCCGTGAGCTGAGCTTTCAATTCGAGAACGAAAACTCACACCAGAAGAAACTGTTGCAATGTCTTTTAGACTAGAAAACATTGTTTGAAAAAGATCCAAGGTTGACAAGATTTCAATATGTTAGCTCGAGAGTATTAAGCTGTCAATGTTGAAATTACAGTATCATTGATTTTTCATTTTTTAAATGGCTCTAAATTAATCTGAAGCATAAAATTTTGTTTGAATTGATTAATTTATAGCTAATAATTTGTAAGATGGGAAAGAACTCAGTTAAGAAGCAACATACCGCAGAAATCCCTCGTTGGCGCCAAAAATTAATCACTAACTAACACAGCTAGCCTGAGCCTAAAAAATAATGTGGATTCAACCGATAACCAAACTGATCTCGATTCCGGCTTTCAATCACACCGTGATGCGGCAAGGATAAAGCTGACTATTTCGCTAACGTTGTGTATATAATTTGTTGAATTTTATTAATAACCTAAGAAACGTGCACGAAATAACGTTAACCGTTGACATCCCAATCGAGATTCATAGGCTGAGATGA
>CAZSHR010000215.1:0-2116 GCA_964606725.1 uncultured Coxiella sp.
TATTGAGTTTCAAGGTCGTAATGATGATCAAATTAAGCTAAGAGGTTATCGCATTGAACTAGGAGAAATTGAGCATCAAATAACTTCATATAAATCTGTTTTGCAAGCCGTTGTATTGCTTAATCAGAATGCTTCTGATGGTTATCTTATTGCATTTTTGGTGACTGAAAATCATTCGCCAATCCAAGAAGATCGTTTGCATCAGTACCTTAAAGAAAAGCTTCCTGCTTACATGATTCCTCGATTTTTTCAGGTTATTGATCATTTTCCTATGACAATCAGTGGAAAAATTGATAAAAAAGTACTACTGGAAAAAATGGTACACAGCACTTTTTCACAACACAGGATTAAAATTCATAACGAAAACTTCTCAATTGTAGAACGTTTAAAAGCTATTTTTGAACGTTTGTTAAATGTTAGTATTCGCGATGTTTCAAGAAATCTATTTGATCTTGGTGTACACTCTTTGCTCCTTGTTAGCGCCCAGAATAAAATTAATCAGGAATTTTCTCAATCGATTGATATTGTTGATTTTTTCACTTATCCATCGATTGTAGAATTAGCCAACTTTCTTGATCAAAATCAGAAACAACAAAAAACGGATTCTGGGTCGAAAAATTTTGTTTCAAGTGAAGAGGAAATTGCAGTTATTGGATTTTCGGGTCAGTTTCCAGGTGCGGATAATCTTAATCAATTTTGGGAAAACCTCAAATCTTCTCAAGAGGGGATAACATTTTTTTCCAATGAAGCGCTTGAAAAAGTCGGCATTAGTCAGAAACTTCTTGAAAACTCAAATTACGTCAAAGCAAAAGGGATTTTAAATAATGCGGAATATTTTGACTCAGATTTTTTCTCGATTAGTCCAAGAGAAGCGCTTCTTATGGATCCTCAACAGCGTGTTTTCATGGAGCAAGCATGGCTGGCCTTGGAAAATGCCGGTTATTCTCCTGATAAATATTCAGGAACAATTGCGGTGTATGCCGGTTCTGATAACGCCTATTATGCTGAAAACATATTAGGTTCTGTATCTTCCTACTTAGAAGATGCTGATGCTTTTCAAAAAGCCGTTGCTAACAATACCCAGGCTTTTTTAGCGAGTAAGATTTCCTATAAACTTAACTTGACTGGCGCTAGTGTTAATATTCATACAGCCTGTTCAACCGGATTAGTTGTTGTCACTACCGCCGCTCAGCAATTACAATTGGGTCAATGCGATATGGCAATTGCTGGCGCCATATCCATCAAGCAACCTCAACATTCCGGCTATCTTTATCAAGCGGAAGGTATTACTTCTCCCGATGGCCATTGTCGTCCTTTTGCTGATAATGCGGCTGGCACTGTTCCCAGTGCGGGTGTTGGTATCGTTGTTTTGAAACGTTTGCAAGATGCCATTGCTGATCGTGATAACATTTTGACGATTATTAAGGGTTTTCACGTCAATAATGACGGTAATCGTAAAATAGGTTACACAGCACCCAGCGTTGTTCAACAAGCGAATTGTATTGCTACGGCTATTAATAAAGCCGGTATTAAGCCTGATACTATACAGTACGTTGAAGCACATGGCACCGGAACTAAGTTGGGAGATCCGGTGGAAATTCAGGCGTTATCATCGGCATTTGAAAAAAATGATGAAGCGAAATCGTGTTGTGCTATTGGCTCTGTCAAATCTAATATTGGACATGCTGATGCCGCTGCGGGAATGGCAGGATTAATTAAAACCATTCAGATGATTCGGCACCAGCAATTCGTTCCAAGTTTGCATTGTGATGTGGAACACAAAAAAATCCATTTTGATAATAAACTTTTTTATGTAAACACTGAGTTGAAATTATGGGAAAAAACCGCAACACCACGTAGAGCCGGCATTAACGCCTTGGGCATGGGGGGCACAAATGCTTTTTTGGTACTTGAGGAGTATATCGATAACTTACCTGAATTCGCATCTTTGCCTGAACGTTATATGCTTTTTCCCTTTTCAGCAAAAAACTCTGTCGCATTGACACAACTGTTAAAACACTATCAAAGTTTCTTGCGTAATGCCCCCTCAGGCCGATCCCAGGCCAGTGAAAGTTATTATTTGAATAGTGTTGCTTACACCTTACAAAATGGGCGT
>CAZSHR010000216.1:0-2110 GCA_964606725.1 uncultured Coxiella sp.
TAATATCCTCATCTGCACTCACCGCACTATCTGTTGTTGCCGTTAAAGTACTAGTTCCTCCGTTTTCTGCAATAGCTGATGATGTAGCTGATAAGGTTACTTCTGGAGTTGCGGGAACTACTGCAGAAAAATTAAAATTATCTACAAAAGCAAAATAGCCAGAACTGTTAGTGTCACGTATTCTAAAGCTGGTTACATTATTAAAATTGACATTGAGATTTTGTCCAGTGTATGCGCTAAGTTCCGTCAATTGACCAGTTGTTCCATCGGTGCGATCCACTTGCCACGTTCGTACAGTGCCTCCTGCAAATTCTTGAATATAAAATGAAGACAAATTGACTGGTGTTGAAAACGAGACATCTATGAAGAACACTGCGCTAAAGTCAGAACGAATGGCAACATTATCTGACCCTAAATTACCTGAACTTGGATCTCTAGGAACAAATAGACCACTAGGAGAGCTTACAGAAATAGTAACACCTGCAACCGTTTCAACACATGCGTTACCAGATGTGCTCCCTGGTGTAAAATTGAATGTGTTTTGAGCCCTTAATGACCCAAATGTGATAAATAATAGAAGTATAAGCTGGACAATTCTTTTCATAAAATTGAGTAAATACTTTCAAGGTAAAATGAAAAAACTCATAGTACCGCTTTAAATTGCTGAAAGGATCTTATTTGTTTCTAAATGGAGGGTTTTCCATAATTAATTTTTTTCAAAAATTAGAATTGAGTCACCTACGCTTTCGCGAAAGCGAAAAAAACTTGTGAATTTTAAATATTTCATTTTACTTTGTAATTCAAAGTACTTTATATGGATAACCAAAAGTATATTCAAGATTTACAAGAGATACGCTCTTTAATGAGCAAGTCCACTCGATTTATCTCTTTATCAGGAATGAGTGGTGTTATGGCGGGATGTTATGCTTTAATAGGTGGTATCACGGGACATTTCATCCTAAAACGAGCGAGTGAGTTGGGTCAGGTAGAAACTTTAGATCGTTTATTTGAGCTTCCACTGGATCAAAATCCGAGCTTGCAAATTATTCTAGTGGCGGGTATTGTGTTTCTTATGGCCGTAATAACGGCTTTTATTTTGACTAAGCGAAAAGCTCTTAAACATCGCCAAAAGATCTGGAATGCACAATCCATAAGACTGACCAAACACTTCTTAATACATCTTACGCTAGGAGGTCTTTTTACATTAGTTTTAATTGAGCAACGGCACCTAGGTCTTGTGGCGCCGGCAATGTTATTATTTTATGGACTAGCATGTATTCAGGCGGCACCTTATACCCTAGGAACTGTAAGATATTTAGGTATTACTTGTGCGGTTTTGGGTTTGATAAATACGCAATACATAGGTTATGGGGTCTATTTTTGGACCGCCGGATTTGGCCTATGTCATATTATTTACGGAGCGGTAATGTATTATAAATATGATAAGAGTTGAGAGTTATAAGTTATGACTTCAGAGTTATGAATTATGAAGTAAGAATAATCAGGATTTTTGGTGGGTGGTTGTAGTACTTATCAGAAGTTGTCTTTAAATAGATTGAGTTTCATTAATGGGATTAATTAGTAAATTAAATAAAGCATTTGACCATCGTATAAGACTGGGTATCATGTCTGTTCTAGTTGTGAATGATCATGCTGATTTTAAAACACTTAAAGAATTACTAGACGTGACGGACGGTAATCTCGCCAGTCATGCTAAAGCGCTGGAAAAAGAACATTTTATTAAAGTAGAAAAAAGTTTTATAGGACGTAAACCTAATACGAAGTACATCGCCACAGATCAAGGAAAAAAAGCCTTTCAAGAGCACATTAGCGCATTAGAAAAATTGTTAGGCGGTTCATAAAAGAAGTATGAAGTTAAAGAACGTATATTAACTGAAGTATGAAAAAAAACAAATCCTTTTTTTTAAACATTTACTTTGAAATTCAAAGTACTTTAAAAATAACAAGAGAGCTTATTGTACAAGGCGGATTTAATCTCTTAAGATATTTATATCAGCCATTTAAAAGCGGTATTCAATGGCATTTATCTCCTAATCAACTGCTTCAGTACAGACAATCTTCTCTGGGATATCATCTAGGATGTTTTTTA
>CAZSHR010000217.1:0-2105 GCA_964606725.1 uncultured Coxiella sp.
TGTTTTTTTTAAAAGACAGAAAGTGTGAATCACTTTATACTCTTTGGTGATCAATAGAAAACCAACGTTGAGATATCAAAGATAAACAGATAAAAACTGATGAGTATGAAAAAATGAGACAAAGAAGAGATATTTTCCCAAGCCTTGATCAGATAACGAATCAGGAACGAAGAAGTTTGAATCGTCATTTCGATAATTACCAGAGGCTTCCTGAGCGTCCACCTTTCATTTTCTACATTATTGAGCAGGACATTCTGCAATACGGCATCAATCTGACTTATCAAGCACTCAAAGCGGGTGTAGCGTTTTACGGCGTTCGTCATGGGCGTCATACACCCCTGAGTTATTCAAACAACCATCAGGGACGAAATGACCGAACAAAAGTTTTCATCAGAGAATGTGCTGAGCTGGTTGAATTGGTCGAAAAAAATCACAAGACAAACCGCGATAAAAACAGAATGGAGGAGTTACTTGCGAACCGAGAAGCAGCCTCCCCCATTTTTCCAGACATCCGAGATGTTAACGGTAAAACGCTACTTCATCTTGCCATTGAAAATGATGATCTGACAAGTTTTTCGGTTTTAATGAATGCCCAAGCCGACATAAATTTAATAGACCTGCAAGGGCGGAGTGCGTGGAATTATACCCATCTTAGTCGACAGAGGTCACCTGATAACCATCACGCTATGAAAAGGGTATTGGCGATTAAATACCAAAATATGGATCACTTGATCTTACAGAGAAAAGAGAATGCCTTTTTCAGCATTGTGAAAAAAAATATCTGGCCCGCGTTTTTTATCATAGTGGCTATAAGCGGTAACTATTTTCTTTCTGTAAGCCAGGCAGAGCTTGATGAGGATACAAATCAGTGGTTGTCGTTAGGATTTACGACATTGCCCACCTTGGCAGCGACTTATGTTTCTTACAAACAATTGGAAGAAGAAGTCAATCAGTTAAATCTTGTTGAGGAAGCTTCCGGATTGAGTCGAGTATTGCAGACTGAATTGCCTTGCAAGATTTCTACAGTTTCCGTTACGGCTACTCAGATGATATTTTTTTTGGGATACGTTTTTTTAGCGCTTTTTTTGCCAAACGAAAACGATAGTGATCACGAGACCACGGTAAAAAATGTTCTTGTCAACTCAGTTTCTGCTATTATAACGGCTATTCCACTAATATTAAGATCTAGTCTTTCTTCAAAGCTGGCGGGTATAAAAGAACGTGTATTGTCTCCGACTTGTTTTTCAACGATTAATGGAAATGGCTATGTATTTTCCGTAGATACGAACGACGACTCTCTGTTTTCTGCTTTGGCGCTAAGCGATAAAAAAGTATGCGCTTATCTGTTGCAGACGCCAGCTGATATGGATGAAGTCGTTAGAATTGGTTTAACCATTGCTCCTGATAGACTCCTTGTCGGTGAAGAAAACAGAGAAATTATCGATCGTATGGAAAGAATGAATCAATTAGCAACAGAAAATGCCCTTGATCCCATTCCAGATGGCATGATGAGGGCCCTGATCAGGGAAAGACCGCATTTTCTCTCAGTCATTTTTGAGCATGTTTTACCTGATGCACAAAATAATGCTCCTTTGATGCGAATTCTTGGCCGACTAAAAGGTAAACCGATTTCTTTGTGGACTTCTGCGGGAAATCTCCGATTGGAGCAGTGCTACCACCAGGAATTTGATGCGATTTATTTGATGCGAATCGATAATCGTTATCTGACCTTATCATCTCCATTACAGGAAGCATTACCTGAAGACCATCCTGTTTTGACTGATCATCCTAATCTCTGGGACCAAATGAGCCATCACGAACGACGGTTAAATCAGGAAAACATGAGTAAATTAAAATGTTGTTGTTAATTTATGGTTAATCAGTTTCAGAATTGAAATGTGAAACTTTACTGAGAGACTTCCGGCAGATAAGCTTTCGCACACTTGCGAGATGAGTCGATGTTGCGATATAATGCAGGTTGTACAAGATGTCTTTTTTGTTGTTGAGGGATAGCTGATTTTAGTCAAGTCGAGAGGGTTTTTGATGTGTCAATGAAGTGGCTACACTAAACCGGACACATGACTTAAACTATTTACGAGCCAACC
>CAZSHR010000218.1:0-2092 GCA_964606725.1 uncultured Coxiella sp.
TTCGATTTGTGTTTTTTTTAGTAAATCAGAAAAAGAACGATTTAAAACAGTTCTTTTATCCCAACTGAATAGCTTTTCTACCATAGGATTTATATCAAGAACAATTAATTGCTCTGACATAACAATCAATAGATTCTTTGATATTTCCCAGAGGGCCTCATAACTTTCCAGGGAAATCTTTAATGGTGATTTGGTCATACTGTAGTACTCCTGATATTTTGTGAAAAACAGATTATTAGCTGAAATATAAATAATAGCAAATATTTTCCATTATAGAAACTCCGTAAATTTATTTGCATAATAACTGGGCTAAAAGCCAAAACGAGTCATTGAAAACAATCATATAGCGGGTTGCAAAGGCTTTTCAATACGATATTTTTTGTTATGATGCCTAATCATTAGGAAAATTTAATAAGGATGCTATGGGTTGTCACTTAAGTTTAAGAATGCTTTATGAATATTTACTCTACCTCTCGCTACCATGAGTTATTTTGGAAAGAAAACCAGCTTAGACCAGCCAGCAAAGCTTATAACTTGTCGATTTTTCTAGAATTTAAGGGAAAATTCCGTAAAAATCATTTGCTCAGAGTGTTGGATAATCTGATTCGAGATCATGAAATATTTCTAACGTATTTCTCTCTTGAGGATGGACAACTAAAACAGATTCTTAACCGAAATCTCGATTGCAAAGTTGAGGAAATTAACTTAAGTAAATCCACCCAAAAAACCAATGAACTCAATCACTTTGTTGATTCAATTTGTCTTGATCAGTTTAATTTGGGTTATGCTCCACTTTTCAGAATTGGTCTTGCTAAACTTGCATCGGACAAACATATCTTAGCCATGTGTTTTCACCACATTATTAGCGATGGGCTGACAGAAAAATACATTGTCACTTATGTTCTCGAAAAATATCGTGGAAACTTAGTGAACTACAAGCCGCAAAAGTTAAAAGAGGCCTTGATTTACGAAGAAAATACGAAAGAAGCTTTAGGCTATTGGAAATCTTTAGTCAAACTTATCAATCAAGATCAACACCGGCCATTACCATTTCAGTCTGATACAGTCGGTCACTATCATTACTTTAGCTGGAGTAAATCAATTAACCAAAAACTATTGAATTTAGCTGATAGCTACGGAACTACGCTTTTTTGTTTGATCAGCAGTCTTTATACCATTGCGATTTACCAGCTTTTGCATAGAGAACAAGTGATTGTCTGTTATCCAGTGAATCTGCGAAAGAAAACACAGCTTTCGGCGATGGGCTGCTTTATTAATTTGCTGCCTATGGTGTTAGACTGCCATAGCAAAATGAGTTACGAATCCGTTGTAAAGTCAGTTAGTCAGCAGCGCCTTGATACTCGGGTGCATCAGTTTTTCCCGTTTAGTGAGATTGTTTCGTTGACCCAGGAAAAATTTGATATTGATATAAGGTCAGTTTTCAGTATAGGTTTGGCGGAAACGTGGATTGGAAAAACATCGATTGAATTTGATGATTTGTGTGTGCGAGCTATTCCAGAAAAAGCACATGAAAGCATTTATCAGCTTAACCTTGAATATGAGCGGATTGATGGTGGCCTAGAGCTGCGTCTGCACTATCAAGAAGCGTTATTTGATGAAGATTTTGCTAAACAATTTGTTAAACAGCTAGAGCAGATACTAGAAACACTTACCAAACAACCTGAGCAATCAATTAGTTCATTCAACTTGTTAAATCCTAATCTCCAGCATCAAATATTGTTTGAATGGGGCAATATCGCTGTCAACTATGCCGGAAAACCATTATTGATCGAAAAAATCGCTCAATTAGCGCAGCAGAATCCGAAAAGTATTGCCTTGCGTGGTTCGGAAAATACGATGGATTACCAAACATTGGAGGGATACACAAATCAATTGGCCTATCACTTGATAGAAATCAATCCAAATTCCAGACCAATTGCCGTGATGCTGCATCGTGATAATCATTTAGTGGTAACGTTGTTAGCTATTTTAAAAACTGGAATACCGTATGTGCCGATTTCTCACGATTTCCCGTTATTACGAATTGAGGAAATAATGGATGATTGTCAAGCTGATTTGATTGTTACGCATA
>CAZSHR010000219.1:0-2080 GCA_964606725.1 uncultured Coxiella sp.
CAAAGCGGGTAAAGTCATACTTGCTGTCGATCTCTGCCCACCGGATGTAAGCAGGATAAGGTTTTTTTGCGAACATTGTGCCCACATTCCTAGGATGGAATTTAATTTTCCTGAATTAAATTACACAAAAAGCAATCAATTTGTTGCAATTCTGCTTTAATTTTGCTCTATTGCTGTTCAAAAGCCTGCTCCTTGCTTTATCATTACGCTTTCTGTAGTCAATCCGAGCAAAAGGGGTTAGTCAAATGTACGAAATTGCCGACGAAAACGTAAAAACACTCACGATGGATCATCACGGTTTAGTGGCTTCCGTATGCCGAGACCTTAAGCTAGCGGAACGGATTGATGAACGCCTAGGAAAGGTGGATAAGCGTCGAATTGTCAGTACAGGGCAAGCGGTCGTTGCGATGATTTTAAATGGCTTAGGCTTCACGAATCGCCGTCTTTATTTGACAGCACAGTTTTTTGAAAATAAGCCCGTTGACGTTTTAATAGGTACTGGAATCAAAGCTAAGGATTTAACGGACTACACGTTAGGACATGCGTTGGATGAAATATCGGATTATGATTCGAGCAAACTTTTTGGTGAAGTGTCGTTTGATATTGCGCTTGATGAGGATATGTTAAGCACGGTGAATCATTTAGATTCTACCAGTTTTTATGTTGAAGGAGAATATAATAAGTCTACAGAAAGTGATGAAGTGATTCATATAACTCATGGTTATTCAAAAGATCATCGTCCGGACTTGAAACAAATTATGTTATCGTTAGTCGTGAATGGTCCGAGCTCGATTCCACTTTGGATGGAGCCTCATGACGGAAATAGTTCGGATAAAAAAAGTTTTCATGAAACGATTAAGCGAGTCAACGATTTCAAATCACAGCTTAAGATAGAAAAAGATTTTCGATGGATAGCGGATTCTGCTTTGTACACAAAAGATAAACTGTTGAAGACAAATAATTATAGATGGATCACACGGGTTCCAGAGATTATCACGGAAGCAAAGAATTTGCTTTCAAAATCTGATGAGGAGTTTTCATGGGAAGTGCATGAAAAGGGCTATAAAACAGCGAGTGTTTCAAGTGATTACGGACAAATACAGCAGCGATGGATTGTTGTATCTTCAGAGCAGGCCTATGTAAGAGAAAAGAAGACGTTGGACAAGAAGCTAGACCAGCAATCTGAGGAATTGACGAAAATGTTATGGCACTTAGGTAATCAGGCTTTTAGTTGTGAAAAAGATGCTTTAGATGCTGCCAATAAAGCGATAAAAAAATACAAATTTTTTGATGTGAAATTTGAAGTTAATTCAATTAAGAAATATGCGGGCCGAGGTCGCCCACAGCTAGGAGAAGAAAAGAAAGTTATCACTTACAAAGTGAGCGGCGTACATAAAAGAAATGAACTTGCAATAGAAGAGAAGCTAAATTCAAAGGGCCGGTTTATTTTGTCTACTAACGATTTAGATACCAAGAATTATTCAGATAAAAAAATATTGAGTGATTATAAGCAACAACAGAATGTTGAAAGAGGATTTCGTTTTTTAAAAGACCCGTGGTTTATGATTGACTCTATTTTTTTAAAAAAAGCCAAACGAATTGAAGGGCTAATGATGGTGATGACTTTGTGTCTTTTAGTATATAATATCGCACAATACAAGATTCGAAAAAAATTAGTTGAAGAGGAAGAAACGTTACCCAATCAGCTAGGAAAAGAAATACAAAATCCGACTACGCGTTGGATTTTTCAACTCATGGAGGGAATCAACATTGTGCAGTTTTTTAAGAGCAAATCAGCAGAAATATCGAAAGAAATAATAACTAATCTCAGCATACTTCGAAAGAAGATTGTTCGTTTGTTTGGAGAGACTGCTCTAAAAATATACGGTTTAATTCAGAAAAATGAGCCGGAGATCCTAGAAATGTAGGTTAAAATAAATTTTCAGTTTTAAAACTCCTATCTCATTGAGCCGGCAACCTTTTTTTTCATCAGTTTCAAAAGAGCAAACGTAGTGCCTAGCTGGAAAATGACTATTGCATTTGCGCAAAAATGCGTTACACTAATAAAAATTTTTGATCT
>CAZSHR010000220.1:0-2078 GCA_964606725.1 uncultured Coxiella sp.
CGCGAGTAATGGAGCCAGTCACAAGATAATCAGCTCCTTTAGCACGCCAAAATGATAGATCTATTGCATCATCATCTTGCTGTTTATCCAATGAATTTACAACGCGAAACTCACCGCTATGCTGCAAATCATTGCTCACAATCTGAGTTATTAAATTCGCATCAGTCTGGTTAGAAAATGGCTGAATAGCGATTGGTATCGCTGCTGCCACACCACGTGTTAGCTCAAGATCAAGCATTGCATAGCTTTGCTGTAGCATAATGCTACCTAACAATAATACTAGTTTGCTCAAAAACCTTTTAAAATTAAAAAATTTGGTAAAAATCGTGCAATAGCGTTTCTGCTGACCATTCATATTTATTTCCTACACTTTAAATCAAATTTGACCCATGTCATTTTTTTCAAATTAAGTCATTAAACAAAAATTTCTGTTGATTAAAAATTCAAACTTAGGCTTATTGAATTTCCTGTGGTGACATTTTAATACGTAAACTACGAAAAGCATCAAACAATGCTGGATCTTTCGGTACTGGCAACGGTGATGACTTATAAATTGCTGTTTGTGCAGAGCTGTCAAGTGCCTCATCACCACTACTGCGCGCAATATCAACAGCGGTGACAACACCACCTGGCGCAAGATGAACAATCATTAAGCATAGCAGCTTGGGATTTTGCTGTGATGGATGCCAATTATTTTGAATAGCCTGCAAAATCTGCGCGCGATATTTATCAATGTAGCCTTGTTGCTGTGCGATCTGCAACTGTTTTTGTTGTGTTAATAACTGTTGCTGCTCCTTAGCAAGCTGTTCTTTTAATAGCTGCTGCTGTAAGCTCTGCTGCTTTGCTGCTAGTTTTTTACGTTGCTGCAAGGCTTTTTGCTGTGCAGCATGTTTTTCAGCCAACTGCTGCTGCTTTAATTTTTGTTGCGCTATTTTTAACGCATGTAAACGCTGCTCCTCACGACGGCGTTTTTGAGTCGCTAATAATGCCTTATGCTCAATGGCCTTCAAACGTTGTTTTTCCGCCTGTTGCTTTTTCATTTGTTCCGCACGAATTTTCTCAACTTGCTGTGCAACTTGTTGAGTATCCACTGTAGTAGCCTTAACAATCGGTTTTACAGCGGCTTTTTGTTGGCTATTCCAGCGAAAATGTGTTTTATGAAACGACACAAACAACAGTGCGATCAATACCAGATGCGCAACAGCAGCAACAATGACTGGTAATCGGTAGGAGTTCTGAGTATTTGGCATAATAGCGAAATCATAACGTGTTACGTGCGATGGGTAAACACCGTTATTCGAACCGCAAAAGGGTTTTTAATGAACAAAATTTTGGTTGATGCCTTAATTTGAAAAAAATGACGCTGGTTTGCCTGTTGCACTGTGTCAAAATAACACCTTGGTGACCGCCTTTATGTCGGGATAGACGCAAGAACCGAGCGATACAGCATGTAGTTGGGCCCGTTGCCAAAGGGGTATTTTGACACAGTGCAACACGAGATACAGATACATTGGTACTTAAAAATTTAAGTTTTTGATTTTATAATAAATAAAGCCCTAGCTGAGGTTTATTTAAAAAAAAGCTGAAACTGTTGATTAGCCTCTTTAAAGATAAGCAAATCAGAGGCTGACGCTTTCCAAGGCCTATGATAAAAATCAACAAGTTGATAATCTCCGTTAGGATACATTCTTAAAACATGCGGCAAACGTATCACCGCATAATCACCATAACTTGCAGCAATAAAATAAGGCACTTGCTGTGATGAAAACAAAGAATAACCAACACTATAGTCGGTAGATGTATTTTTGACAGCCAATAGTTCTTCCATTAGGGTTGGTGCAAAATCGTAGTGGGTGCTGCGCTTATGAATGATCCGAGGCTTATGACCAGGCCAATACACAATCATTGGCACATGCAGTTGATAATTGTTGTAAGCACTGGCATGTCCCCATAAACCCATACCGTCATCATTCATTTGCTCACCATGATCGGCGGTTAAAATAACAACGGTATTATCCAAAAGATTGTGTTGCTCTAAAGCCTTTAAAACACGATGAACCTGCTGATCAACATAATGA
>CAZSHR010000221.1:0-2064 GCA_964606725.1 uncultured Coxiella sp.
ACTTTTTTCATCAGAAATATCTTGCCAGCGCTTTCCTCCCAGTTGCCATGTTCCAAAGCCAACTACGCTTACATCGTATCCCGTATTTCCAAGTTTTCGATATTTCATCAAGATTACCCTCGCTATTTTTTCGGGGCATTGTAAGGCTTTTTCAAAACTTTGAATATGTTTTCGTTAAAAGATTTTGTTTTTAATAGCAATTTTTTTCGCTTTTAAATTATGGAAACCTTAATACAGCCTCTGAAAAAGTGCGCACCCTCTGGAAATTTTTTGTGATATTTCTCAGGATATAAGTTTAAGTTTGAATCAGTTTGGCTCATTTTTTTTGTCTGTTGGATTTCTTTGTGTTGATCTGCTTCGTTGTGAAAGAAATCAAAAGCGATTTTATCTAAAAAATCCATTTTATCCTTTGAAGGATTTGTAACTGGCCATTCTGACATGATATCGACAAAAGTTTCTATAAGTTGTTTTAATTCTCTAATCATCGCCATAACACTCGGAAAATTTTGAAACTCTGAAGGTTTTTCTAGTAAAGTCGGATATTGTAATGAATAATATACCGCATTAAATTTTTGGTTTGGTAATAAAAAATCAGGTTGCATCAGTAAGGGTGTATAAGTTTTTAACCCATAATCTCGCATGTAGGCATCTTGAATAAGCTTCGATGGCATTGTGTTTTCAGTATCATCAACAGGCCTGAAACCAGGTATTGTTCCGCAAGCAATACTGATAAGATGTTTTACTGTATCCAGCAAATATAGCTTTGGTTTAATTTTTCTAATTGAAAGTGTGCTGATAAACGCTCCCCAATTAAAATCAAGTATCATTTTATTTGACCAGTGGATTAACTGTTTCCAAGATTGTTGGTGCCAATAGTTATAAAGTGGTGCCCATGAGGGATTTTCCTTTGCATCTTTAACCCATTGCTCTGTAAAATAGAGAATTTCTGTACACCATTTTTCTTCGCTATGGTGAGCGATCTCAGCAAATATTTTTTGCTGTTCGAAAATGTTACTTGGCAGGTAGGATTTAATACGATACTTTCTTTGTATTCTTGAGTAAGATGCTGCTTCATTAATGCTTGCTGGCATGAAGACAGTACGTGCGCCTGAGGAAATGCTCCAATCCCAGCTTTGGCGCAATGTGATTTGAGGTGTTTCCATAATTTCCCAAACGCCAAAGGTCACGCCAGGAGAAAAAAGCTTAAATGGAATCGTTCTTCCTCCTGTTGTTTCGACATAAACTTCAACCGATTTATTGAGAATAAAACCAAGTGGCGATGAACTGTAAGAGAGTGATTCTTTTAAAAATCTGGAAATTTTAGGGTCATTTATATCTGCTAGTCGATGATCTTCGGTTGGAAAATAAGCAACGCCTTTTTTTCGTATATTAACGCCATAAGGATATCGTGCGAGAATAAAAGTATGTTTTTTGTTGAGTTGTAGCCTTTTAATAACTTCTGCTAATTCAGGATTAGCGGTTTCAACGGCTGTTTTGATTTCTTCCCAAGTAACTTCTTTTGCTTGCAGTAGGTCAGGGAAGTTAAGGCGGATTTTTTGGGTTGTCATTTGATGATCCTTGTTGCTCAGAAAATGCTTTGTAAGATTTAATAGCCTGTTTTTCTTTCAAGTATAAACGATAAGGTTTCTATATGCCTACTGTTCGTTATATCGAACAGATAAGGAATGGGCACTTAATAACGTTGACATTTCACGTCCAAGAGTGGTTTAGAGGGTGTGGTAATGATTGAACAAAATGTGCCGGAATATTGAGATATTTCAAGTGTTTTGTGGTGGAGTCATTCCAGCCCATCAGTCCTTATTGGGATATCAAGTGTTAACGTTATTGAGTGCTCGTTCCTAAGCAAGCTAATACCCTGAAAAATCATTAAGAATCAAGGTATTAGTATAAGGTTTGGTAAATATTCGTCTAAGCTCTCACTTATTACTCCCACCAGGTCATCTTCCTGAAAATCTGTCTACTTGAACAGAAAAGAAGCATAAGCTCCCACAGATTTTCAGGGAGATCCAAAAGCGATATCATGAAAAACACCTTGATTTCAGG
>CAZSHR010000222.1:0-2050 GCA_964606725.1 uncultured Coxiella sp.
CCTATCGACCTCAGCCATTGATTAACTGAGAGATAAACTCCGAACTCGGGTTAACAGATAATTCCAACTACTTCGGGTAATCAGAATTTTCAGATTTTAGGTTATATTTACTCAATCGACTGAAACAGCACCTTTAAATCATCAGTCGTTAGTTGAATTTTTTGACCCATTTTTTGCTCAACAACACCTGAAATCAACTGACGCTTCCTCTCCTGCATTTCCAAAATTTTTTCCTCAACTGTGCCCTCGGTAATTAATTTATAAACAAATACCGGTTTATCTTGACCAATACGATGCGCCCTGTCGGTCGCTTGCTGCTCGGCTGCTGGGTTCCACCACGGATCATAATGAATAACGGTATCAGCCGCGGTCAAATTTAACCCAACGCCGCCTGCCTTTAAACTAATTAAAAATAAAGGAACCTGACCGTTCTGAAATTGCGCTATCGGCGTCTTTCTGTCGGTTGTCTGCCCTGTTAACTTTACATAGGTAATATTCAGCGCAGCTAATTCTGCCTCAATTAAAGCTAACATCGATGTAAAACTCGAAAATAATAGAATGCGGCGACCCTCCTCAAGTAAATTAGGTAAAAATGCCATTAAATCCTTGAGCTTCGCTGATTCAATATTCTTTTTCATCGCACCTAACTTCAATAAACTTGGCGCGCAACAAATCTGACGCAATTTTAACAAGGCATCTAAAATCACAATTTGACTGCGATTCAAACCTTTGGTGCTTACTACATCACGTACATGCTTCTCCATCGATAATCGCACCGTTTCATATAAATCTCGCTGATCTCCCTGAATCTCAATTTTTCGAATAATTTCGGTTTTTTTAGGCAATTCTTTAACGACATCATCTTTGCGACGACGCAGCATAAACGGTTTAATACGGGTATTTAACTGTCGATGCCGATCTACATCCCCGTGCTTTTCAATGGGATTACGGAAACGTTTCTTAAATTCAGCGGGATGGCCTAATAATCCCGGTAACACAAAGTGAAATAAAGACCATAATTCCCCTAAATGATTCTCCATCGGTGTGCCCGTTAAACACAAACGATGCTGCGCTTTAACTTGTAACAAAATTTGTGTCGCCTTGGCTTTTGCATTCTTGATTTGCTGTGCCTCATCCAAAATCAGATAATAATACTCATGCTCTAATAAACTTTCTTTATCACGATTAATCAACGGGTAAGTGCTTAATACCAAATCAGCATTCGCAATTGAAGAAAAATTCACCTGCCTATCTTTACCATGCAGGATTAACAGTGATAAACTCGGCGCAAAACGCGCCGCCTCCAAAGCCCAATTTGTCATTAAACTGGTAGGAGCAACTAACAAAGAAGGTCCTGATAAACGATTTTTTGATTTTTCTACAGCCAGGTGCGCTAAAGTCTGAACGGTTTTTCCTAGACCCATATCATCTGCCAAAATACCTCCTAGCTCATATTCCCGTAAAAATTGCATCCAATTTAAGCCTTCTTGCTGATAAGGACGCAAAGTAGCTGTGAACGTTTTACAGGGTTTAACTGTCTCGATTCCTTTAAAATCACTCAATTTTTTTGCAAATTGCCGTAAACGCTCGCCACCCAACCAACGTAATTGTGTCGCGCCAACAGCCCTCTCAATTTCATTTAATAAACCCGCTTGCAACTGAGATAATTTTAAATAACCCTTTTCATCAAGCGGCTTTTCATCAAATAATTCACATAATACCAACAAAATGTTACGAATACGGGAGAATGGCACCGAAATATAGTGACCATTTTTTAGTTGTAAATTACAAGAGGTATCATCCGGTAGTTCGCAAATAGCATCACTGTTCATTTCATGAAATTGTCGTTGAATCAAATCAACCAATAAAGGTAAAAGATTGACTTTTTCGCCGTTAACAATGACCCCCAAGCTTAAAGAAAACCAGTCAATACCACTGCCTTCTTCTTCCAAGTCAGAGTACCATTCATCAATTTCATCCATTAAGTGCACAGGAAAATCTGAATTAACCACCACTTCCCAGCCTTTTTCTTTTGCTAATCGATTAATTT
>CAZSHR010000223.1:0-2032 GCA_964606725.1 uncultured Coxiella sp.
GTGCTTGAAAAACCTTCTTGCAAAGAAAATTTTACTACTTTTTCAAGTTCATCTTTTGTTATGTTGTTAACAGTTGTTAAGTACGGTGGTATAGCATCATATTTATATTCTCTGATCAGTTGAATCAGCACATCGACACGTAGAGCTGAATTAGGGTGATCTCTTAATTGTTCAATCTTCGCTTGTCTTTGTCCGTCAGTATTTTTTGCAATGATGTCAGCAAATGCTTTGATTGCTTCTGCATCACTTGATTGCAGCAAGTCAGGTGCGTACTTATCTCTTTTGGTCGAAATAACGCTGTCTTGTCGACTAGTTTTCTGACAGGCTATATGCAAACGCGCCCAAGCTGATCGAAGATCAGGATTTTGAACAGCAACATCTTTGGAATATTTCAGCGCCTTTTTGCTAATTTCCTTCAACATTTTGCTGTCTTTAGAGGTGCCTTCCACCCATGTTGCTAGATTATTTATCCATTCTTGATGTTTAGCCTCTTCAGGGGAAATCTTGCCCAGACGATAGTTAATCAGTGAGAGATGCTGTTCGTTATTATTTTGCAGTTCTCCTGTAGGAATATCTCCAAGATGATCAACCAGTATCTCTAGAAAGCTGTAACGGGTTTGAACATACCATTGTGTCATTTCACTGGCGATTTCGATAATGGCTTCCCTGTCCAAAAGTAATAGTTGTTCATCAGCGCCTCGCTGCTGCTGTTCTTGAACGACTAATTTTCTGCTAAGTAAGGTTCTTAACATCGCGTCATCTTTTTTGTCGATGATTTTTCTGAGATATTCGATAGAATCGTTTTTTGGTATAGCCACTGTGAATTTTGGAAGTATCTTGTCAAACTGTGAAGATTCACCTCGTTCTACGACAGCAAGCAGCAATGCTTTTCTTAACTCGGGATTCAGGCCAGAATCTGCGGCCAGCACCGTATCAAAATATTCTTGTTTTTCGACTATTTTTTTAGCAACTTCTGGTAACTCTGTTTCTGTAAGTTTTATTTGCTCCGTTGCCAGAAACTTTGCAATATTCCCATGTTGCTTGTTGGCTATCAGGCGGTAGAGTAGTGGTAACTTAAAGCGGGGATTTTCTTTGATGATAGCAAAAGCGGTATCTTTCAGGGCATTATTTTCTTGTTCTTGAATTGATTCGTTTGCATTATCCCCAGAAATGTCTTCGAATTTCTTATTTCGGGCAATTCCTAAAGCGTAGTGCGCAGCAGATTGATCAAGGTCTTTTCCATTTTCTCGGTAAGGAAATAATGCCCAAGTATGGTCGCGATAATCTTTATGGATTAGCTGATGAGTTGGATTCTGTTCTTCTCCTTTAGTCTGAGCATCTTTTTTAGTCCGATCAACCATTTGAATTCGATATTCGTCAAATGGTCGATAATCAAGCTCTACCATCGCTAGTAGTGTTTTAAATCCAGTAAATGATTCCGGGTTAGTGGTATCTAGCCGTTTGGAATGGATAACTTGGGTGGCGCGTGAGCTTAATGGGAATAATAGGCTTGTAATTGCTTCATTATCGTGTGCGCTTTCACGGCACACTTTAAACAATTCCAGAGCGGCTATTTGTGTTTCCTTGTTACTTTCAGCTTGTTCAAATGCTTTTAAGGCTTTTTCGGCAATATTTTTTATACCAACTTCTTTGTCAAAATTATTGTATCTTTGTAAATGTCGTAATGATCGCAGCAAGCGGGTAGCTGTTTTTAAAGTTTGTGCGCTACCTTCTTCAGTCAGATGCCTAATTATTGGCTTCAGGAAATCATGATTCTGCATAAAATAAGTAAGTTGTTGACTGTTAGCAATTTCTGTCGCTAGCCAAGGGCCTGTTTTTGCATTTTTCAGTTCCTCTACCAGGAAATTTTTGACAATATCGGCATTGTTTTTGCACAAGCTTTCAAGAATTTTTGTTGGTGGTGTTTTTCTTGCCTGAATATGGCGGGATAAGTGTGGCTTGATTAGATGAAATTGATTTCTGCTTTCAGTTTTGAATTTTATGAAAAGTTCGAGGTTGTCAGCCTCCAGAA
>CAZSHR010000224.1:0-2019 GCA_964606725.1 uncultured Coxiella sp.
AAATATTCGTGGGTCTAGTGGCAGTTATCAAGCGCCATACTGCATTGATGCAGCTTACTAGAACCATTGCGTTGTTGCAATTTTCTGCGGTTTTTTTGGCTTTTGTTGTCCTAGCATTGGCTTTTCTCTTAAATGACTTTTCTGTCGCTTATGTTGCGACTAATTCTAATTCTCATTTACCGTGGATTTATCGTTTTTGTGCCCTGTGGGGAGGGCATGAAGGATCGATGTTGTTGTGGGTATTTATTTTAGCCGCATGGACAGCCGCTGTCGCACTGCTGGCAAAGCCCTTGCCCTTGTTGACGTTAACACGCGTGTTAGTGATATTAGGTTTAGTGGCACTGGGATTTTATCTTTTCATTTTAATGACTTCTAATCCTTTTGTGCGAGTGTTGTTGCAAACACCTTTGGATGGTCGCGATTTAAATGCCTTATTGCAAGACCCTGGTTTGGTTTCTCATCCTCCTATGCTGTATTTGGGCTATGTGGGATTATCAGTTCCTTTTGCCTTTGCTATGACGGCTTTGTGGCAAGGGCATTTTGATGCGAGTTGGGCGCGTTGGGCAAGGCCGTGGACTAGTCTGGCCTGGAGTTTTCTCACTTTAGGTATTGTATTGGGAAGTTGGTGGGCATACCGTGAATTAGGTTGGGGAGGTTGGTGGTTTTGGGATCCAGTCGAAAACGCTTCTTTTTTACCGTGGTTGGTTGCTACTGCGTTGCTGCATTCTTTGATGGTGACTGAAAAGCGCGGCCAATTTAAAAGTTGGACGGTACTTTTGGCGATTACTGCATTTTCTTTAAGTTTAGTGGGAACTTTTCTAGTGCGCTCTGGAGTGTTGATTTCTGTTCATGCGTTTGCAGTGGATCCTAAGCGAGGTATTTTTATTCTAGAATTTTTATTTGCGGTGATTGGTTGTTCGCTGGCTTGTTATGCTTGGCGTGGTCGTTTACTGGCAAGTAGAGCAGTTTTTGCCATTGGCTCTAAAGAGAGTTTTTTATTGAGTAATAACGTGTTGTTACTGGTATCCATGTTAACTGTTTTATTAGGGACCTTATACCCCTTGTTAGTGGACGTAATGCACTGGGGCAAAGTGTCGGTAGGAGCGCCTTATTTTAATCAAGTGTTTATTCCTTTATTTGTGCCTGTTATTTTCTTAATGGCAATAGCTCCTTGTTGCCAATGGCAGCAAGCTTTCCCCAAGTCATTAATACGGCCCATGAGTATTATTTTTGTGATATCGATTGTGATAGCAAGTTTGCCTTCACTATTCATTTGGCACGATCATTATCTGACGATATTAGGTTTATTTTTAGCAGCTTGGCTGTTGCTGTTAACACTGTATCATCGTTTTCGATTTGGAATAACAGTAGCGCAGATCAAGCAAGTGGCTTATTGGCGCCGTTGGGCAGTGACGTTTGCACATTTGGGAATGGCAGTAACAGTTATAGGCATTGTTTTAGCACATAGCTATAGCCAAGAACGTGATTTGCGGCTTTTTGTGGGCGACACGGCAGAGTTGAATGGCTACATGTTTCAACTGCTGGATGTTAAAGAAGTACAGGGGGCAAATTATACCGCGGCGCGTGCTAAGGTCATTGTGAAAAGTGAGCAAAAAACCTTGGCCGTATTGCACCCTGAATATCGGTTGTATACCGTCTCCGGTATGCCTTTATCTAAGACAGATATACAAGTCTCCTGGTGGCGCGATTTATACGTAGCATTGGGAACATTATATCAAGACGACTCTTGGTCTATGCGTATTTATTTTAAACCCTTTGTGCGTTGGATTTGGATGGGTGGCTTAATGATGGTGTTGGGCGGTTTGATTGCTGCTGTTCTTGGTCGAGTTAATGTAAGGAAAGTCTTATGAAGCATTGGCGTGCTTATCTGCCCTTGTTGGTGTTCTTTATCTTAGCGATTTTTTTATGGCGGGGGTTATTTCATAATCCACATGACATTCCTTCTGCTTTATTAGGTAAATCATTGCCAAAATTTAGTGCGCCGCGCTTATTTAATCC
>CAZSHR010000225.1:0-2015 GCA_964606725.1 uncultured Coxiella sp.
CTTGAGCGCGTTTCTAAGGCCGATTCGCCCAAGCAGCGGCTAAGGCAGTGTTTTTATTAAATTTTGTTACCGAACTCACATAATGATTGAGTTTTGATTATGCTTGGGATTAAGCGAAGCCGAAATTAACGCCTTGTAAAGGTTTCGTGTCTTAACTGAACTGGTAACGGTTACTGTCATCATCACACAAGAATTATTTGAAAATATAGTAAAGTAAAATCATTAAGAAAACATTATTGGCGCATTCAAGCAATAAGTGCAAAATGATCAATTTTTGGTAGTTGAAAAAAGAGACGGTTAGCGTTTATAGTCGCCATCTTGGTTCACTACGAAATAAAACAGGATGCACGAATGTACAAACAGCTAACCGAGGGTCAACGATACCAAATACAAGCCCTTTTGCGCAATGGTTTTAATCAATCGGCAATTGCTGCACAGCTAAAAGTCTCTGCAAGCACAATTAGTCGCGAGCTTCGCCGAAATACTGGATTACGAGGTTATCGCCCCAAACAAGCTCATGAGCGGGCCTTGAACCGTCGGCATGGGGCAGAAAAGCATCAGAAAATGACCCAAGAAATGGAGCAAACAGTCATCCATTATTTGCAAAAAGACTGGAGTCCCGAGCAGATCAGCGGTCATTTAAAACGCCTTGGTGGCAGTTGGGTTAGCCACGAGACAATTTATCAGTTTTTAATAAAGGATAAGCATTTTGGCGGAAGTCTTTATAAGCACCTGAGGCAATCACGAAAAAAACGTAAGAAGCGCTATGGAATGTGTGAGCGACGCGGTCAGATTAATAATCGTGTGAGCATTGAGGATCGCCCTGCTTTGATTGAGAAACGCGAACGCATTGGTGATTGGGAAATTGACTTAATAATCGGGAAATCTCACCGACAAGCACTGGTAACGCTTGTGGATAGGTTGTCGCTTAAGACATTGATTGCAAAGGTGGAGCGCAAACAGTCGAGCTTAGTTGCCAAAGCAGCAATTCGTTTGCTACGCCCCTATAAAGAGCGGGCAACCTACAGCATCACCTCGGATAATGGTAAAGAATTTTCTGATCATAAAAAAATTAGCAAGACACTGGGAGTCGACTTTTATTTTGCGCACCCTTATTCATCATGGGAGCGAGGAACAAACGAAAATACAAATGGTTTGATTCGCCAATACTTCCCTAAAAAAAGTTCATTTGAAGAAATTACCGATAAAGATTTACGGTTTGTGATGAACCGGCTAAATAGCCGCCCAAGAAAATGTCTCGGCTATCGAACTCCTGATGAAGTGTTTCACGAATAGAGTAAATTTCTAGCCGTTCACAATTGGCGTATCAATATTGATTTTTCATTGATGGCTTTATCAAGGACTCGCTACGCTCGCCTAAGGGTGCTTCGCATCCTTGACAAAGCCATCAACGAAAAATAAAGCGTTCATTATGCCAATTGCGAGCAAAAGCCATTTACAACAAATGAATTTTCCATTACCGTACCCGAAACGTTGCACTTAATGTTTGAATCCACGCTATATTCTAAGCACCCTAAAAATCGTTTTATTTTGCAGTCAGCGCTGGTTTCTTCCTTCAACTCTCTTAGCAAAGAATTTTCTGCTGACTCACCATGTTCGATATGGCCTCCAGGTAAAAAATAAAAACTAATTTCAAGGTCAAGTGTTTTACAAAGTAAAATTTTATCATCATGGATAATAACTGCTCTGCTTAAGACATGAATTTTATCTTGACTACTCATATTTACCTCTTATTTCTGTACCTTGGTGAAATACCATTTGCAGGCGACCATCAATTGATTTCCAAATTGAAGAGCGCAATACTTCAATAGCATTTTCTAGCGTTCTAAAATTTATAAGATACGCAGTATCTCCTAGTGATTTCACCTCAAAATATTTTTCATTAAATTCTTTTGATTCTTCGTTTGGTAATCTGTTCAGGATATCTTGCTTATTATAAACCGGTGTTTGTCAGAGTAGTTGGCCTCTAAGCAAGTTTTATGCAACCTTTGTTC
>CAZSHR010000226.1:0-2014 GCA_964606725.1 uncultured Coxiella sp.
TGTGATGATTATTACGCTAAGATCCAGAATGCGATGGAAACATATAACGATGCAATAACAAGAGCCACAGATCATTCTTTAACTAACAGTAGTGACTATGCTACGTTGATTAAAGGCAAGGGTGCTTTCTTCCATGCTTACAACAGGGCTATGTTTTTGGGTCGATTCACAGAGCGGCCAGGTTTAGATAGCCAACTTGAGTCAGTTGCAATGTCTCCGGGAATGTACTTTTATATTGTTAGTGACTCGTTTTTTGTTTACATACTTTATACGAAAGAGGACGCTTTAGGATCTGAGCATTTTCTTCTTGAAAGTTATAAATCTGATGAAGCTCATGAAAAGTTAATTGCTTTGAAGGCAGACGTCAGTAAGTATGAGCCAATGACGGAGTTGAAGTTATCCTCTAAGCAACTTTCTGTGGTTTCGAGTGTTGTTGGACTAACCGGTGAAATTTTTGCCCTGTACCAAAATCGTTGCTATGTTTATCAGAACCCTGTTGGTGAGCTCTGTGTCTATATTGCTTACTGTTTTGGCGAACAGTCTGAAATTTTGAATTTATCAAATTTGATTGAGAATAGACAAAAACTTAATATCTTGATTGAAATGTCAGAGAATATTAGCGAGAGTTGTTCAGTAGTGCTGGATAGTGTTTTATGGAAATGCATTGATGACAATAGAAAACATAAGGGAAACTACTTCTCTCGTAGTCATAATATTTGCAAACCTTTTGTTCCTGATCGTTTTAAAAGTAAGAGCAGAATTGTAGCTGTGAATGAATTACCTCGGTTGGATAATGTAGAAGCATTAATTAGTTATACAGATAACCAAAGAGAAGCACTGTTAGACCAATATGGTTTTGACACTGTTAATGATTTTGAAATTCAGGCGTTAGTTAGATTCGAGCTTTTGAATGAAATGCTTTCTCGTATAAGAAAAGCAGAACAAAAAAACTTTTCTATCTTATCCTCGGATGATATTTCAACTCTATTTGAAAAATCCAATGAATCTGACTTTTGGAAAAATGGAGAGAGCCAACATAAAGAAAACTGTACCCTTAAAGCTAATGATTGGCGGAGGGCAAAATTAAAATTAATAAACGGGAGTTGTAATATGACTTTTGAAACTATTTATAGACGGGCTGTAGATGATGGAAATAAAATTTACTCATGGTACACAACTGGGTTCTTTTTTTGGGCTCAGGAAAAAGTGATTTTTAGTGAAATCAGAGAAGCTATAGATGAGTATGATAAAAAAAGAGATGAGAATGAGTGGGTTATTTTTAAAAAATATCTCAGAATTTTTTCAGGACATGTTTATAATGATAATACTAGGAGAGATTACCCAAGAATACACAAGATTTTAAGTGATACCAAGGAGAGGATTAATAATGGAGATATAACTGTAAACCGCTATGTTTATAAAATAACTCACGATAATAATAAGAAAAGTTGTGTGTATGAACCGCAGGATACAGCTGTGCTAAAATTTAGCAAAGAAAGTTTTGAAGAGTTATCTAAGAAGATTAATCCAGCGGAAATTTATGTTAGGCTAGATGCTAGCAGATCAGCTATTGAATACTGCTTTTTGTCTCCTAGGCTCGGGAAATTATTAAAAGGAAATATTCCATGTTTGTCTTTTCCTAATTTTAAAAATAGTGATGTCCTGTTAAACAATCTTCTTGATGGACACAATGCAGCTTTGCGTGAGTTATTTTTTGAAAAGATGAAAGATGGACAATCACATGACGGAAATAAAGGGACGCTCGTGTTACCTGCTGCTGATCAACAAAATAAGTACTATGATGATGATTCAATTTACGAGAGTCCTGATAAAGGTTTTAATACGCTTGCTTTAAAGATTAGTCAGCAAAGTGAAAGTCTAAACAAGCTAGCTGAAAATATAAAAGAGCTAATAGAATTAGCTGCTGAACACTCAAAAGCAAATAATAAAACCCAAGGCTTACAAACACTCTATGAATGGTTTGAAACTGACGGATGGGATCTAATTGATGATT
>CAZSHR010000227.1:0-2011 GCA_964606725.1 uncultured Coxiella sp.
GCACGGTTGCTTCAAACATCATCACCGATCAACGCTTCTAGCAACAAGATCGGAACAGTTTGAGTCATTCTTTCATCGAACTCACTTAAAATAGTTATTTTCACGCACAAACCTGCCTATTTCCGCTTATTTTTAAAGCAACCCACGAGGCAAGCTATTACTACGCTTGCTTTTCTTTATGACGTGCTGCAAGCCAATCAGTTAAAAATGCCTTATTAATATCTCCTACCACATAATCTCCAGTAAACACTGAATCTTCAAAACGTGATAACTTGGCCTCTGCACTCAAAGCCGCTTCATTAATAACTTTGACCATTTGATCAAAATTCTGGTAAATCAACCAATCAGCACCAATTGTCTGAGCAATTTCTTTATCACTCTTACTGTAAGCCAATAGCTCATCAGAACTGGGAATATCAATCCCGTACACATTAGGAAAACAAACCTTTGGTGCTGCTGAAGCAAAATATACTTTTGCTGCACCGGCATCACGCACCATTTGGATAATTTCCTGAGAAGTTGTGCCCCTGACAATGGAATCATCAACCAACAACACGTGCTTATTCAATACCTCTTGGCGAATCGCGTTCAATTTTAACCGTACCGAACTGCGACGATTTTTTTGCTCGGGCATAATAAAAGTACGGCCAATATAGCGATTTTTAATAATGCCCTCAGAATAAGGCAAATCCAACGTTTGTGCGAGTGACAATGCAGCAATGCGACTGGTGTCCGGCACCGGAATTACTACATCAATATCGTGCTCGGGCCAATCCGTCGCAATTTTATGCGCCAATGCCTTACCCATCCCAACCCTGGCTTGATAAACTGAAATATTGTCAATCACCGAATCAGGACGGGCGAGATAAATATATTCAAACATACAAGGCGTATGTGCCATCATTTTATGACATTGATGCGAATACACCTTACCTGCTTTACTAAAAAAAACGGCTTCACCTGGTTTCACATCGGCAATAATAGTAAACCCTAGCGCATCCAAGGCAATACTTTCCGAAGCGACCATGTATTCTGTACCTTGCTGACTTTCGCGCTTACCATAAATTAAAGGGCGGATACCACAAGGATCACGAAAAGCAACCATACCATAACCATGTATCATTAACACGGCTGCAAACGCTCCTTCAATACGTTGATAAACCGCTTGCAGCGCTTGAAACAACGCATCTGTTGTTAACGTTGATCCAGCAACGCGCTGTAGCTCATGCGCAACAACGTTGAGTAAAACCTCAGAATCAGAAGAGGTATTTAAATGGCGCAAATCAGCCTTAATCAAGGTATTAGTTAGCTTTTCAGTATTGGTTAAATTGCCATTATGAACCAAGCCCAAGCCATAGGGCGAATTGACATAAAAAGGTTGTGACTCCTGCACATCATCACTGCCTGCCGTAGGATAGCGCACATGACCAATTCCCATAGGTCCTTTAAGATGCGTAATATGTGTCTGACGGATAACATCACGTACCAAGCCATTGCCCTTGCGTAAACAAACACGAGCGCCGTTAGCGGTTAACATCCCTGCCGCATCCTGACCACGATGCTGAATAATTGTCAGCGCGTCAAAGATCGCTTGACTGACTTGCGTCTTGGTCATCATGCCAACTATACCACACATACAAACTACCTTAATTGTTTATCCTGATGATAAAGCGAGGGCTCTATCAACCAGCTTTTCACATGCTCTGGCAAAAAGCCTGCCACCCATAATACAACGGGAGTGAGCCTTGCAACTAACTGCGATTCTTGCACAGCAGGTATCTCTTTTAGATTACCCATATTGATCATCAATAATAATGCCAACACAGCTACCGCAACGCCGCGCATCGCCCCAAAGACAATTCCCAACAAGCGATTACCCCAAGACAACCCTGATTTACCGACCCAAAAACCCAAAATAGCGTTGATTAACATTCCTACTAATATCACAAACAAAAAAATGCTAGCAAATGCAACAATGTAACGAAAATACTCGGCACTTATCCAGCGTGTA
>CAZSHR010000228.1:0-2008 GCA_964606725.1 uncultured Coxiella sp.
CGCCCCCTTTTTTAAAAAAGGGGGCCGATAACTTTAGTTATCGGGGGGATTTAGGAGAATTTGGCAGATTATCTGATAGAGTGAAGAGATTTCGACACAGTAAGAAATGCGTTTATATTCACGCGCTTGGCGGCCAATGGGTTGTGATTTTTTCCGCAACACGCTGTAAATACATCCCTGTACGCTCGGGCGTTTCTCCTGAAACGCACGGTTGCTTCAAAAATCACAACCCATTGCCGCTTACAGTGATGAGATCGGAACAGCTTTAGCGATTCTAACATCTTGTAAAGAAAGCAAAATCAAAGGCTTGACGCTTACTTAATCTTTTCTTAATGTTTGAGCTCAGAGTTCTTACAGCTTTGTAGGCTTTTTCCCTAATTTAATTTTTTCTTAACAAACTTTTGTAAGAATAGGTGTGTAATTGAGCAGAGGTGTTTATGCGTAGAACTGAGAAAAAAAAACCTACTTATTTTAGTTTTTCGTTTTCTTTTAGAAAGAGACAGGTCAAATTGGTTGATGAACATGAACATGAACATGAACATGAACATGAACATGAACAAAATAAAAGCTTGAATCAATGTGTGCAGCACCCTGAAGAGAAACAAAGGATTGAGCAGGAGAGGTTGGAGCAAGAAGAAAAAGAGCAGCGTGAGCGGGAAAAGGAGCAGCAAGAGAAAGAAGAGCAGAAGGAGCAATTAATTTTATCAATTAGAAATCAAATAAATGAAGCTAAGGTTAGTCGATCTAGCATAATTGAAGAAGCAAAAAACGCTTATTCTTTTATTGATCGTACTCCTCAATTTCAGAGAGAACAAGAAGTTACTCTAAGTGAAGAAAGTATACAAAAACTTAAAAAATTACCTGAAAAGTTAGCTTTAATAAATAGAAATATAAAAGAACTGGTTATAAGATTAAATGAAAATGAAGAAAATTCTGTTTTTTCATTTAAATTGAAAGATAAAGAAGAAAATTATAATTGTTTATTAGAAAAAATAATAGAAAAGATTGAAAAGAAAAATTGTATATTACTTCTAGAAAAACAAAAGAAAGAAAAATCAAATTTTTTGCCATTTACTCAAGCTACTACACATGAAGATGAAATTATAATAGATCAGATTAATAACGACTTGCTTGAATTATGTAAAGATTTTTCTGTGCTTGAAAAAGAAGTTGATATTTTTGAGGCGAAAATAGATATTCTTAATTTGCAAGAAGTCATTAATTCTGAAAAAATACGATGTTCTCTTTCTTTTGTTCGAGGAAGAGAAATAAACCCTACTATTGAAGAAAAGAAAAAAGAAATAAAACAATTAGAGTCTAAAATTGAAGAATTTCAGGTAGCTATAGAACAAATAGAAATTCAGAAACCGCAGATCGACCAAGCGCAAGAACATGAGCTTGATGGTTTTACTAAAAAGGCTCATACTAGTATTGATTTTAATCAAAATTTACAGAGCAATATTGTAGAAAAAGATCATGCAGAACAAAATCAGGGTGAAACTAAGGGAAAAGATATTGACAAGGTTAAATTTTCTTTTCTTTCTCAATGTCAAACTTTATCCTTTGTAGCAGGGGCTGCTGTACTGGCAGCCGCAGGAATGGGAGTTGGTGTTAAGGTCGCTTTGGGAGCAGGTATTCTTGCTGCTTTATCATTTTCATGGCCGCTTGCCGTTGGTGTTGCGGGTGCTTCTCTGCTGGGTGGTTCTGCTTTTCTGTTATGGAAAAACAGAGAGCACATCAGTCAGTGTTTCTCGCCTACACCTTTAAAAGCTTAAGTCAGGCACTGTCATCCTCGGATAATTCGCTCCTGTTGTATGGGTATCCACATATCCTATGTTTTAAGCGAAACTATCAATTGCCACCAAAATTCGCCTCCGTTGTATGGTACGTGCGCATCCTACATTTTAAGGTAAACTATTTGTTGGCACCAAAATTCGCCCCCTTTGTTTTTCAAAGGGGGCCGACAACTTTAGTTGTCGGGGGGATTAAAGTTATTTCCCACACCTTC
>CAZSHR010000229.1:0-2000 GCA_964606725.1 uncultured Coxiella sp.
CAATCAAAATTAACATGATTTCGCTTTCACACAATCGGCAGTCAGGGCCTCGGCGTTTGATGCTGCTAGGTAAAAAGTGGGATTCCTGATAGGTGTGAAATTCCTTCCAAATAACTTGAGAATCGATGTTCTTTATTTATTTTCTATAAATTTCACTATTTTTTGCTTTGCTTACTAAAATGTTATGAGAACTTTTAAAAAATAGCTAAATATTAATCAGAATAAGAGGTGTGTGAAAAAGCTACCTGCTTGCTAAAAATATACAAGAAAAATGGATTATTTAAAGGTAATCTTAAATAACTGTATTACTTTTTTTCTAAACAACCGGCAATGCTGTTTGATTTAAGCTAAATCCCAAGCTTTCTGCTTTTTTTTGAGATTTCTAATCACTCGCTCACGGTATTTTTTTTCATAATAATCCTGACCCAGTTCTTCATAAGGTTTTCCTTCTCTGAGCATGTGATAAATAATCCGTGCTATTTTATGAGCGGTAGCTGTAATTGCCTTCGGAGCACCCAATCGTGATTTCATACGCCTTGAAAAAGCACCTAATGCTGTCTCATTACGTGACAAGGTACTTGCTGCCAAACGTAAAATACTGGCAGCACGATTAGCTGAAGGTTTACTTTTCCCACTAATCCGCTTGCCTCCTGATACTTTATTCCCAGGGCACAGGCCAAGCCAGGAAGTAAACTGTTTTTCACTTTTCCAACGAGTCATATCTAATCCAATTTCCCCAACTAAAGCAAGAGCACTTAGGTCGTTAATTCCAGGAACTTTTGTTAAGTCAACTCCAGTCAGGGTTAATAAATGATTCAACATATCAAATTTTGGAGCATTCTTGGCGGGCTTTTTCCTAACGGAATTGCTATCCTTGACCAACACTGGAGATCGTTTAGCTGGCCATTGTGCCATCTCTGTTTTAATTTTCCGATCACATGCCGTTATTTTTTTTTGGTAGAAATCATAAAGCTCCAACGCTTGCTGCAAACAAAATAAGTGCTCAGCACGATAGTTACCTGTTAATGCCTCTTCAATCGTCTTTAGATCTTTTTTACAACGCCGATCACGAAAGGCGGCTAAAACACAAGGCGTGTATTCACCTCCAACAATCGCACGAATGATCCTCATTCCGGTTCCCCCCGTAATATCAACCAGGACATGATGTAATTGGACATTCATTTGTGTGAGTGCTTTTTGCATATGTTGAATTTCTGTACCTGCCTGCTTAATCAGTAAGGCGCGTTGTCGAACATAAGTCCTTAACACACAAATTTTCTCATCAGGACGAAAGGCCGCATTTAATAAACCAAACGTATGTAATTGTTGTATCCACTGACAATCCAGAACATCTGTTTTACGACCGGTAACATTTTTGGTTTGTCGCGCATCCACTAATTTTACTTCAAATCCTTCAGATTCAAGTATTTCATAGACCGGAATCCAATAAACACTCGTAGATTCCATAGCCACTGTTTTAATCCGGCATTGTTTTAACCAGTTTGTTAATCGATGTAAATCAGAAGTAAATGTTTTGAATTCCTTGACTGATACCGTATCCAGTCCTTTAGGAATCGCAACAAAATGTGAGTTTGCTCCAATGTCGATGCCTGCTGCGTACGGGTTAATTTCTTCAAATTGATCAATCTCTTTTAATCGATTGTGCTTTAATTTTTGGTTAGCATGAGGTATATTCTTGGCCATCTGAGTTCTCCAGTTTGGTTAACAAAGAGGTGGCTATTGTGGAACAGAGACTTGTTGAATTGTGCATTCTTCCAAACGGGATAACCTCAACGAGGCTTCACCAGTGATGTGATCGCAAGTCCTCTGTGACCATGCTTGCAAACAGGCAAAAAGCGCTACTGAATTTCCGGCCTTTTTTCCACAACGCCACCACTTTCTCAAGGATACACTCATCAGTCAATTTAGCTACTCCACAAGTTATTTCGTGATGTGGCGGCGTATAACGCCGTGGGATGCTTGCAAAAATCGTCTAATTG
>CAZSHR010000230.1:0-1996 GCA_964606725.1 uncultured Coxiella sp.
ACTTAACGGTCGATAGGATAACCTTTTTGGCGGCAACACGCGGTCAATACGTCCCCGTAGGCTCGGAGGCCTCTTACGGTTTAAGAAGTTTGAAGTTGATAAGCTTGGGAGTACCGTTGCTTGCAAATAAGTTGGTAGATGTGTCGTAAAATGAAGACGAGCTTTTTTTGCCTGTTAATGTTGAGACTATACTCATTATCACCATAAATAAAAAAGATGATACCATTTTTATCATTAACTTAAATCGTGATATGGCCAAGGCGCTGTTGGAAATTTCTATTTTTGTACCCGATAAACGCTCTGATGCTTCTTTTGGCTTTATCGCGAAAAACTGAAATTCTTCTGCATTTTTTCTTGCCAGTAGACAGGGTGTGTTTACCAAGTCATCAGGTTTTTCTTGTTCTTTTTTCCAGTCTTTTTTGCTGATTTTATAGTAAGAGAAAGAATTTTCTTGGTCAGAATTTTTTTCAACAATGTAAAT
Organism: uncultured Coxiella sp.; assembly: GCA_964606725.1. Lineage (GTDB taxonomy): Bacteria > Pseudomonadota > Gammaproteobacteria > Coxiellales > Coxiellaceae > 2-12-FULL-42-15. The sequence goes on from CAZSHR010000230.1 coordinate 482, forward strand.
TTTTTCACAATTTGTGAGTGACAGAGCATCTTGAAAATTTTCAAAATAATCGGAAATTTGTGTTTTTTTAAAATCTGTATCAAAAATCTTGAAATAATTTTCGTAATTTTCATTGCCAGGATTGATAAAAGAAAATAGACGACCTAGTGCCTGATTCCATTTGGTTTCTGCTGGTTTATACTGACGATAAAACCTAATATTTATTGTAATGTCTACATCTTTTATGCTTTTAATCCTTAATTCAGCTAGATCACTTATTTTTTCTGTTAAATTTGGCAGAAGTTCTTCAAGTTTATCTTCTGTTTTAGCAATATATTTTTGGATATCTTGATTAGTGATTGTTGAATTTCTTATTATTTCTTTAAATTGTTCATCGTATGTGTCGTCTCCTGATATCAGAGTGAAATAACGAGACATTTCTTGAGTTGCGATTTCTATTGAACTTTCTGTTGTTTTTCCTTTGTCAATATTCTTTCTTATTTCCCTTAAGAAGTAACGTATGATAATTTTCTCTTGGTGTTTTTCTTTCAGTGCTTCCAGTTCTTCCAGTTCTTCTTCTGGAAATTTTTCAAAGCTATTTTTTATTATTCCATATGTTTTTTCTGAGTAATTTAAAATTTCCATTTTTTTGGCTTGCATGTTTGTGCGCAACCATTCCCAATCTATTTCTGGAATTTTAAGTTCAGTTTTCTGCTTTAATTCTTTAATCTCTTCGGTAATGGTACTTTTTATTTTTTCAATTATTTCCCCAGTATCTTTTTTTTCTATTTTTTGTTTCAACTGCTCCAGTATTTCACCGTAAAATCTTGGTAGGAAGCCTTTTTCATCTGTTTGAGAAATGAGCACCATTTCTCTATATGGATAAATGAGCATCACAAAAGCTTTTTGTGCGTCCTCGAAATTTTCGAAGAGAGTTGCCCACTCTTGCAGATCAATATCTTCCCCTTGAGATCTCAATAAATTTTGAATCTTATGCGTATTACTCAGCTGATGATTTTGGGATCGGCTATCTTCTTTTTGTTGCGCCTTGACCAGTTTTTCAAACTCCTCCTGATTATCGATTATTTTTTGAACTTCACTGAGGTAAAGTAGCGTAAGAAAAGCGTCTTCTTTGTCTTCAATTGTTTTCAGCTCTGACGGATGATTGATCAGCGTAGAATGAGCAAGATTTTTCAGAAACTGCTGGTATTCATAATGTCTCGGTGAGCTTGCGGGTCTCATAAGAAAACTGCTCGTTTAATTCATACAAAAATTATAAAACATCAAGCTTATTATTTTATTAAACTTTGAAATAAATTTTTTATGATGAGTTTTTTGATAATTATTAATTTTGGCTTGCTTAGTTTAAGGGAATCTTAATGGGTAATTCTTAAGGTTTTATTAAATTTTCAAGAAAATTGGAGGTAGCAACTTATTGTCTAACCCCAGTTCGGAGTTTTTAATTAACTTAACGGTCGATCGGATAACCTTTTTGGCGGCAACACGCGGTCAATACGTCCATGTACGCTAGCAGGC
>CAZSHR010000231.1:0-1991 GCA_964606725.1 uncultured Coxiella sp.
TAAGTGATGAGACGCTTTTTAGTGAAGATATTAAAAAATATTCTGCGTATCAACCTTTGAAAAATCATTATTGTTTTTCTAAAAAATTATGGATTCCTTGTAGTGATGATGAAGTTACCCCTGAATTTAATTCGCCTGAAATTTCAGAATTTTTTAATCCGTGGAAGAAATTAACCTTCTCTTTATTTGATAAGCCAATGCAGTTATTTTTTTCTGATCAAGGGTTGATGTCGAATCTAATAATAGAAGTAAATCTTGAGCCAAAAAAAACTTTGGTGACTTTTCTAAGAAATAGAACGGTATACAATAAAAAATTTTATGAAGCATCTGATGTTACAGGTCATTATGCTACTTTGTCAATCTTATGGCCAGAACAAAATTTTACTCAAGATGTTAATTTATTTTTTTCTTGCTGTGATCAGTTAAGTAAAAAAAATAGGGAATTACATGAATACTTGGTACTTGATGATTGCAGAAAGCCTTTCTACTTAAAACCGAATAAACCAGAAGAAGATGATGATGCGCAGATTGCTGAATTCTCAACTGAGATAAATATTTTTAGTATTTTATGTTTTTCTGCTAGCGTAAATTCTTTATTTTTTTGCTCCTCATCTGTTGCACTAATTGCTATGTCATTGAGTTTTTGCCTATTGAACGCTGCTGCTCCTTTAGTTCCATTAATCATATTATCATCTGCATCAGCATCATTTTTTTTGATGACATTATTTAGTCTTTATCAGGCAAAACAAAATTTACCAAATAATCAAACAGGAATAATTGATGGCATTTACTTCTGGTATCAGAAAAACTGGAAAGTCGATGATGTGCCGTTGCTTAAGAGAATTTTGCGATGAAACTTGAAATATTAAATCAGGCAAAAGAAACGTATAAATTGGCTTTTGAAGTCAAAAGATCTGCCGAGCGAGATAAAAGATTTAACGATGCAATTCAGCCGTTATTTTCAGCAATTTTACAGGGTTATGCTGATGCATTAGAGAATTTGGGTGTGAGTTGTTGGTGCAGCAATAATCCTGATTATCAAAAACAAGGGTTACTCTATTTAAGAGCAGCAATTATCCATAAAGATGATCCTTTTGCTTGGCTTAATTTGGCGAAAATTCATTTAACAAAAAATAGAATATTGCGTATGGAGAAAAATTCCAGGTTAGCTGAATGTGAGACAGAGTTAGCTTGGCTTAGTTTACAAAATTCAGATTGGCTCAATGCAGAACAAAAGGGGAAGCTAGACTCTGCTATTTTTGAGCTAGCGAAGAAAAACTTTAGGATTGCTGCTCCATATACATTCAAGTCTGTAAAAGCAAACAGCTTCGATAGATTGTGGGCATTTTTACCATCTTTTTGGAGTTACTATTATGTGAAAAGTCCGTTATTAGCTGATCAATTAAAGTCCTGTTTTTCTGCTGAAACAAAGAATCGGTTTTTAATGACTGCTCATGATTTTGAAAAAAAGGCTATAGCATGGCAGCAGTTATTTCATCATTTCTCTTGGGATACTGTTCCACTTTACTTGTTTTATGTTGAAAATAGTCTAAATAATAATCAATTTATGGGCGTGATTTCCAAAGTCATATCCAGCATCGGTTATACGGTTAAGATTTGTAAATGGGATGATTTTGATGAAAAAATCCCAGATAATGCAGTAGTTGCTACACTCGCCGATGTTTCCTTGTTTAGTGAAAATTTTAAGCAGTATGCTGCTTATCAAATTTTAATGGATCATGCAGGAGTAAAATTATGGATTCATTATCAAATTCCTTATGATGAGAATAATAAATTGAAACTCAATTTATCTGCTATTTCTGAATTTTGGACATCTTGGAAACAATTATGTTTTTCTTTACTTGATCATCCTGTTTTATTATTTTTAGATGAGAAGGGATTAATGCCTTATTTAGTTGCGCAGGCAGGTATTGACTCGATAAATCCATTATTAGATTATTTGCGAGATAGAACTGTGTTTGATAGAAAAT
>CAZSHR010000232.1:0-1981 GCA_964606725.1 uncultured Coxiella sp.
AATATATGGGGCGCATGTGAACACTAATTTTATTGTTTATCATGTTAGTCAGACCACAACAGTAAATAATTTGCTAAAACAGGCAAGATTACACTTCAAATCGGTAAGGAATGGTGATTTCGATTATTTTTTGGTTGACGATATTATTTCGGTGGATAGTTGTTCAGATTTAGTAAACTTTAATTTCAGCCAGACAGACATTAATCATAAAAGGTTAAATTTCTCAGGAATTAATAAGGTTTGTTTAAATTACGATTTAAAAGTAGATTTATCAATGGAGCTGATGGTTGCTCAAGAGCTAAAAAATAATCAACTTAGCTATTATTTTCGTTATGATAAAGGGAAAATTGATGAAAAATTATTGTTAATTTTTGTAAAGAATTATCAAAAATTATTTTCCCGTATTGTAACTGATTTGCTTGAAAAAAGAAGTGGTAAAGCAATAGATGATTATAAAATTATTTCATCTCGTGAATATCAGCAGCTTGTTTACAAATGGAATTACAATGATATGGAGCAATCATCTTTCGAAACGCTTACTGCTATCTTTGACCGGCAGGTGAAAAAAACGCCAAATAATATTGCGTTAGTGTATGAACACATAAAAATCACCTATAGTGAGTTGGATAAGAAAGCGGCTCAGATGGCTAACTATCTAAAAAAATATTATCGAATCGATAAAAGTCAATTAATTTCGCTATATTTAGATAAAAATATTTACGTGCCTATTGTTATTTTAGCGGTGTTAAAAACTGGATGTACCTATGTGCCAATTGACCCAGGTTATTCAGATCAAAGAACTCACTATATTGTCAATGATGCCAGATCAAAGCTGCTTATTACAAATAAAAAATATTCACAAAAGTTAACAGATTTGTTTCAGAATACCATGCTACTGTTAATCGATGAGCCAATTATACAAGAAAAAATTGCAAGCCAGAGTGATTATATTGCTTATCATGATGCAAAACCATCGGATTTTTTGTATGTTATTTATACCAGCGGAACGACTGGAAATCCTAAGGGAGTGTTACAGTCACATCATAATGTTACACAGCTCTTTCTTGCCGCCGATGAGCGGTATGTTTTTAACAGTACTGATGTTTGGGTATTGTTTCATTCTTACGCATTTGACTTTTCAGTTTGGGAAATGTGGGGGGCGTTATTGCATGGTGCTAAACTCGTTATACCAACTCATCCACAGATTATGGATTTTCATTTATTCTATGAACTCTGTTATCAAGAAAAAGTAACGATACTTAATCAGACACCAAAAGCTTTTTATCAATTTTCCAATATTGCGCTTGATGAATTTGAATCAAAAAGATTAACACAACTAAGGTATGTAATTTTAGGGGGTGATGCTTTAGTTGTTAAACACTTAAAAAATTGGTTTACGATTTATGATTCTTCTAAGACAAAAGTAATCAACATGTATGGCTTAACTGAAGCCACTGTGCATGTTACTTATCAGGAAGTTACTGAAGTGGAGAATACCGATCTTTCTTTAATCGGAACAGCAATACCGGGTAAAAAGCTGCTTATTTTGGACAAAAATATGAAGCCACTTCCTGTTGGTGCAATCGGCGAGTTGTATATTGGTGGCGAGGGAATAGCTTGTGGCTATTTAAATCATCCAGAATTGACAAAAGAAAGGTTTATAACTAATCCTTTTCAAAGTCGATTAGAGAAAAAAAATAATAAGAATAATAGACTTTATAAGACGGGTGATTTAGTCAGATGGTTATCTAATGGCATTTTAGCATATATTGGGCGAAATGATTATCAAGTCAAAATTCGAGGGTATAGGGTAGAACTTAGTGAAATAGAAACTAAGCTACTTGAATATCCGATTATTAAGCAAGCTTTAGTGATTGAGAAAAAATTAAAACAAAATCAAAATGAAAATTATTTGATCGCTTATTATGTGGCAAATCAACTTGTTGATAATGAGGTGCTGAAAAGTCATCTTGCTTTACAT
>CAZSHR010000233.1:0-1979 GCA_964606725.1 uncultured Coxiella sp.
AATTTTTCTTGTGAAAAGGGTTTTTTTATGTCTATTTCAGACTGAATTAAATAGTCTGCATTATTTTCAGAGTTTAAGTAATGATAGATAAGGCCGCTCTCCAAAGGCTTTAAAAGAATATTTTTTTCTTGGCTCATGCTTTAACCCAGAGTACGTTTAAAAACAGCCTCCGTACCTAAAGCAAACTCGTATTAAGTAAAGTGACATATACTAGCTTAAAAGATTTTTTCATTCAACATCAGCAACAGCTAGACTTCTAAGTATTAATCTGATAAACTCTCAGTTGATTGCGCTTACAGATTTGAAGTCGTTTATCTTTTTTTCAGGAGAATTTGCTAATGAAAAACTCATATGAAAGCATTTTATTTGATCAGTTTGAGCCAGATGAGTTGTTACGTGTATTCTTACAGCAGAAAAACCGTTTGATTTTGTATGCAAATAAAAATCTAGAAGTTTGTGCGCTCAATGAAATAGCTAAACATTTTTTTTACCTTTCTCCTACTCAAATTCCTGTAAATTTAATCACGTTATTTTCTGATATTGATTTACAGGCTTACTTTATTAGAATGGAAGATTCTGGGTTAAATAAATTTTCTTTTAAATTAAACCGTTCAGAAAATTTATGCTTTAGCGGTATGTTATGGACAATTATTAGAGCTAACCATTGTCCTGGCGTTGAGTACGTGCTTTTCAGTGAAGAAAAAACGGATGTTGTGGACGAACATTATTTAGGTGCTATACTAACAAAGCTTCCCGGCAGTTTTTATTGGAAAAGCCGTGAAGGGGTTTACCTTGGCTGTAGTCAACTGGTTGCAGATATGGCGGGAGTTGCCAGCCCTGCCGAGGTTATCGGGAAAGATGATTACCAATTGCATTGGAAAGAATCTGCTGATTTAGTAAGAAAAAATGATGCGTGGGTTATTAATACGGAGATGCCTGTTGAAGCTGAAGAAGTTGTAAAGTTTCCTGATGGTAGCGAACGCATGTTTTTTGTTAACAAGCAACCTCTAAGAAATGCTTCGGGGCAAGTGGTGGGCGTTATTGGTACTTCTCTTGATATTACAGAAAAAAAACAGCTTGAAGCTAGCCTACATGAAAGTCAAATAAGAGAAAAGGCATTTAAAGCAAATGCAACGCTTGGTGGAATGATTGCCCATGAATTAAGAACACCACTTTCATCGATGAAATATGCGGTTTCTGCTTTAGCAGATTACTTGCCTATTCTTATAGAAGGTTACCAGTATTGGTCTCAAAAAGAAAAAATTAATAAAATCAGGAAAGATCATCTCAAGGCTTTGGAAAAGTCTATCGGCCAGCTTGAGCGTGCGATTAATTATTCAAGTGTAACAATCACTACGGTATTAGCAACTTTCCGTCCTGATAATGCTGAATTAGTTAACGAAGCTTTTAACGCTTCAAGCGTTGTTAAAAACTGTGTTAATGATTTTATAGTGGACAAATCCCAATCAATTACCTACGATATTGAGGAAAATCTTTATGCGCTGGGTGAGCCTGCGATAATAGAGCATGTATTGTATAATCTTCTTAAGAATGCTCATTATGCAATTCATGTAGCAAGACAAGGTAATATTAAGGTCACACTGATTCAGGAGAGTGGGCAAATTCTCTTACGTGTTTTTGACACAGGCAAAGGAATTCCGCCCGATACTATAGAAAAAATCTTTGAACCCTTCTTCACAACTAAAGATGACAACAGTAGTATTGGTATCGGTTTGTATTTCTGTAAAATGGCCATTGAAAAGATGAAGGGGCAAATCGACTGCCGTTCTGAGCTGGGTAAGTTTACCGAATTTACGGTATTTTTCCCACAGCGATAAAAAATTTGACAGCGGTTATTGTTTGACCTATTATTTAGAGAATAATCTTAAACAACCAGAGGTGGTTTTATGGACGCATTCAATAGAATTCCCGCATTTTATTTTCCAACAAATGTCATGATTATTGATGACGACAAATCG
>CAZSHR010000234.1:0-1978 GCA_964606725.1 uncultured Coxiella sp.
AAGATGGTCGATCTGTTAGTTTACTTGTGAAATATGCTGATCCAAAATTACTGGATTCAGCATTAGGCTTGTTATACAGCTTCCAAAAAGCTAAGAAAATTAATTCTACTGCGAATGAGGAAAGTTTTATCAATCAGTTTTTGGAGGAAAAGCCTTTAGGTTGTGCTCTTAGAACCAATAATATTGAAATTATAACTGTTTTAACCAGTGTTTGTAATATCCCTTTTAGTGACAGTTTGGACTCAAAAGGTAATAATGCTTTCCATTTAGCAGCTGAGTACGGTAGTAAAGAAACTTTAGATTTATTGTGTAAGAAATTTTTAGAGCAACATAATGAGAATGACTTGGGCAGTTATTTAAATAAAAGAAACTCGAGTGGGTTGTCGCCGTTGCATTTGACTGTGGAAGCAGGTAATGATCAAGCTTTAAATTGGTTTGTTATTCATGATAAAGTTAAGAAAAATCAGCTCACTAAACCGGTCAGTGAAAATATGCCCAGGCAGTCAGTGCTGCATTTAGTGTTGCTGCAATGCAGAGAAAGCACTCTTGATATTCTGTTAGAAGCAAAGAATGTCGATTTTTCGCAGAAAAATAGTGATGGTTTTACTCCTTGGAAGTATGCTAAGCAGCGAGGCATGGCTGATTCAAGCAAGAAAATACGGAAGAAAATCTTCAATACATTTATCGATGTAATTAAATTTCGCCTCGAAATTTGCTTTAAGTCTACACAATGTCATGAAATTGATTTAACTAATAGCGAATGTTCATTTTTGGTTACTAAAATTTGCTTATCTATTAGAAGTTGTATTGATGGGGCGAGTACTTCCGATAAGAGGGAAGTAAAACAAGTATTAATTGACTATCACTCGCTGAGTTCAAATCAGCTTAATGGTTTTTGCCACCAAGTCATCGATAAAGTTAAATCAAAAATAAGATCAAGTTCGGAGAAGAGTGAGTTTTTTTCTTTACTAAAGAATGATGATTATAAAGGCATGGATGAGATGCTATTAAAGCTTTTGTTGGAGCTTAGGCAGCCACCTGCTAAATCTGACGATGTTACTGAAATACCTGAGAATGCTTTATATATACCCAGGCTTTCTATGCTTTCTCTTAAAGAGAAGGGGTTCCGACAAGCTTTAAGTGAGGCATTACGTTACCTTTATTACGTCAATTTAGCGTTGATTGAGAAGCAAGTAAACCCAAAAGAGAATGGCTTTAATACCGTTAGCAGTATGTTCATGACAATTTCTCCCACTGTTGCTGGATTTTTAGGTAATGCGGCGGTTGGAGAAGGATTAGGTAATACCAAGATGAATTTAGCGTTTACTCTTGTTAATGTGTTTTTTAGGTTAATTAGTGCTTATGAGCAAGCTAAAGCTATCGAGGCTGCACAAAGGGTAGTAGAGACATTTCAAGGTGATTATCGGATGGTTGATGTGGATTCTATCGATGCTATCACTGAAGCATTTTACTTGCGTTTCAAGGATCAAATAAACCAGATGAGTATTAGTATCAGTACCAGTAAAAAACTGCGATTGCACGAGAAGGATGGAGTTGTCCAATTTGCCTATGTTATTGCTTCACGAATAGGTTCTCATATACTACAAGGGCGTAATGAAGTAATTGGTGAATCAGAAATTGCTATTTGCAGAGGTATTCAAAATATTGCAAATTCCTTCAAGATTAGTTTTCAGAAAGTTTTTGGAAGACCAGAAAATATTAGGCAAGGTGAGCCTATGCCAGTTCTACAGCGTTGTATTCTTTCAACATTTAATGAAATGGGTATGGGTGATAAAAAAATAGAATTGGAAAATAGGAAAGAGCGGTTTTGGCTCGCAGGGGATATTTTGACTCAGACAGGGTATAGGCTAATTGATAATCCAACTGTATGTTATGTTCGTAGAGGTAATTTTAATGAAAGAATAGGATTTTGCTACGTCACTATGAGTGAAATAGAAGCTCGTGGTAATTACGAACC
>CAZSHR010000235.1:0-1974 GCA_964606725.1 uncultured Coxiella sp.
AACAACCAACCCATCGGAGTCTACAGTAATGTCTGCATCTCAAAAAGCAAGCGAATTACTTCTCAAGCATGGATAAAAGTATTAAAGGAAGCAAACATTAGTATTAGCATGGATGGGCGCGGCCATTATGTTGATAATATTTTTGTTGAACGCTTGTGGCGTAGTGTCAAACAAGAATGTATTTATCTAAGAGATTTTTCAAGTGTAGCCGAAATCAAACTGGCCTTAAAAAATTATTTTGATTATTATAACAATCAACGATTGCATCAGGGTTTATCTTATCGAACACCTGCAAAAATTTATTTTTCACGGACCTACCTTATTAATCCCCCCGACAACTGGCGTTGTCGACCCCTTTTGGAAAACAAAGGGGGTGAGTTAGTCGTGCCAACGTTTATTTATTCGCTTTATTCAAGAATGTAGCTGAATAGTTACAAAGAAATTTTTAACACAATGAGTACAGCCTGTGCTTTCGCAAGCGCTGAATCAAGGTCACTTAAGTGTTACAAGGGCAATTTCTGGCGCCCCGAAGAGGAGTTGAACCTCTGACCTGTCCCTTAGGAGGGGACCGCGCTATCCATCTGTGCCATCGGGGCTTAAACAAACAACAAAAGTTACTCACCTTGACAAATGTAACATTGTCTGAATAACAGTATCCGGCACTAATGACGGGCTGTCAATCCCCTGCTCCAACAACTACTCAGACAATAGCGCATTCGCTGGAATCTCACACATCATAATCAGTTTCAATTTACGGAAAGTACTCATGTACTTGCATACATTCCTTAACTAAGCATTACAACTACGAGTCGAATCATGCTTTAAAAAATAATTTAATGCTCACCTTGCAATTAAACAACCCGAGGTAAGCCATGAATCCCGACAATAACAACAACACCTTTAGCGATTCCATAGATATGATGCGAATGCAGCGACTCAAAATCGCTTATCAACAAAGCTTTCCTAAAGGCTTTTCCAATTATGCCAATCTTCCCGACCTGCTCGACAGTGAAGAAGACACAGAATCTTGTTTGCTGTTCTCCAGCCGAAAAGTGCTGCGTATCGCAAAACGCTTAAAACGCGAAGAAATACAAATGGATCACTTCCAATATTCTTCGGAAAATTTTAACAAATCCCCCATTCGTGACAAGTCACTGGCAGTTATCAGCACGGGTATCAACTACATCAAAAAACGGGAGGAAGACCCACTACGTCGCCTCGGCGGACTAACACCACTCAGCAAACCTTACGATAATATTCAAGAACCACGCTACTATGTGATTTACATCATTGCCAAACGATTAAAAGAACTCTGTGAATGGAAAATCAGTAAAGAACTCGCCAACGAATATCATTTTTTAGGAGAATTTATCGGAAAAATTCTCGAAATTTCAGCCGAACTCTTCAAAACATCCAACGCCAATGGTTTTCACTCTTTTCTCTATGAAGCTCAGGAAAAAGTTAAAATCATGAAAAAAATTGTACTGATTTGCTACGAAAAAAATTCTATTCCTTCACACCTGACCGATATTATTCATTTATTGACGAGCTATCGCAATGAATTGGCTACTTTTCTGATTTACCTGCTATCAGATGCACCTCATAATGAAACCTTCCATGCCTCTTACCTGACACATGAAAAAGATCAAAGAATTGATAGCAATTTTCTGAAATCAGCTAACTATCAAAGTGTAAGATCTGCTTATTTGAATAATACGTTGATTACACTAAAAAATAATTCATCAGCCGCGATGAAATCACTGGAAAAGATATTCTCTCACTACGCACTAAACAGAGCAATTAATCACTACAATCATTTACTACATCTTTTAATAAACTTGTCATGGCTGATTAAGAATATTGGTCTCTTGTTAGAAAGCAGCACACTGGAAGGTGAGTGGGAAAGCTCACGAGATGAAACCTTGAATACGATTCTAGAAAGTAATCTGTCTATCACACTGATATTTCTTAAAG
>CAZSHR010000236.1:0-1959 GCA_964606725.1 uncultured Coxiella sp.
AATGGTTTATAAAAGAAATGACGACTGATATTCAAAGGGATAATGTGCTGGGCAATTAATTGTTGGTGCGCTAGTTGCTGGGTTTTGCTTGCTATGACTCCTTGTATAGGGTCGCCATCACGGGTGAGTCCTGTCCACTGATAATAGCCCATTAACCCAGTACCCGTTGTATTTCACTGGTGCTAGTGATGCCTTGTTTGACTTTAAGCTGTGCACATGCTTTGAGTGAGCGATAGCGCTGTGTATTGATATCTTTACTTTTGTCAATGGTTAAGCACTCATAGATTCCGGTTTGTCCTCGATAGCCTTTGACGCAGTGTTTGCAGTCTTTAGCGCGTCTTGTGTTAGCGCCATTGCAATATTGACAACGCTTGCGCACTAAACGTTGTGCGATAACTAGGATAATAGATTCGAGTAACTCCTGCTGCGGTAATCCCATAAAACCGAGTCGGTTAAATGCTTCTATGGCATTATTAGTGTGTAAGCTGCTAAGCACTAAGTGTCCGCTTTGTGTTGCTTGTATCACCATTTTTGCTGTCTTTAATTCACGTATTTCTCCTACAACAATAATATCAGGGTCTTGTCGTAGTAAGGCTTTGAGTACAGCATGAAAGTCAAGCCCAATATCTGGATGAATGCTAAGTTGATTGGCGCCTTTGAGAATTATCTCTACAGGGTCTTCTACGCAACTGATATTTCTACTGCTGTCATTTAGGGTAGATAACAAGGTATAAAGCGTCGTGGTTTTGCCACTTCCAGTGGGGCCGGTCACTAAAATTAGCCCTTGTGGTTTTTTAATTGCCTCGATTAACTGTTGTTGTTGATCGCTTTCTAAACCTAATTCTTGTATGGACAGTGGTTTTGCGTTGTTGCACAGTAGTCTTAACACGGCTTTTTCACCAAACAATGTTGGTAATGTGCTGATTCGCGCGTTTAATCCTGATTTGTCGGGCTGGATTTGACAGCTACCGTCTTGTGGTAGTCGCTTTTCAGCAATATCTAGGTTAGCGCGTACTTTTAAGTGACTAATAATACCAGGGCTGTGGTCTGGGTGTATTTGGCAGATTTGATGCAGTAAGCCATCTATGCGAAATCGAATCCGCATGGTTTCTTGTTGTGGTTCAAAGTGAATGTCTGATGCTTGTTGTCGGATAGCATCGTTAATCAATTGTGCTACAAATTCACTGATTAGTTGTGTGTTTTCCTGATGCGAATCAGGTTGCATTATTTGTGAGTAAAGGTCTGTATCAGGAAAAGAATTAATTGGCATAACCTTGGGCAACACCCTTACCGCTGCTTTGCCAAATTAATTGTTCTTGATAGATTTCGCTGCTGAGCTGATAAATATCTTCATGGCTGATGCCATATTTGTCTTTGGGGGTAACGGTGATAATTCCACCCGGACTAACGACTATGGAGTCGATGAGTGTATCGGGGTTGCTGTCTTTACGATTTTCAGGCACGCCATTGCTGCCAGCGCTGCAATCCTCCAGCCCTCCGGTGATTTCAAAACATTCTTCTACACCAATGCGGTAGGGCAGTGTGGCTTCGATGATTTCGGTATAGTGGGCGCGTCGCGTATACACCTGGTAAGAGGGTATGGCGATGGCAATGAGAATGCCGATAATGGCCATCACGATAATAAGCTCAAGCAAGCTAAAGCCAATACGCTTTTTCATAATGGGTATTACTCCATGCAGTGTTCCAGGGTTTTTGTAACTATTTAGTTATTGTGGTAAACGAGTGCCGAATAGTTACAGTTTCTTTATAGAGCATGGGGTGCTCTCTGGCAATACCGTAGTGCGTATTTGTTGTGAGAAAATAGGCTGTTAAGGAATTTGAATCATTTCTTTGGGAGTTTCGCAGGACTCAGGCGGCGGGGGCGCGGTGAAGACGAGAGAGCGTTACGCTGGCGCAACCTGAGCAGTGCTGTCCAGACACGGATAATCAGACACGAAG
>CAZSHR010000237.1:0-1958 GCA_964606725.1 uncultured Coxiella sp.
ATCTTAACCTTGAGCTTAACAATGATTTTATTATTCAAGTTATAAATGAAGCGGATAACTCACAAGATGGAGGTAAACCCACCAACCTTGCTGTTAGAAATAAGGTTCAGGCGTATCAGCAAGAAAATCGAAAGACACTTAATGGTGAACTATCATCAAAAATTTTAGAGTTTACAAGCAAACGAGGACACACTTTGGCGCGTCAAAAACCTGATGCTAGCAAAGTTAGATCAGACCATTTACCCATCTATGTTGAAGTACCTTTAGATCAATCAAACAATCATACACTCAAAGTAGCCTCTTTAAATACAATGGGTATTGGAGCGAGCAATATTTTTCATTATTCGGATGATTACCGCTTAGAGTTTGATACCGGTCAACAAGCAGAACCCGGAGTGATTTATCTGAAATATAGTAGAGATGATCAGCAAAATGTTAAACTTGATTACCGCACCATAAAAAACGCATTGCAACCACAGAACAGTCATGAAATACAGGGTACAATTGAAGGCGATGATGATTTAAATCGTTGTAATTTTTTCAACGCGGTTGCTTCTGAACAGCAATTTAAAGATCAGATGCAATTAGTGCGAGCCGGGGATGAGTTTTCTCAACTGATTTCAAGAAAAGTAGATACTGGGCTTGCATTAAGATATTGCAATATTGCAAAGGATCTCAAAAAACTATCTGATGCAAAAGAGCTTGATATCATTGCTTTGCAAGAAGTCAATGCTGATAAAATGTTGCCAATTTTACAACAAGTTTTTGGTGATAAATGGACATTGCGACAAAGTGGTGATGAAAGCCACCCTGGGAATCTGATTACCCTTTATAGAAATCAAAGTATCCAATTTGAAGCAGAATTTAAACAACCTCATATCAGAGCTTATTCTACCACTTTTTCTCATAAAGCATCTGATACCAAGTTTGATTTTCATAATTTCTGGGGCCCATTTTATGCGATGCCCAATATACAAGAGGAGAATATTAAAAAACTGCTAGGCAGCACATTGACCACAAAATCAAAGAAAGCGATTGTGATTGGTGACTGCAATATGAATAATGCCCCAACACCAACTGATGATAGTAGAAAAAAACAAGCTATTGCCACTTCTGCAATACCATCTGTTGGTAATTTTTATTCATCGAGAGGTGTACTGAATAATCAACAGCTTAATGATTTTGTTGATGGATGCTTTGTCAAAGAGCAAGATCAAGATGCTATAACACACATGCCTCATGAGATTATTGATCTTAATACCTCACAAAAATTTGATGATACAGATTTTAATTGCGCCAGTATGGAGGCAAATGATTATCAGCCGATTTGTCGTTTAGATGATTATTATCAAAAAACCGCTTTAATTGAACGATTTACTGTATTTGAGTACGAAAAATTGCTGCAAACAGTATTGGGTGGAGGTAGTAAAAGTTTATCTGTTTATCCAACTGCTAATTCGCTTAACCAAAGAGGTATTGCTATCGCAATTCCTTTAGGGTGGAATAGAAATCAAAGTATAAAAACAATTGTTTCAAAGCTCCAACAACAAGATTTTGTTAACGTTGAATGTGGTGGCAAAAACTCTAAAGATGCTTTGTATGTTGACGACAAGGGAAATGCCTTTAATATGATTTTTGTTACTCAAGAAAGTATTGCTAAATTACATGAGTTTTTTAAATTTTTAATATTTAAACCTTTCAGTGATCAGATTCTTGGAGAAAATAAGCAGAAAAAAGAAACTATTTTTGATCAGTGTCATCAACAAGGTCTTTTTAAATCCAATAGTTTATTATCATGGAATTATAACATTAAAAGTGATGATGTTGTGGATCATAGTTGGAAAAATAAAAACAAAAAAGAGCTAGATTTTGCAATAGCCAAAACATTTCTATTAAACGCCTGCTACTATCAGGGAAAAAGACTTAAAAATACTAAAGCAGGATTTTTTTCAAGTGGT
>CAZSHR010000238.1:0-1954 GCA_964606725.1 uncultured Coxiella sp.
AGATATTACTGGAGATATGATTTTTGATTTTAGAGGGCTGTTGGGAGATATTATTGAGTTAGATTCTTTGACTCGTTTTCTGAAAAACTTTTTGCATTTGCGTGGTGCTCCACTTGGAATTATTCCCAGATGCTTTGAAGAAGCAAAAAATCAGCATGTGGCTTACGATGCGATTTTAAGTTTACCTATCTCGAATGCAATTGAGCGATTAGAAAAGAGTTATAGCCAAATTAAGATAGGAAAAATAAGTAATCGTTTAATCAGAGAAGTGAAAAAATCATCCCCTGATGTTGTTAATATTAAGAGTTTACTTGATCAAGGTGCTAATACAGAGGCTGTAGATGATAAAAATAGAACAGTATTATGGCATGCTGTAAATGAAAAACATAAAAACATAGTTGACTTTCTTTTTCTTGAAGGATTAGTAAGTAGAGAAATATTGAATAAAAGTGATACTAATCTGGAATATACTCCGTTCCTAATAGCTGTATTCAATGCTATAAATTCGCAAGAGACAAGAGAGATTTCTATTGATATTGCAGAACGGTTATTAGAAGAAGAAAAACTTGAAGCAGCGTCAGGTAACGCATCAAAAGTTTTGTTTTCTGCGATTAATAAAGAAGATGATGAGATGATTTGGTTATTAAAACATAAGAATAATACCAATATCCGATTGAATTCAACACACTTGAATCAGCTAAATGATAAATTACTCAATGAAGTTAGGAAGAAACCATTGCTTCGCATTGACCATATAAAACGCTTAGTATGTGAAGGAGCTGATACTAACATTGTCTTTAGCGACGGAAGGACTTTTTTGTGGAATGCTGTAGATTGTGGAAATCAGCAAGCGGTTGAATATCTCCTTGCTGACGGCCTTACAAGCGAGAAAACACTTAATTACCCTGATAGAAACGAGCTTACTCCATTTCTACAAGCTATAACTAGGGCTATCAACTTTCCAGAGGAAAGAGCAGAAGAAAGAAAAGTTTTCATTGAGATAGCAGAGCTATTATTGCAGGAGGTAGAAATTAAGGCGACGTCGGGAAATGCATCAGGGGTTCTGTTATCTGCCATTAACAAGAAAAACGATAAGATTATTCAGTTTTTAAAAGACAAAGCCGGTGTTAGATTACATTCGAGAGATTTGGATCGGTTAAATAAAAAACTGCTTGAAGAAGTCGAGAAAGCATCCCCTGACATAGGTCATGTAGAACGGTTGATTCGTGAAGGTGCTGAGATCGAAATTATCAAAGGATATGATAATATTATGGTCCAATTACTGTTGCCGCAAAGTATCAGCATTCAGGTAAGTGAACAAGAATTAAAAAAATTAAACAACAATTTGTTCAAAGAGATCAAGAAAACATCTCCTAGCATTGATGTTATAAAAAATCTGGTTACTGAAGGTGCTAATATCAATACCTTATTTGATCATGAGAGAAGTGTCTTGTGGTATGCAGTGAATGGTGGACACTACGATATAGTCGATGCTTATCTACTGACCAATGACGTAACAAGCCAGGAAGTATTGAATAAGCCCGACAGAGCAAAGTATACGCCGTTTCTAACAGCTATCAATAATGCCCTGAATTCGCCAAATAAAAGAGACGCTTCCTTGGAAATTGCACGGCGATTATTGAAGGAAGCAACACTTGATGCAACATCAGGCAATGCATCAGCGGTTCTGTTTTCTGCGATCAACAAAAAGGATGACGAGATTATTGGTTTTCTGAAAGATAATACTGAGATTCGATTGAATGAAGCACATCTGAAACAGTTAAACAACAAATTGCTTGAGGAGATTAGGCAGTCATCGCCTGATTTAGATCACATAAAGCGTTTAGTTTGGGAAGGTGCTGACATCAACACTGTATTTAGTGGCGGGGGTGACAGGACTGTCTTGTGGTATGCAGTGAATGGTGGACACTACGATATAGTCGATGCTTATCTA
>CAZSHR010000239.1:0-1934 GCA_964606725.1 uncultured Coxiella sp.
CAAATTTTTTCTTAGCCTGCTTTTTGCTATTATCCTTGCAGATGCTTGGGGAGATCAAACAGCAAAAGATGCCATTGAGACTAACATCACAGGCATTAGTGGTAAACCCTTACAAAATGTAGAAGATCGAATCAATGTCAAAAAGCAAGCAATCCACGCAAGTCAACCCGCTATTGTGAAATGGCGTTTCTATCAAGAAATACCCAAAGACATCAAAGAAGCACTAGAACCCTTTGGGTATTTTAGAGCGAAAGTCAACACAAGTCTAACACGTCATAAAGATCGTTGGTCAATTAACATCAAGGTGACACCTGGAGAACGTCTAAAGTCTACCAAGGTAAACGTCGGGCTACAAGGAGAGGGCTTATATGACCCTAGCTTCGTTAATTATTTAAAGCATCTACCAATCAAAGTGAGACAAAACTTTAATTCAGAGCTTTACGAAAAAATTAAAGATGATTTACAAAATATCGCTAACACCAATGGATACTTTCAAGCACATTTTATCGAAAGCAAACTTAGCATCAATCTTGAAAACTACAGCAGCGAAGTTCTCATCAATTTTGATACTGGTTCAAGGTATCGTTTTGGCAAAATTGATTTTTCACCATCCGTCATCGATAATAAACTACTAAAACGCTACTTAACCTTTAACCCTGGTGATCTTTATAATAATTACTTGCTGGAAGAAAGCCGCAGAAACATCTCTAATAGCGGCTATTTTTCACAAGTCACTGTCGTACCAAACATCACCCAAGCGGATAATCGCTTTGTGCCTATCAAAATAAACCTATCGCCACAGGATCAAGTCACTTACACCTTTGGTGCCGGTTATGGAACAGATACTGGCATACGTGGTATGGTTGCTAGCCATATTCGCTGGCTTAACTCTTCCGGACATAGTATGAATATCCAGGCACGAGGATCACAACACAACGATCAAGTAACAGTGAGCTATGTGATTCCTGGCTCAAATCCCGCAGTTAACTCCTACCACTTGAACGCCGGTATAATGGATATTGATCAAGTCACTGGTAAAGCACAAAATGCTCAAACAGGTGTTTCCTACAACACTAAAATGGGGGAATGGCGAACAACCATTGGATTGAATTATCTCGTTGAAAATTATACGCTTAACGACTTTCCAACTGACGGACAAAATACTAAAACCGATGCAGAGGTACTTTACCCACAACTCACATTACAACGCATTTATGCTAAACAAAGCCTGATCAACCCCGACTATGGCTATAACGTACTCTTTAGTACCGCAATTGGGAATAATTTCAAAGCAGACAATATCTTTAGTCAGGCACGTGTGGATGCAAAAACACTCTATACCCTTCAAAAAACTCATACTCGCATACTTTTCCGTGGTTCGCTTGGTTCAATTCTAATCGATAATCTCACGAACCTCCCCTTATCTATGCAATTTTACGCAGGTGGCGCACAAAGCATCAGAGGCTATGAATACAATAGTATCGGCCCTGGCACCGCACTTGTGATAGCGAGTCTTGAACTACAACAAAAAATTATTGGTAAATTCTATTTAGGCGGCTTTGTTGATGTCGGTAACGTGAGTAATGAAATCACTAATGATAAACTCAAAATTGGCACTGGCCCCGCGTTTATCTATTTATCACCCGTTGGCGCTATTGAACTTTCTTTTGGTCGAAAAGTTGATACAAGTTCTTGGGCAATACAATTTAGCATGGGGACGCTATTATGAAAACGTGGCTTCTCAGAATTCTTTTCAGCATGGCTACCCTCTTTTTTATTGTTCTGGGGCTATTACTTTCACCAATAGGACTGAGTGTTTCACTGAAAATCGCACAAAAAACCTTACCAGGAACATTGACTTACCAAAAAATAAACGGGGGTATTTTAGGCCCTGCCGATATTCACTTACTCAACTACTCTCACCAGAATACCCA
>CAZSHR010000240.1:0-1857 GCA_964606725.1 uncultured Coxiella sp.
TACGCTTTCTATTATTGAAAAATTAAACGAAGCAGGTTTTTCTCCATCAGACGTGAAATCTAGGTCGCTTGCTGTTCTCGTAGGAGCATCCCATTTTTTGTCGATTTTACCAGAATTAGAAAATTTTTCAGGTGCTGTTTTATTTGATAGCGTTAATTCCGATGTACATGTCTATATCAAGCACTTAATTTGCTCAATGAGAGAAAGTCAGACCCCAGAAATATTTTTGAAAACTTATCTGAGGTATTTCGCCGATGGACAGAAACACAACTTTAAACGTTTTGTTGAATGCAGCCATTATCTAAGAGATAAACATTTTTTGAATCCTTCTCGTTATAAAAGATGCCGGTCAGCATTAGAAAAATTACAATTTTATTTTTCAAACGCTGATCTTATGAATTTGTTCTTTTGCAGTCAATTGAAAAAACAAATAGAGAGAAATAATTTTGAAATCAGTCTGTTAAATCTTACGGATTTGCATAAGTATGACGCAGAAAATCAACTATTCATAACAGTTCCAGTACTATTACAAGCATGTTCCGAAGACTTAATTATTTTATATTCACTTGGCGATGATGCACTATTTAGTAAAGTGTGCTTTAGCGTGACGCAGTATTTTCATATGATTGGAATTAGAGACTGTGGTAAGTTTGATAACCCTAAACTGTTAAAAGAAGACTCTGAAATAATCAGGCTAATAAAAAATGGTTCTAGAGCTATTCAGAAAATTAAAAGCTTGGAAGAAAAATTTATTCTTGACAAGGAAAGCTTATATTATTTTATTAACCAAGCTAATTCGCATGGCGTTGTTCCATTAGAAGTTGTTGCAAAACTCTTACCTACTCCACTTCCTTGGAATGATCGGATAGATGCGAGAAAAGAAAAAATAAAATTAATGCTAACGTTATTGGAAATGGGAACAAAGCTAACGTCATTCGTTGAACTAATTATAAAACGTAGTGATGTGAAACAGCTTTTTTTATCAGAAGCAAAGAATAGATCGTTGAATTTAAAAAAACAAATATTAAATTCTGGTAATGAAGCTGATAAAAATAATTTGTCTCAACGGAGAAATTTAGTAAAAGGCGTGATCCAAGAAATAGAAATTGGCAGCTTAAAAAAAATCAGCCTCTCTTATATTACTAAAAATATTTCCTTGTTTTCTCGAGAAAATATTAACGAACTTCCTAAAGAACTTCGAGAAGAGATTCGAGAAGAATATGTTAATAATTTAATCTTATGATAACGAAAATTCGGTAAAACAAAATGAATCCTATTTCCAGATCTGAGAAAATATCCGTAGCAAATTTTGACTCATAATTTTACTGACCTCTTCTTTTGAAAAACCTCTTTTAAGAAATTCCGGTTTTAAATTTTGAATTTTGTCAGGCGTCTCAATTCCGGCTGCATATTTATGGGGCGGTTTCGGGTAGTTTTGTGTGGTCCAAACCCCTTTCTTTATATTTTTTTTATAATTTTTAATGGATACTTCCGTGCTAACATAAGGCCATTGGCCTGTATAGTAATCGAGCCCTAAACTAATATGATCAATGCCAATTTTACCAGCAATGTATTCTGCATGATTCAAAAAATCTTCCATTGTGGCTTGTTCAACATTAGCTTTGAGCAATGGCGAAAAAGCATTTAAACCAACGACCCCATTATTTTCTTTAATCGCTAACAACAATTCATCGGGAATATTTCTTGCTGATTTACAAAGCGTCCAAGCATTGGAGTGAGAAAAAACAATTGGTCTTTGTGAGTATTCAATGGCTTGTCGCGCAGTATTATAACCAGCGTGAGTGTAGTAGCTCAGACTTAATCTGACAGAGTGCTTGCAAAAGCGAGAGTTTCCGG
>CAZSHR010000241.1:0-1841 GCA_964606725.1 uncultured Coxiella sp.
GGACTACAAGTTCCATTAGGCACAGTTTCTTTCAGAATGTCATTTATTAATATAGCAAGGTATTTGCCAACATTGTCTTGATTGACTTGTTTTGCTTGAACTTGGATAAAGTTAATAAAGACATAAATTAAACCGGACAGTAAAATTGTTGCAATCAGTATTTCAAATAAGGCAAACCCTGAATTTTTGTGATAATGCTTCATTAAAGATTCCTGTTAAGTTTATTGTGGGGTTCGTAACGATGGTGTGCTGCAATCACTAATATTAGGATCATCTGTATTCGGTGTTACAAAAAAAAGGCTGTAGACTTGACTGCTATCTGCATCACGATCTGGTAATGTGGTTGCTGGTTGGGTTTCATTAAAAGGTACCGAGCCTTTACCCCAAAACACGCTAAAACTACTGTTGAGGTCTTGAATCAATTGTACTGCTTGTGAATAATTAACTGTAATTCCAGCAATTAAATATTTCATGGGTGGATTGCTTTCGTCACCTGCTACATTTGCGACTTCATAGCCAATAACAGGTTGTTCTCCATTCACTCTTAATTTAGTTAATACATAAGAGTAGGGGATGTTGTTTTGATAACTTGGCGTTGAAATTCTAGAGTCTGGGATAGGCACAGACTTTAAGAAGGCGGTACTGATAGAGCCAGCGTTGCTACCAAAAATACTGTAGCCCGATTCTTCTATGGCTGTTTGATTCAGCATGGGGGCGTAAGATTGGGCAATATTAATCATGTCACTTTCGACAGTTTGTATTTTGGCTTTATCGTTGTAAGCACTTAGCATTTCATAAACACCAGCACTGACGGTAGCAATTAAAATAACTGCTAGGAACAGATCTAATAAGGCGAAACCAGTTTGCTTTTTCATGGTATTAATCTCCTGCATTGATAACAACGGTTACTGTTGCTTCATCGGCATTAGGTGTGCAGCTTGTCACCTGATCAGCAACACCGTCACAAATCTGATTTTTAGCACCATCAGTGTTTTCACTGACTGGCACTTTTGTTGTAAAAGAAGTGCTACTGACTTTAGTAAAGGATAGTGTGCCGTAAGAGCTGACAATTTTTAAGTTACTGCTGTCATCACTAAAGTAGCTGTTAGGTAATCTTTGTGAGTTATACAATGCACTAATTAAATCAGATTCACTGGAAATATCATCGGTTAAACGGGCATTATATAAATCATCGAAAATACTAGAAATTCCAGTTATTTCATTGATGGAACGAGTATTTTTTTGTTGGGTTAATATGGATTGGTAAAGATAGTAGGCGCCCAGTATGGTTAATCCGAGTAATACTACGGCAAACATAACTTCTAGCATAGCAAAGCCGCTTTGTTTTTTATTATTTGTTTTCATCGTATGTGACTCACTATCTTTATTAATGATGTGGGCATATGAATATGCCCACACTTTGTCCTTTTATTTATGATCCGCTGTTGCTCTTGTATGATCCTTTTGGTACATACAATTTAACAGTACTTAATTTATTAGCACTGGTATAAGTATCACCTTTGGTTGAATCAAACTCTGTACCATCAACGGTGACGTCACCGATTGCTGATAAGCGGCTAGCAAATTCCCAAGTCAAGTCAGAAGGCACGTTAGGTGCTTCAATGGTGTAATAAGAATCACTGCCGGTGTAGGTTAATGCGCCAAATGGTGCAATAAAACTGCTATCTTCAGCGTCTGTCCACATAGAAGTTGACAAATAACCACTGCTTTTTAATTCTGTAGCCGTTGGTTGTTTACCGTTATAGTAAGCCATTTTATTAGCGGCAGTATAAATTTGCGTAATTGCATTGTCTTCACCATTTAAGTTATTATTTTTTGAT
>CAZSHR010000242.1:0-1837 GCA_964606725.1 uncultured Coxiella sp.
TCGTGATATACAATCAGCGATTTTCACCTTTATCAATCAAAACAAGCAGAGATTTAAGCTGACAAGAGATTTAAACGAGACAGAAAAAGAAGGGATTTCTAACAGATTTAATTTGCATTATCAGTCAATTAAAGGTTCGCCCCATTTCGATGAATTTATTGTACTGGATCCGGATAAAAAAGGTCTGTTTTATCATTATAATGGCTCGATATGCTGTGATTTAGCGAGCCTACCGCGAAATGTTTTGCCTTCAACAGTAACTGCGGCTGGTGTAATCAACAACCTTTTTAGAGAGAGTCATTCTGTTTTAAGCACTGCCAAAGCAGAATTAGGTTCTATGTCAGTTTTACTTAATAATAATCCCGACAGAGTTGCTTCGATTTCTTTGGATGAAAACGCACTTAAGGATTTGATTGCTCAAGGAATTACTGGTAATGATTATAATAAAGTTAGTAAATTACTATTGAAAGTTGGCGATCAGTTTATATTTGAAAAACTTGGTCTAGAATTTTTTAAATCATATAAATTAAATAATCAAGCAAAAAGCTTGTTTGAAAGAGTTAAAGCTAGCATTACTGATCCGCAGGTTTCTGATTTATTTAATGAAGTGGTTATACAGCGTAAACAACAACTCTTTTTAACTCCTGATATGGCTAGAAGCCTTTATGTGGCGGTTCAAGACAGAAGAGAGCTAGCAGTTGAGCGTGTATTAAAATACCATACGACTGATGCAGTAAAACAAATTTTGCAGGATTTAGTTGCGCTTGGGCAAAAAAATGATCCGAATAATGAAAGTCGTGGTTTTCAGAATATTAAAGACTTTGAGGTATTAAACGGTACTGACGGTAATTTGATTATTGAAGCTCCTCTTGCAACGATTGCTATATTACAAGATATTATTAACCGTTATAGAAGATCTGGTCATTTGCCGATGGTGATGTCTAGTAGTATCTACAAGCAGGTCTTAGAGAATTATGGTGCGGAATCCGATGCATATAAGGAAATGAACAGATTAAGTAATAATGGAGACGATCATATCCCCCATAAATTTATAAAAGCATTAAAATTATTAAGCATTGAGATACCTCCAAAGCATATCCGCTACAATAACACAAAAAACAGTCTGACATACGGTAATCCACCTGGTGAAGCGAATCAACATAAAGGTGGTTCTGGTTTTATTATCAATAATGTCGATCCAGGGCAATGGCGTACTATTGAGGAAATTACTAGGACTCATATGAATCGTTTTGCCATCTCGGTGGATATTGAGAGAACCTTGCATAGTCAAGTCGCGCAACTTCAAAGAGATCAAGATGTATTGTCACATTTTACCGGTCGTGAGGCGAAACTCGAAGCTGCTTTGATTTTATTAGGTATTAATTTTGACAGATTAGTTTTTGATGCCAAAAATAATCAATTTATTGCTCATATGAGTCAACCGGAACAGTCAAAAATAAAGAAAATCAAAGACGCTTTTGCTGGTAAAAATGCTTTTGGAATACCTTTTAATAGTGAAGATCAACAGTATACAAAAGACTATAATCCGCAACTTATGCTGCCACCACAAAATCAAACTTTATTGCAGTGGGTTAACGGCATTAAGTCTGGAGAGATAGATCCTCCACAGCAGCTTTTAAGCGCTACTGTAAGTAGTCCGATACTCAATCTAGTTGGTGTAGATAATAACTCTGAAAGAACCACTCTAAGATTAACTCCTGATATGTGTCGCAGCGTTTATGTTGCTGTGCAGAATAGAAGGGAGCTTCCAGTTAATGAGGTATTAAAATACCTAACTGCTGGAGATATGAATAGATTACTCAGGTATTTAAAAGAA
>CAZSHR010000243.1:0-1827 GCA_964606725.1 uncultured Coxiella sp.
GCTTCTAAAAGTCGTTCCGTTGCGTTGGCGTCAGATGTTTCAGTTCTATAGCAACTCTGTATAATTCATTTGCCTTACCGTTGTTGTGGCGTCTTTATTTTGGGTTTCATGAGTGCAGTTAATGTTCATCACCTTGGGGTGTGGGTGGGGGAGCCGCTTCTTGTTATTGAGATCAATGTTACTGGGTGTGTCTTTTGTTCCTCTGCTGTGATGTTAAAAGAAACCGGCGATGGCGTTTGTTAAGCCTTCTTTGAGTTTGGGAAGTGCTGTCTCAAATTTTAGGTTTGCCTTCTCTGCGGTTGATACAATGCGTGTGCGGTAGCGTTGCCAGTGTGATTTTTTATGGCTGGTTTGTGTTGTTTTGGTGCTGATCCCTTGCTTTAGTTCAGAGCGACTTCTTTCCTCAATGGTTGTTGTGCTGCGTTCTGAAATCTGTACATCGGTGATTGCTGAGTAGGTGACGTCTTTTACAGCACTATTGGCTATGACCGAGGTGACACCACCAATTAGTCCGCCTGCCAATGCTCCTGTTCCTGAGTCTCCACTGACTAGTGCACCGGCTGCTGCACCAGCAGCAATACCACCAAGCGAACTACCGTAGCCGCTAGCTAATGCTTTTTCTCCTGCGGAAGGGCTAGCTTTGCCGACTTTTAAGATGGTTGCTTGTAGTAAATAATGTGCTTTATTAAGACTATTGGTTACTTTGTAGCCTTTTTTCTCTAGTGCTTCCACAACTTCAGGGCGTATGCTGAACTTTGGTTTATCTGAGGTGTTTTTAAACTGCACATAAACTACTTTTTGTGAATCAGGGACAGGATCTAGGAAAATAGAAGCGCTGGTCTTAGTTTGTACATCTAAGCTATGTTTGCTAATCATGGTGCTCGTAGCCGCACAGCCGCTTATCAACAGAGTCGCGGAAATAATGGTAATGGGTAGTATCTTGAATTTTTTCATAACTGTGTTCCTTAAGTTAAAATTAAGCAAATCACTGTAAGCAATTGATAATAGGCCAACTTTAGGCTAGATCTTAAGTCTAAACCGGTCTTTTAATAAGCGCAAGTGCTATTTTAAAAGCTATGGTATGCACACATCGTATACCCTAAGAAAATAAAAATATCAGTATGGTCATTTTTTTGGGCAATACGCTCGAGAAATGCGCTCAAGCACGTCCTGTGTCGCTCGCTCTTGCGGCTATCCTGCCGCAAGGACGCTTCCCCAAGTGTGTTCCGCGAAAAAATGGCCCAACAAGTCTGGCAGTTTTTCATCGAATTCACATCTTTTTAGCGTATACGATCTGTGCATACGGGAGGGTTGCAAAGATGGTCATCAAGGGGTTGCTTCACTCTCTGAAACACAGATAACACCATAAAATTTAAGTTTTTGATTTATCTAAGTCGCTACACAATTTCACGGGTAAATCAGATCAATTTATGATACAATTAAAATTATGACTGAAAACAAAAAGATAGGCGTTATTACTTACGATGTTGGTATCCTGGGTGCAGAACTTAAGATTACCGCATTATCCAGCAGACAAGGCAAAGTAATTCGTGAGAATTTATTTTGGCAGCTTGAAAGTTGCCCAAAAAATAAAGAAGAGAAGCCTAAAATTTATACTTCTGATAAGGCGCAGGCTTGCTTTCTTGTCACTCCAGGCACTTATCGTGTTACGGCCAACTATGATGGGGAAGTACGTGATCTAGCTGAGGCTCAATTACTGCAAAACACTTCAACCGATGCGGTATTTATTTTTAACGTGGGTGATATTGGCACTGAAGATGAGTATTTTGCAGGCTATGACGCGGAGCGTGATTTTTCACGGCGCAG
>CAZSHR010000244.1:0-1822 GCA_964606725.1 uncultured Coxiella sp.
AACCCCTCCATTATCTACACAACAAAAAGCATCAAAAAGGAAAAACAGTGTAACAGAAAGAATTAAAAAATCTACTCAACCACAAACCACCACCAATAGCACTAATCAAAGTAAAAATACTGACGGAATTAGCTCAAAAAATACTCAAAAAATTATAGAAACACACCAAACAGCAATAGAAAATTCCACACCAGCAGTTGAACCAGAAAAATTTCTTAATTTATCGATCAATGATTTACTTATTTTAGGATGCAACCCTAATAGCGCAGAATACGGAAAAAATCTCAAAGAAAAAAATGAAGAAATTGACTTCATATTGGATAAATCATTTAAACGAGAATCATCAACATACAATGAAAAGTCAATACCTGAATACTTAAGTAAATATACAGATATTAAAAATTTTCTAAAAAATAAAGGCTTTATAGCAGAAAATAACAAAGAAATAGTGCT
Source organism: uncultured Coxiella sp. (assembly GCA_964606725.1). Taxonomy (GTDB): domain Bacteria; phylum Pseudomonadota; class Gammaproteobacteria; order Coxiellales; family Coxiellaceae; genus 2-12-FULL-42-15. Next base: position 454 of record CAZSHR010000244.1, read on the forward strand.
AAAAAAATCTCCACAAGAAATAGCAAGTAAATTGATTGATTTGAGAAATAAATTAACTACAGAATTAGCAAGGTATAGTCAAGAAATTGATTCTCCAGTATTATCACGAAGGAGTACTAATAAAAAAACAAAAATCAAAAAAAGCGGTCTAAACAAGGAAGAAAGTCTTACAAAAAGACACTTAACATTTTTCCCCAACGATTTCAAAGAAAAACCAAGCTCGCCTGAGATAACACAAGAAAATTGGAAAAATTTATTTAATTCACTTTATGTTTTTGATGATTCATTACAACACACAAAGACAGATGAAGAATACAAAATTAAATTTCTAGAATTCTTAAAAAAACCACAAAACAAAGCGTTACAAATTGCTTTAAAAAAACAATTTAGAGGAAGGCTTGTCTCAGAAGAAATCCAAGAAATTATTAGCAAAGAAGATGACAGCATTATCTATACCAGCTTATATGAAAATGAAAGTCCTGAAAAATATGAAGGAGTTAACCAACAGTCTGTTTACTTTATTATAGAAAAATTAATTGAATCAGTTAAAGAACAAATCACAGATCAACCAACAAAATCTTTTGAAGAAATCAGCAAAGAATATTTTAAGAAAAGAAAAAATCATGAACTTAGTAGTGAACCTTTAACGGAAAAATTATCTTTAATTAATAAATCTGATTCAGATGATTACGAACTTGATATAACACATAAAAACCCCAGATTCACTTTAGAAGAATTAGGAGCTGAAAACCAAAAAGATTTAAAAGAAATAAAAAAAATGATAACAAAAACAAGGAATCGGTATTTGTCAGATGAGCAGCTTACTGGTGATGCGTTTTTTGAAAATCTTATACTTGAAAATGAAAAAATAAAAAACCTACTAGTAAGAAAAAAAATAATATCAGAAACAGAGCCTCACAAAATAAACGCTGACACTTTATTCAAAGGTGATCAAGAATTCATAGAAGAGCTGAATAAAACTGAACAAGGAATTTTAAGAAAAGAACTAACATTTTGCTTATTCATGTCTTATGGGAAAATACCAATTTTTGATCGAGAAGTTCTTCAAGACGCTGAAGTAAGTTACCCTGAACCAATCAGAGCTCCCTATAAGAATCAAAAAACTAAAAAAAGAAAAGAATTTCAAAAACAAGTACCTGATCTTAAGCTAAAAATCCCCGCAGTCGAACTAAAGAAAGAAGATTTTAAAAACTATGCGAATACCGGCCCAATAACCTATGATCAATTTTTAGAACTATTTAGAGCTGCCAGACAGTTAGAAACTGATATGGCGCTTTATACAACAGGAAAAGAGGACGCCGACTATAAAAGGGAATTTTTTACTAATTTCATGAATAATAATGACGGT
>CAZSHR010000245.1:0-509 GCA_964606725.1 uncultured Coxiella sp.
CCCCAACAAGCGGCTGAAGCACCGTTCTTATTAAATTCTCTCATCGAACTCACGTTAATTCAACGACAATGAGCCCAGAAAACCATTCTTGCGGCAGGACAGCCGCAAGATCGAGCGTTACAGTCAAGTACTTGAGCGCGTTTCCCAGGCCGGTTCTCCCCAACCAGCGGCTAGGGCACTGTTTTTATTAAATTTACTCATCGAACTCACGTTAACACGTTAAGGACAGTCGGTGATGTCGATTGAAAATGGTATTAAAACAAAGCAAGTCTTGCGTTATTGGCGAAATTCCCTAGCAGATAAATCAACGCTTGGCTTAAGCCACCGTGAAATGACTACTGGGCCGAGATTTTCTTTTGAGGAATTTAAGTCAGGAAAGTTGCCGCAGCAAAAAATTGAGGAGCTGTTTCTTAAAGCTGAAGAAAAAATTAAAAGACAAAGAGGCTACGCTAAAAAATACCGCTACCAGTCTGCTACTAGTTCGAGTCAGGCAAGTGACGATCACGAGC
>CAZSHR010000245.1:519-1804 GCA_964606725.1 uncultured Coxiella sp.
AAAAACTATCTGTGGTGATTACTCCTTTTGTTGTTGTGAAAGACACTCAGCATGCTCAAAAGGTTGCTTCTGAAAAAAAAGATAAATTTTTTCCACTCTGGATAGCCGCTGATCTTAACAGAAGTGGTGAGTTGGTTCCTGCTGCAGAAGTTAAACTTCCTTGGATAGTGAGGGAATGTTTACTCCCCAATGACGCAATTAATTCCTCGATTGGTTTCCCCGTGATTGGTGATGTTGCGCAAGTCGATGAGTTTTATTCTTCGGAGTTTGCCATTAAGGATGAACCGCTAACCTGGAAAAATTTGTTTTCTTTTGCCGGTAATCTACTGGATTTTGTGTTAAAAAAAAGTAATCAAAGTTTTAAAGAGCAACATTATAAGATTCATAAAATTGGTTATTTGCTACCTCATAGTTATCATTCGGGCTCAGAAAAAAGCATCATTAAAGTCTATGATCACTATCTTTTTTCACACAAAAAGAAAATCCCACCGCTTTTAACTGAATTTTGCTCAGTAGTGATGCCTAAAAAACGGATCACCAAAAGTAAAATGGAGGTTTTTGCTGCGAGTCAACAACATGTTGGTCAAATGCAAAATACCTTTCCCTTATCAGCATCGCAACGAGTGAGTTTAAGTTATTTTTCTGATAACAAAGCAAGTGATATATTTACCATTCAAGGCCCGCCAGGAACAGGGAAAACGGCTTTGTTACTCAGTGTCATTGCCGAAAAATTTGTGACAGCAGTGATCAATCAAACGCCTCCACCCATTATCGTTGCCGCCTCAACTAATAACCTAGCGATTCAAAATGTTGTCCAACATTTAAATAACGCCGCACTTAAAACACAGCGTTGGTTGCCAGAAATATCAACTTATGGCATATGCCTTGTTTCGCTATCAAAAGTAGATCAATACAAGAATTATTTTTCACGTCATCAGGGTAAGAGGCTGGGCGATGCTGAAAAATTTTATCAACCATCGTATCTTTTTTGTGCTGAAAAATATTTTTTGCAACAATTTAACCAGCATTACCAAACGGAAGTGTCAACGCTCAGTGAGTGTAAAAAGATAATTTATGAAGATATTCGAAGTAAAAATACGTTATTAAAAGATATCATTTCTTTTGTAGAAAATTTCCTATCAATAAAAAAGCATATCGATAAAACTTATAACGGTATCGCTTCACTTAAACAGATGATAAATAAAAGTTCAGAGGCTATTAAAGAGCAAGAAAAGATATTGGAAGCAGCAAAAGCATTAAGTATTTCTTGGAAAGAGTTTGACAA
>CAZSHR010000246.1:0-1789 GCA_964606725.1 uncultured Coxiella sp.
TTCAATAAACTCGTCGAGTGTTATAGAGAAAATATCAACACAGATATTAAATTCGAATTATTTAAGAAACAAAAGCTTAATGAACACCCCAATTTTAATCAAGATAGTGAAAACACTCATATAGCTATTAATCCAGAAGAAGCCAAAAAATTTATCCGCTATGGCCTACAAGTTGATTATGGCTCTAATCAGGAAATGCTGGATTACGCGTTGGGTCTACCTCAAATTCAGGATAAGCCACAGGCAATTTTTGCCATTGCTGGCGAAGTCGTCACCAGCACTATGAATAACCTAATGCGATCTAAAGTTTCAAAAAGATTTCTCAATCATGCAAAAAACTTGTTACAAGAAAATGATTCTGTAACCAAAGACAACCTTGAATTGTACAAATATATTGTAAACAACCAAAATGACGCATTGCAAAAAGTCAATAATCTTGTAAACAACTATGATTTTAATAATGAAAAAAGTAATGAAAAAGATTTATTGCTTCTCGAAATCGCCAGAAAATCGCTAAAGCAAATTCTTGTCTCACCAGACGAAGGCGAAAAAATTCAATGGGTAAATATATACACTGCTTGCTATGATCAAAGCCGGTCAAAGCAGGAAGTATCGAACTTGCTTTTTGATCTAGAAAATCGTGCACGCGCCCCCTTTATTGGGAAAGAAAAAACTGCGGAATTTCAGGTTTTATCTTCCATGATTACGCACGATAATTACAGAGATAATGCTTTTAACATATTACAAGGGTATCAAAGCTCGAACCTGCACGCACCTCTGCTATGCAAACTCATCAAAGAAAGAAAGATAGAACTGGCAGAAGAATTTTTAAACAACGTTATAACTTTAAGCAAATCCGATCTGGAAAAAGCAATACGCGTTGAATTAGGTGTAAAAAAACATCATAGAGAAAATCCAGAATCTCAAAAAGTAGACCGTGATGAGCAAGGAAAGTTATTATCAACCCTTGCTGAAAAGCTAGCTAAATCAAATTCCAATATTAGCGATGACCTAAACATCCAAAAGAATTTGATTGCCAACAGAAGAATAATTCTAGATAAAGCAAGCCCAGCTGTAAAAAAAGCACTGCTTATTGCAGCTATTAAACTGGACAACAAAGAAGAAGCAAGAAATGCTACTGATGAAATAAATCAATCGATTGAAGAAGACAAATTGAGCCAAGTTGACTCTGAAGCTTGCCTGCAAGCAGCCGTTGATGCTGACGATAAAGGCATTATGGATTCACTCCTGAATTCAGGTAAGCTAGACGATGATGCTATTATGAAATTTGTGGTAAAAGCTACCAGTTTTGCTAACCGTAATCTCCCCAGCAATACCCGTGACTCGCTGATTTTTCATGAAAGGAGCCCTGTTATAAAAAAACTGTTGGATAATGGAATTGTTAGTCAATTTTCATTAGCACGATATGCCGCTGATAAAGTCAGTGATGCAGTATCGGCAGAAAAAAATACAATAAATGGGTACAATCTACCAGATATACAGGATCAAAAATCTTTAGTTGATGCTGTTAATGGACAAGAAAAGAGAGACTGGGTTCCATCCATTTTTCATAAAACCAGACATAAAATTCCAATTGCAGAAGAAATTGTAGATGTTCAAGAAAATGGTGAAGATGAAGGTTTCGGTCTCAATGATTTATTTTGCGCGTAAAAGCGCAGCCTCCTTTGAAGTACGTCATTTTCGGAAAAATCCGCTACTGATTTTGCGCACACATTACTCGTAACAGATCACCTACCCCGTCATCCTCAAAAAAATTCGTCTGCCATTA
>CAZSHR010000247.1:0-1777 GCA_964606725.1 uncultured Coxiella sp.
TAGCGATTGCTGTAAGAATTTCTTATGAGGTTATCAACAACGAGTTGAGCATTGAATCCAATCATCAATCATCAAACCGTCATCGGGCTATATCATGAAAACTTCTGTATTAATGATTGCGGGTGGCACTGGTGGCCACATTTTTCCAGCGCTGGCAGTGGCTGAGGCCTTGGAAAAAAGAGGCAACACTATTTATTGGCTGGGTGCGCGTTATGGTTTGGAGACAAAACTCGTTCCTGAAAAATACCGACTACAGCAAGTATCGATTCGTGCGGTGCGCCGCTCTGGTATCATCGGCAAACTTTTATTGCCGTGGCGTTTATGCCGTGCGATTTTTCGCTCTTACCTTATCATTAGACGTATCCGTCCTGATGTCGTTTTGGCAATGGGTGGTTATGTGGCTGCTCCTGGTGGGATTGCAGCCTGGTTAGCGCGTAAAAAATTAGTGATTCATGAGCAAAATGCTAAATTAGGCTTGACCAACCGTTATCTGGCAAAATTAGCCAGCGTACGCTTTCAGGCCTTTGCCGATACATTTACCCAAGCAGCAAAAACTGTTGGTAATCCAGTGCGTCAGTCATTGTTGGCAATTGCACCACCGCAACAGCGTTATCAATTAACAAAGCAACCGTTAAAAGTATTAATCTTAGGCGGCAGTCAAGGCGCAACACCCATTAATGAATGCATGCAAGCGGTATGGCGTGAATGGATGTTAATAGAAAAATTTACTGTCTGGCATCAAAGCGGTCGTCAAGATCAAGAAGCACTAAAAGTTTCTTATCGTGATTTACCTATAGCGACACGTGTTGATGCGTTTATCGAAGATATGGCAGCCGCTTACGCTTGGGCAGATGTTGTGATTTGTCGTGCTGGTGCGATGACTGTGAGTGAAATTGCCGCAGTAGGTGTTGCCAGTATCCTTATTCCTTACCCTTATGCAGCAGATGATCATCAACAAGCTAACGCACGTTACCTTGCTGACAAAAAAGCAGCTATTTTGATGTTACAGCAAGATATGCATGTCAGTGAAATACGTGGTGTGTTCCATGAGTTCCTTGCGGATCGCCGTGTGCTATTAAATATGGCGCAGGCTGCAAAAGCTAATGCTTGTTTAAATGCAACAGCAACGATTGTTGCTGAGATTTAAGTATGCGTGACTTTCAGGCAACTCTTTATCAAGAGAATTTTTTTGTACCTGGTATCATGTGCTATAGCGGCTGTGGTGCTGGTATCTATAATAATCTTAGCGCTTCTTTTGAAACACTGCAAAAACAACAAGGTATTTTAGCCGATAAACAGCTCAGGATTTTCCCAGAAGCGATAGGCATCGGCGCCTATTGTTATACATTGAGTATTGTTTCATCTGATGATACTGAGCAACTAGAGCCAGCTTCAAAAGTCCTAATAGATACTGCGTTTTATCAAGCATTTGAAGATGCTGGTTTTGCAGTGCTTGATGCGCCTAGCCTAGGCCAAGCACAACAGTATCATAGCAGTTGGCTTAACCCTTGGATTAATGCGATTGCCTTTGCATTTTTACTCACTTTATGGCTGATATTTCCACCATCACTGTATTTAATGATGGGTTTAAGTGCATTGGTTTTTTTGGCCATCACTATTAGCGGTCGTGATTTTTTAAGTACTTGTTTTAAAAGCTTGATCAATACTAGTCACAACTTAGATTCAATGGACATCGCTATTAGCGCTGCCTGGGGGGTATCAACCGCACATATGGCCTATCATATTGCCAATGGCTTTATGTACGGGATGGTGATGT
>CAZSHR010000248.1:0-1754 GCA_964606725.1 uncultured Coxiella sp.
ATTGAATAGGCTGTAATTTTTGATAAAATAATTCGCCTTTTCGATGAGTGAGTCATCATTTGTTTCTTGATCAATTTCGATATTGTAACGAAAATAAATTTGATTAAAGGCAAGGATATTGTCTTGTTTTTTTAACAAGTCAATGAGTTCAATTAATATTTTTGGGATTTTTGGCAGCTTTTCTCTGAGGTTATGCAGTTTATCGAGAATTTGATCAAAATCGCTTTGTGCAATATAATTGCTAAGCTGTGAAAAAGTCTTATTTAAATCGTTAAGCTTATAATTGTATGCATTACCATTATTTCTTATCAGTGCTGATTCAATGTGAATTAAGTGATCTTGCTGTGTGGTGGTAAAATTTAATGCTCTAATCAATTGTTTTTGTTGTTCGCTTAAACCATATTTTGTATCGATAAACTCTTGCTTTTTTTGATCAAGATAATTTTCAGGGAAATATTGTGCGAATTGAGGTTTGATCGCATCATTAAAATTTTCTTGGTATTCACAGTGATTTTCTTGAATGATGGTAATGATATCTTTTAAATCTTGTTTGCTCAGTGCTCGATCGACACCTCTGAAAAGCATTAGGCAGTTTTCAAAACCTTCAGAGTTTAGTTCATTTAGGCTATCATCGCTGATTTCTGTAATATCTTTCTCATTTAGAAGACTGAATGTACTTACATAGGGGATTAGTCTAGCCTTGTCACTGTTTTGTGTTTCGTATAGAAAATATTGTAAATCGACATATTTTTCTGGATCAAGGTTGTTATTCCACTCGCCGTTTTGAAAATAAAAGCAAGCCCCTTGATAAAAATCGCTACCGTATTTTTCAGTAAGCAGATTTACCCTGTTAGATAATTCCATTAGCTTTGGAAATATGTTGTGTCCTGCGAAAAGTTTTGGTATATCAAGAGCACTAGCACCATCAATATGTTTAAGAATAATCAAGGTAATGCTTTGTAAAAATAAAATATTAGGGGTTGGTTGGATTGCCATCAGCCTTTGAATGAGTTGAGGTTTGTTGGATAAATTATTTATTTTTTTTAAAGCCTTTAATGTCATGTTGCGTGTATCAAAACCGTTAATAAGTTCGCAGAGGTGTTTCCAATATTTAAGCTGTATTTCTTCGTTGTATATGTCGGTGTGTGAATTAGCGGTGGTGCTGCTTGCAAGTAATTTTTTAAGATCTATTTTTTGATAGTCATTTATTTCTTGGATAGTTTCAATTTCTGCTAATGCTTTTCTGTAAAAATCAATCGAGTTACGTTTTGGCTGAAAGGCAATATAACACCAAAAATCAGTTTGATTAGATATAGCATTCACTTCAAGTATCGGTTTTATTTCATCAAACTTGTTTTTTTTGGGCTCTAATCTTGAGCTGACAAAATAGCGGGGGTCTTTTGAATTATTATCAATCATTTCTGCGATGCAAAAGCCACAAGGAGTTGCTGTTTTTTGATACTTTCTAATAGGCAGTAAACCATTGGCAAGACCCTTGTCTAAATCAAAGCTGTTATCCAATAAACTTTGCCATTGTATGTTGACATCTTCTTTTTTAAGGTTTTGCTGAGTTAATATACTGATCCAGCGTGCCAATAAAGTGATGGGGTTAAGTTTTCTATTATTTTGATTTAATTGATATGTTGCTACTAATTGCTTGACACTCTCTGGTAAAAGAGTAATTTTAAGTTCTTCAAGTGTATTATTAAAAATAATCATCGCGCCGTGAAGTTCTGTTTCCGTGCAATAAGCAA
>CAZSHR010000249.1:0-1747 GCA_964606725.1 uncultured Coxiella sp.
GTTAAATGGAATACCGATTGACAATAATCGGTTTATAGCTATTAATAAAGAAGACTGGATAAATAAATATTCTGGCAATGAAAACAGGGTGATGAATGATTGTTTTAATAACGAATTCTCAGAAATAATCAAAAAGCAATCCTGCGAACACTGGATAAAACAGCTATCAGAACATAATTTACCGATCGCCAAAGTCAACACCATGCTTGAAACTTTAAGCTCTGACTTTGCCAGAAAATATATAGGTGAAAATAAAGAAAATGGATTTCCTGTCGTTATATCTGCTTGCACTAACTCAGCAAACACCAAAAACATTAAGTGTGAGTTAGTAGCACCCAAGCTCAATCAACATTGCGAATACGCAAAAAAATTTATAGAAATGAAAAAAGAATCAGGCCTGGCAAGAAATTGCCCGCTAACACGCTCCTTAGGTTGTTAATGTCTCTGCTGCCTCGCTGTTGTAAAACAGCGAGGCAGCCGAATAACCAGCTTTCTTAGGGATAACTTTGTTGGCCAAAGGTAAAGGGTGTTTTAACCAGCAGGGATTTTTCTATCAACCCAATACCGCTTTTTTCGGCCTCTGCATTGATGGTGTCTTCTTTTTCCTGCGCATCGTTCAACAGCAATATGGCGCATTTTTTTGGTTTTTAATCCCCCCAACAACTCACGTTGCCACCCCCTTGGGAAACAAAGGGGGTGGATTATTCGCGCCAACATTTATCTATCAGCTTTCCTCAAAAATGTAGCTGAATGGTTACATTTTTTATAGCCTTTTTTGTTAGTTTGATAAATCCTTGTTATGCAAATGCAACTTTTAGGCGTCCGTGACTTTTCCTACGTGTTGGTCGTTTTTTTATGATGATCTCAACGTCTCTATCCAGTTTATTGAGAAAAAAGATCAAACGTTCAATGGAAAAATCATCCAAAAGTCCACGTGAGAGCAAGGAAACTTTAGGTTGGTCGATATCAAGCACTTGAGCGATATCTTTCTGCTTTCGTCCTTTAACAATGTTGTTGATCTGTCGCGCAAGTTCAGCTTTCGCCAGATATTTATCGGCGTCAGGTAAGCCCAAATCTGCGAAAACATTACCACAAGATAATGTATCGCTAACGGTCTCATTTATTTTTTTACACATTCTTAATTTTCCTTATTTCGTGTTTGATTTTATATCTTTTAATCTTTGTTTAATCACTTCAAGTTCCTCTTGAGGTGTTTTAACCCCTTTTTTTGACTTCTTCTGGAAGCAATGCACCACGTAGACCGTGTCATTAAAATTTACAATATAAACAGCGCGATAAGCATTAGTATCCTCTGATGTTGTAATTTCATAAATGCCTGAGCCGTAACCCTTGAAGGGCTTAACTCTGTCATAGTGTTCCCCTTTTTGTGCAAGATATAATGCGTAACCCATTTCTTGTATAACTGTCTTTGGAAATTTTGCAAGATCTTTCTTGCTGCTTCCCAACCATTCAAGCTTTTTCACAAAAAGCACCCTTTGATATGCTAATATTAGTATATTACGCAAAGCAGGTCAAATTTACCTATTTAACATATGGAATAAACTTAGATCAATTTGATTTTTATTTAATCTATTGCTGTCAGTATCAAAGTTTTTATTTTATGGGTCAATACGTTATTGTTGAATGCAAAAATATAAAGAAAAGTATGACCAAAGAACGTTTAATCAGTCTGTCAAAGTGTGACAATATTGTGACGCAGTATGACCAAATAACGCCTTAAAAGCCA
>CAZSHR010000250.1:0-1745 GCA_964606725.1 uncultured Coxiella sp.
GAATCCATTGCTGCTGAGAGCAGCGGGATATTCAGTGTAATTTTTTTTGTCAATTTAGTGCTTAAGGAAACGTCCTTGGGCAAGACTTCGGAATAAGACGGCAGCAGCAAAACATCATCAAATGTCAGCGCCTTGTGTTTAACTCGTAACATATTGAACACCTAAGATGACTAAGCATAACGTGTGAGGCAGTGTAACGATTTTAGACCTAGGTGTCGAGAGTGATCCTTTTTTAGGTTGTGCCATAAGCAACATTGCATTGTTCTGATAATGGTGCCTCCTCGTCTTCTTGGGTTCGAGAAGAGCTGTAAAAAAGACTTGATTGATTACTAGACACATTTAGGTCAGTAAACAATTTCCCTTTGAATTTACTGGCTATGCTGGCAAGTTCACTATTTGTGACTCCTAGCTCCAAAGAAGCTTTATCAAGCTCGGCATCTACCGATAAACTCTGCAAAAAATCTTCTATTGCTGAATATCGATTCTTGTCCTTCAAAGATAATCTAATGAACTCTTTTATAAAAAACATATGACACAAATAGCGATCATCTTCATAAGTTATCGCTTTCACAAGATTTTGGTACTCTCTATTGCAAGCTTTCAAAAGTTTATTACACGCATCAAGCCGCTCCCTAGCCTGAGAAAAATTATACTTTGCAAAACATAAACCCGTTCCTTTTTTAACCACCTCAACTTCATATAGAACTCTTCTTTTAAACCAAGCTATTGGGTGATCAATATAACGGAAAAATTTTTCTCTTGATTCTACATTAGAGTAAACTTGCAAGCATTCTAAAATGGTAAAAACTTGATTAGGGGTAAACAAAAAACTTGCTGCTTTTTCATGTGATTTACGCTGATCTGAGCAACAAGTTACTGGTAATAAGTACCATAATAAAGCTGCAGCTGCAACAATAGCTAGCAAAAAAGCGCCCAAGGTAGAAAACCCAGAAATCAAACAGGCTAGGTCCTCGGATGTTTCTGGATTACTAAATTCATCAACGGTCGGATGAGGATCACCAGCAATGGCACATGTAACCACGAAAGAAACCAAACTAATTAAAAAAAGTGGGACCGTAGTGCACAACAAGAAAGAAAAGAAACAAATAAATATTTCACCCGGAAGAGAATCTACTGATTTTTTCAATTTAGCGTCTACTGCAATCGATAACTTAATATCCTCCTCAAAAGCATAAAATTTTTCTAATCCGCCCACCTTCAGTAAATCGAATACCACCTGAGCGCAATTTTTAGAATTACCAATCCCTAAAAGAGACCATTTCTTTTCAATAATTGAGCTTAAAAATTCACCTGCTTTACTATCAATAGCAGCAATATCAAAGCCTTTTAAGCGTAACCTCCTTGGTTTTCCCCGCTTAATATCTTCTCTTTTGTCTGCAATATTCGCTTTTACAGGAATCAAAGGACAATAACGCCTTCTAATAGCAGGGTAAAAGCTTACATATTTCTGATCTGTTCTTAAAGCAATATGCCCAGTGGAGCTTTCATCAGATACCGCCCAATACAAAATCTCCAGCTCATCTTTTTCAAGTGCCTCCTCTGAATCAACAGAAGTACTCAAGAGAGAGTATTCCTCCCTGTTGCTCAACCTAGCACGAAAAGCAGAAATCATGGCAATTCCCTCACAATATAATTTAAGAAATCAAACACAAAACCCCCTTAGGTTTCTTCCTACCTCCTAATTCAACACCACAAGTATCTTTTATAGCATCATGACACCATTG
>CAZSHR010000251.1:0-1740 GCA_964606725.1 uncultured Coxiella sp.
GTGCTTCAATTTTTGAAAGCAATTATACAAAAATCACCCAGCAATTTTTAATGGATAAACTGATTAATGACGTTATTAATTGTGGTATTAATTCAGCTTCGTTACAAGAGTCTGCTATTCGTTCGACAGTGTTTCATCTCATTTTTTATGTAAGAGGTCAAAATTTGAATTCTGATGCCGTCTTGTATGGCGCTCAGAGTAACGAAATCAATCAGAATCTACTCAATTTTTTTCATCATTTATCAGTATTAATGGAGTTAAAACTTGAGAATTACCACAATGTTAATAGCCTATTGGCAGTTTTAACTATAAAGGTAGATCAAGGGCAAGTTATTGAATCGACAAATTTTCATCAAAAATTAAAAGTTTTTCAAGAAACCAATCTTATACTCAATCAATCAGTAAATGAATTGAATTTTAGCCAATGTGAAAAAAAGATCGATGACTGGCTGAGTGATGAAAATTATTGTAATTCTTTTTATTTTATAAGTCCTGAGGCTTTTAAGTGTTTTAAATTAAAAATCGAAAAAATCTTGCAGAGATATAAGTTTCTAGCGATTCAAAATTTTTGTGAAAAAATAAAGATGTTTAGTATTGGTAGCAATGCTACAATAGAGTCGATAGATTTCTTGAATTTTGTCAAAGAAGAGACGCCAGTAAAAGAAATATTATGGTTGATTGATCAATCTCAGTCATCGGCAGTCGCTTATCTAAGAGCTGAAAAATTTTTAGAAGAGGCTCTGGTTAAATTGAGTGATCCAAAACATCAAGGTGTTTTAAGTAAGGCGCTCACTGAAGAGTTGGCCTTACTGTTCAAAAATCATTGTGAAGATGACTTTAATATCAGAGTGGAAGCTTTATCACTAGAAAATATAAACAATTTTCATTATTTGAAAAATCCTTACATACTTGATGAAAGAGCCAAGGAAAATCAATTTCTTGAATTTGTTAATTTAATGAAAGAAAACGTTAATTTTTTTAGTTATAACGCTTATCGAGAAGCTGTTGACAATATTAGTGATGTTAATTTCAGGAAAAAAGCAGAGCAAGTTTTAAATGATTTTTATAAGAAAAATATTGAAGATTTTATAAATTTTTTTGAAAACTCTGGAAAAATCGATAAAAAATTTATTGAGCACATTAAGAAAGAGAAGTTTTATATTTTCCTTCAAGACAGGAAACCGATTAAGCAAATTGTAGAATTTCTTGGTAACGTTGTGTCACAGTGTCAGAACAATGATGCTACTACTAATGAAGTTAAGAAGATTGTGAAAGAGATTGTTTCGCTCAAAAAAGAAAATCGTTTGATTTTTTTGCTTCAACTTATTACTGAAAAAACTGAGCTTGAGTCTCAACTGAGAGCTCTCAAAATTTCATTGAATCCAGCTATTGATCAGGTTGAAAGCATTGCCTTATATTTATTAAATAAAGAAAATAAAAAAAATAGAAAAAAAGAAAAGAAATTAAATAGGCTTGAATACAATAAAAAAGTTTTTCTTGATATAGAGAAATTCATTCGAGAAGATAGCTCTGTTAAAGAAGCACTTGATCTTATTCGACAAAATAAGGAGTCGCCGCAGACAATCAGAGCAGCCATAGCTAAAATTAGTATTCCGGAAATATGTCGTTCCCTTCAGACCTTATTTGAAAATCACTCAATAATGGTTAGAAAAAGAGCAGAAAACAAGCTTCTTAAAGGTTTGAAAGAGGTCGAAAGTAGAGAAGAATTTGATTTATTCT
>CAZSHR010000252.1:0-1734 GCA_964606725.1 uncultured Coxiella sp.
GGAGGCCGCTTCCTGCGGCCTACGGTTGCTGCAAAAAGGTTATCCTATCGACCTTAGCCATTGATTAACTGAGAGATAAACTCCGAACTCGGGTTTTCAGAATAAGTTTCCTTTTGTTCGTTTAATGATCGACCCTGAGCTAAACCTTGAATCAATAACTTAGCCAAAAAGAAAGCGTTTTTTCTCCACTTTTTTTCGATAAAATCAAAAAATACGGTATTTTTCTATTTGGATTTATGCTAAAACTGTAGCCAATGGGTGCAAAAATGTACATGGATTGCTTTCGGAGGGATTATGCTATATTTCGGTTAAAAAAGGTTTCAACATGAAGAACACAGAAAATCAAGACAACTTGTCAAATGATAAATTTTTTGAAAATCTGATTAAACAACTTCCAACTCCTGTTTTTTGGAAAGATCATAAAGGTATATTTCTAGGTTGTAATGATGCTTTTGCCAAGTCTCTGGGGCTTAAATCACCTGACGAAGTTATCGGAAAAAGTGATTACGACCTTGGTGTAACACGAGATAATAGTGATGCGTATCGCGCTGATGATAAGCAGGTTATTGATTCTGCTACTTCAAGAATTAATATTCAAGAAGAGCAAAATTTCCTTAATGGACAAAAGCAATCCCTGTTGACGAGTAAAACTCCTCTCTATCAAGATGATAAAATCATTGGTGTTTTAGGCGTTAACTTTAATATTAGCGAGATTAAAAAGTTAGAGAAGTCTTTAAAAGATACCAACCAAAGTAGAAGCATTCTAATAAAAGAAATAATTTCTAAATACGATATGCTACAACAGATTGATGAGAACTTGTCTGATATTGAAGTTTTAGAACAAACAATTCAATCTTATCAAGACATTATTGATTCTATGCCCTGTAATGTTTACTGGTTGACAAGTAGTGGTGAAACTGCTGGATGTAATCGAAATGTGTTAAAAATGTTTGGCCTAAAATCAATAGAGGACTTTAAAGGTTTGAATTTTGATGACCTTAGAAAAATGGGTGGATGGACACAAGAAGCAGCTGAAGTGTCACGAAGTGACACTATGAAAGTTATTCAAACAGGTGAGCCCATTATAAATGCAGAGGAGTTGCCTATACCAGATTGTAATAATCAGATGATTTATTTTTTAACAAACAGGGTTCCTCTGTTTAACAGTGAAGGAAAAATCATTGGTGTTGTTGGTATATCCATTGATATTTCTGAGTTAAAAAAAGTAAAGATAGAATTGATTAAATCAAAACAATTAGCTGAAAAGGCACGAGAGAAAGCTGAGATTGCCAGTCAAGCTAAATCAGAATTTATTGCTAATATGTCGCATGATTTTCGCACCCCTATTACTGGAGTTGTCGGGATGTTACAGGACTTGTTGTATGCAGCAAATGATATTGAGCAAGATTCAAAAAAAGAACCCGAAAAAGTCTTAGAAAAACTTATTCCAAAAATAAAAGAAAACGTTGATATTTCGTTAAGCGCTGTTGATGAATTATTGCAGCTATGTAATGAAATTCTAGATATTGTGCGCTTAGACTCGGGAGAAATTCAAAGAAAAATAGAGGCGTTTGATTTACGCGCTTTAGTAAATCACAATATGGATCTCCTGAATGCGACTGCCAAACATAAAAATTTAACAATAAGGGTAAAAATTCAGGATAATATTCCTATCTATCAGAAAGGTTTAAAAGGCTTCTTAGATCGCTCTTTGCTGAATGTCATGAGTAATGC
>CAZSHR010000253.1:0-1729 GCA_964606725.1 uncultured Coxiella sp.
AAAAATATTCCTGTTCAGTTTTGTAGACCCTATTGTTGGAAAAATGCACATATGAATGCAGTTTGTTCAGCATGTTCCAGATATCCATTCCTTTAGACAGCAGATTCAGTAGCAATGGAGGCTGAAAAACTAGCAGCTTGATATATTGCTGATAATCGCTATTTGCCATATCACCGGTTCGAGTGCAAAGGCCTTCCAGCAAGGTAATAATTCGAGTTTTTTTAGCAAGCCCGAAATGATAATCACTAACTGTTTTTTTGAACGCTATATTCTCATTGAGAGGACTAATTGACTTGTATCCATATTTTGTTACCTTACCTGCAGCGTGAAAAGAGGCAGTTTGTGAGGTAACTTCTTTACCGCCGCTAAATGCAAGCAAGATTTTACCAATTCTGGAATCAGGATCAACGGCATGTCCTCGAGCAATGTAGGCGGTAAATTCAAACTTTTGATATGGACTATCAGTAAAAGCAGAGCGAGGCTTCAAATTTTCTTGGTAACCAGTATGTGTATTGGCATCACGAAATCCGAGCCTTTGTGTTTGACTTTGTGCGTTACCTTCAGTTCTATGTTTTATAACCCCTTTCATTAATTCATGGATTTTCTCATTAGCGAGTTGTGCAATCTGAAATATTCTATTTAAAGTTGGCGCTTCTTGATATTTATCTTCATGAAAAAGGCATTGTTGAGCCTGCAAATAATCGTCAATATGAGGTTCTGACATTTCTCCCGAGTGACTCACCAGATTTTTCAAAAATTTACTAGCTCGCTCCTCATCAGATAATTTATCTTTGGTTGTTGCTTCGTAACATTTCAGATAAAAATTCTTAATGTGATTCAATAGCAAGTGCAACACAGGATTAACGCTGCTGAAACACAGGTTACGATCCAGATCTAGCAATGCTGGAAAAAATCTATTGATATACAGTGGAGTTAAAGATAGGTTAAACGTCTTACCTGAAATTTCAACCTTCGCCAACAACATTTCAACGATGCAAATTAGACTGAGTGACAATAAAAAAACACGAGGCGTTAGTGGTTTACAATATATTTTTTTACCTAGGGCGTGAATTGTATTAATAGCTGATTCAATAGACTGCTCATGAGCGGAAAATAATTCTTGTTTACTAAAACGTACTGAACAAAATTCTTCAACAGCATCCAGCAAGCTCGCTTGCGTTGCTGATTCTGAAAAATCTTTAAGGCTGGCAAGGTGTTTATCAAAACTTCTAGGATCCAAATTTGAACTAGAAATCAAACAGGGTTTCTCACCATTTCTAAGAACTATAGGATTCCCTTCAACCTCGCAGGAGCTGACATGTGAAAAATAAAAATGTTGTTCACGCATAGCTATTACTCCACACTCTTAACGTGCTGGCAATTTATCATAAAACTTGCCTCAATTACATTCGTAAAATTTACGTGATTCGTCACTGCCAACATAAATTTAAGGCCATTTTAATAAAAAAATAGGCTCAATATCGGTTTCAGGCCGAAAAGTCGATGAGCAAGAGGGTTAAAAATTAAAAAAAGATAAGCATTGAGCGACATTTTTGAACCCCAGTTCAGAGTTTTTAATCAACTCAACGGTCGATAGGATAACCTTTTTGGCGACAACACGCGGTCAATACGTCCATGTACGCTAGCAGGCCGCTTCCTGCGGCCTACGGTTGCTGCAAAAAGGTTATCCTACCGTAAATATTCGTCTAACCTCTCACTTATTACTCCC
>CAZSHR010000254.1:0-282 GCA_964606725.1 uncultured Coxiella sp.
ATACTTGCTGAAGAAGTATTAAACCCTTCGGAGCTAATGAAAACCAACCCCAAACTTTACGAAAAACTAAGAATACTTGTATCAGAAACTATAAAAAATGCATTAGTCAATGAAGGTGGCGTAAGCAAAAAGGTAATTTCTAATAAACTAACTGATGATAGCTTAACAATACTAAGAAACAAACACGGCAAACCAATTGGGATTCTTAGTTTCTCTTGCAAACGTTTTTCAGGAAAATTCATGAACATTGGAGTTCATTTACTTCCAGAAGCAAGAGGAAGA
>CAZSHR010000254.1:292-1725 GCA_964606725.1 uncultured Coxiella sp.
CATCAGTACAAAACGTGCAATGAAAGAAAAAAAAGCCGATGATATATATCGATTAAGCAAAACGCACTCTCCTCTCGCACTATGTGTTGAGCAAACCATGTCAGATGTAAAACCAAACATAGAAATCATTAAAAAGAAGTTCGATAAATACATCAGAATGCATATCTATAAAAAATTATCAACCATTAAAAAATCTAGAAAAGAAGAACAATCTGTGAAACTACAGCTTGAATTTTTAAATCTTCTTATAACTGATGGCTTTATCAAATTTAATAATAATCTTGATGAAAAAATTGTTACCTTTGAAAATTGTAATGCTTGGCTAAAAAATTTAAACCTTATTGAATTTAACTTAATGAAAATAATGCAGCTCAATGATAATAAGTATAAGGAATTTATCGACTTCCAAAAAATAGACTCTGAACTACGGAATATTTTTTCCAATGAAACAAAATGTATTAAGCCGTTTATTATAGAATACATAAAATCATTTATAGGAGAAAATGTCAACGACAGCAGATATTTCGATAAAGACTATCTTATCCATCGTAAGGCAGACCCTGCCTACAATCTACTTGAAGTATTTGACGGCTCTGCAGCAAGTATTAATGCATTTTTAAGAGGAGCTCTGAACTATCAGGAAGGTGATATATTTGTTTTCTGCACGCATACAGATAAACAACAAGTTAATCAATTTGAGAAAAAGACTGTCGACAAATTACCCGAAGCATCACAAATATATTTTAAAAATCTTAAAAATGAAACTATGGAAGAAAATGACATTTTAAATGAAGAAATATCCAATAATAAGTTTTGCTGGCAACAAAATTTTTGCTTATATGGCAAAAAATCTGATTTGAAAGACACATCTTCTGAAACGTCTACAAATCTTCCTAACATTTTCTGACCAAATATAAATCAACAATATAAAAAACATATGACAAACAATACTCTTTAATATAACGCGCTGACAACTTATACGCAAAATTGGATTAATTGCAGTAAAAGCGCCATAATTAACGTAACCTACGCAATCATTCAATCAAATACAGGCCTCTTTTTTTAGTTAATGCTTGAAAACAAGAGAAAAAGACTTACCGGTTAGTTAATTTTACTTACCGGAAACGCAGGTTTAGATCAGGCAGTAAATGCATTTAGGGACGGTTACCCAAGAAGTGCATTCAACTTTTCCTCTAATCGACTAATAACTCCAGCGTTTGCAACGATTCGCGTAAGCGATTGGGGATATCCATACGTTCATGCAGAAGGGTGTTAGCACCACTCCAAAATTGATCCCCCCCACCAAATGAAAAGTGACCCTCTAAGTTAAACTACTGCTCCTAAAATTAACAAAATAGGGGCACAAAATGATCACTTTGGAGGCATCTATGATAATTCAAATTATGCACAGTCAGGGTTATGGTAAAAAACGG
>CAZSHR010000255.1:0-1718 GCA_964606725.1 uncultured Coxiella sp.
AAATCTGAAAACTGATCAGTGAGCTGAGAAAAATCAAAATCTCGAATTTTACCCTTGAATTTTGCTTTAGGATAGGTTTCAGACTCTACATAATTCTCATTAAAATGCTCTTCCATTAAAGAATTTCTAAAACGAAAACCTTTCATTAACGCTAGAGCTGCGATATCGCCAGTAGCTGTATTAATAATTGCAGTAATCGACTCGTTCTTAGCTTTTACAGGTTCAAATGCCTTTTCCGAGGCTTCAAAAGCTACAACACCTTTTTTATCGACATACTTTCCTTGCGCTGCTATTAATCCTATGTTTAATAAAAAACACAGAAGCATTACAGCATTCTTAAATGAGAGATTTGAGTTCATAGTTTTTAATTTTCAAGTTTACCATCTGCAATCCATTGTTCCACCGCATCTATAGCTAATTGTGGTAACCTCCCTGAAGGAGGCATTGCTCCAGGTGCTCCATTTTGTAATTGCATTCTAGATAAAATAGCATTTGCTCTTTGTTCAACTTGACTATAGTTGACAAAGGAGTTAGGTGCACCGTTTACAGGAGGTGCAGAATGGCATCCAGTACAAGCGCTATTTATAATGGTTGCAATATTTGCGTCATAGGTAACAACCGTTGGTGCAGGATCAGTAGGATCAGTCGCTTCAACCAGATCGTCTTCACTATCATAGGAACATCCTATTAAAATAAATAAGAGTGCGGTTAGGGCTAAAATTTTACAAGATTTCATCATTGCTTCTTTTAAGATTTTAAGTGGATCTAATTCTTATGCTTAACATAATTTCTGACGTCAAAAGTATAGCTGATCATCGCTAAATCTGATTTTTTTCTCAAGATTGAATGTGAACAGGTGCTATTAATAGGTAGACATCATGTGAACATTAAGAAGTTAATTAACTTATTGTAAGATAATTAAAATTATTTAAGATATGATTAATAACTTATGATTTAAGTTGCTCAAGTATTGAAAAATAGCTCAAAAAATCATCTCCCTTTTGCAATTGTAGCTTTTTTCTTAATCTATATCTGGCGGTTTTGACACTTTCTGGCGAGATATTTAAGACACTAGACATCTCTTTTATATTCAAATTAAGCCTAATGAGGGCGCAAAGTTTCAAATCGTTTTGTGTGAGTTCGGGATGTTTTTTAAGAAGTTGTGTACCCAGATCGCTGTGCATATCTTCAAATAATAAATTGAAGTTTTCCCAGTCTTTATCAATGCTTAGATTTTTTCTAATAATCTTTTTTAAATCAGTGATCAGCTTTGGTTTGTTGACTTCAGACGCTTTCTTGAGTTCTTTAATGGCTGCTTCAAGTTGAGAAACTACTTCATTCTTTTGAATAAAATTGAGCGTGTATGAAGTGAGTTCTCGATTTTTATATTCCAGTTTGCGCTCTAATTGCTCTCTTTTTAATTCGGAATTTTCAAGGTTGCGTTTAGTCAATTCGTTTTGTGAAGAGAGATTTTCTTGTGTTTTGATAGCTAAAAGTTGGCTTTTCTTAGCCCTACTGCGATACGTGATAAATATTACCGCACCAGCTACCACGATTAAAGAAAAAACAATGATTAACGAATTCCTAATCAAGCGGTCTTCTTGTTCTTTTGCACTCAAGGCTAGCAATTCCCTGTTTTTCTTTTCAATTTCGTTCTCAAATTCCAGATAAGCTATTTGTTTAAGACGGTCAGAATTAAGCAATGAGTCCTTTAAAAC
>CAZSHR010000256.1:0-1718 GCA_964606725.1 uncultured Coxiella sp.
ATGTTGATAAATTTTCTTCCGTACTTCACCCTGATGAAACAATTGAAGAGCCTGTTTTTTCTCAAGCTGAACCTGAAAGTGAAACTTCTCCTCTGATTGTAAATCTGCAAGATCAAGAAAATCGAAAGACAGTTTCTAGGTTATTAAAAGAAAAAAATGCTCAAACAGCCGAAGCTGCTGCATATGACAATTATATACAGCTTGAGATTATTTTTTATGGCCTGATTAACTTTGTCGCATCGGCTGATTTTAGAGATAAAGACTCCGATGAAAAAAAGAAAAATATTGATGCCGCAATTGAAACAGGAATATTACTATATTACCTATACAGACATCGTTTAAAAGCACCTGAAAAAACAGAAGGTGTTTATAATGAACTTAAAGCACTGGTGGAATTTAAAAATAAATTAGAATCAAATTTACATACATCTAAAAGTGATCTATTTGATACTGATGGGAAACTAATTTTCCAATCTGGAGATCTTCTACCTCAATGGATTCTTGACGAAGAGAATAAGAAAAAAAATATAAAAGAACAAATAGAAGCTGCTTTGGAGTTTTCCAGTAGGAAATTTCGTACAAGAGCCTTCCCTGTTTATTCAAACTTGACACGATTATTAATTATTCGTATCAATCGAGAAATTCAACTTTTAGCACAAATTTTTACATCGCTTGATTCTTCTGCAAAAGGTTTTGCCTGGTTTATTGATACGTTCAGGTTTGACATTCTTTCTATTGTTTTTTATGCACCAAGATTGGCACTGAATCTTTACCATTTTATTTCAAGAACGTGCTTTACCTGTTGTATGACCGAGGAAGAGAAAAAGGCTGATTTTTGGCAACGATTTTGGGTTCAATGGGATTTATTTATTTTTCAAATTGGTAATGATGCGGTTTGGCTGGTGATTGATTTAATTGTCTTTTTCTTGCCAACTTTCTGGAAAATGCCGGTTATTGTCACCTTGTATATTTTTGATGTGCTGAACTGTCTGGCCGCCTTGAATCGGGATATGCGGAACTGCAAGAAAGCAATACAAGGCCTTGAGGGTATGGATGAAAACCCTTACGACATCAGCTTATCACGAATAATTTTTGAACGACTTTTAGATTTTTGCAGAAGTGAAGAGAAAGCGCTGCCAAATTCGACAAACTATAAGGGGTATCAGAGGGAAGTGATTAATTACTGCAATGAACTATTGCGTGTTTCCTTGAATCGATTGCTTATTGCAACGTTGCTTTTGATTTTTATGGTTCCTTTGGGCATTCCAAATTTATCAAAGTCATCAGGTGGTCTTGCCGCTAGTGCTATTTGTGCTGCTGTTCCAATGTCGGTTAACGTGGGTTGTATGTGGTTTTCTTTTCCATCTTCCCCAACACATCAAAAGGTAACGGTCAATCGCCATTCACTCTTTAAGGGGGGAGAGGAAGTTGCTCAAACTTCGATTCCTCTTATTCCAATTTAAGGCGCGTTTACGAAATACGGCTTGTCACACCGCCTTGTTGATGTTATGCTCTCGCCTCAAATTTAGGCACGTAGCTCAGTGGTAGAGCATCACCTTGACATGGTGGGGGTCGTTGGTTCGAAACCAATCGTGCCTACCAACGATCCGATTTCTAACCCATTGATTTTTCTACTGTTTCTCGCTAAACTTGGTATCAGGTTGTGCTTTTCAGGTGGATTTTTTGCCTTCTTTTTTGTTTTATTTTGTTACAAATTT
>CAZSHR010000257.1:0-852 GCA_964606725.1 uncultured Coxiella sp.
CAACTGCAACAGTGGTGTTACCAACTCATCGAAAAAAATCAGTTGCAAAAAAAAACAGCGGCAGTACGCGTTACACTCAGCCGTGGCATAGGCGAACGTGGTCTCGATATACCGACTAACCGCCAACCCAATGTACTCATTAGCGCCCATACCTATCAGCATCAACCCCAACCCAAAAAATTACAGATCGCTCAGATACATCGCCACTCTAGTGCACCCACCAGTCAACACAAAACACTCAATTATCTCGATGCAATCATGGCACGCAAAGCAGCCAGTGATGCGGGATTTGATGATGCGATTATGTTAAACGAGCATGGTTACTGCATTTCTACCACAACAGCCAATTTATTTCTTATACAAAATAATACGGTGCTCACGCCCCACCTACAAAATGGCGTCTTGCCAGGCATTATGCGTCACCAAATCATCATGCGATGCAAACAATTAAAAATTTCTTTATCTGAAACAGAAATCTTACACCAAAAAAATTTATGGAATAACGTTGATGCGGTTTTCATTACCAACAGCTTAACAGGCATTCAGGTGGTTAAACAGATTGAAGACCATTATTTTTCTGGGCAATCACCTATTATTACAGCACTACAAGCCTAACAACCACTTGTATAAAGGTACTATCTGAATATCAACACCCTCAATACAAAGCTGTTTTTCAGTTTCATTGGTAATAATCAACCCTTGTTTAAGCTTAAAAACATGGCACGCTTCAATTAAGCCTCTCACTTCGCGCTTAAAAGTTTGCTCACCTTCAATATGAAAAGCAACTTGTATTGCCTGCCAAATCGATAAACCCCGCTGCAAAATAAAATCACATTCATACTTGCCCTTGAA
>CAZSHR010000257.1:862-1698 GCA_964606725.1 uncultured Coxiella sp.
CAGTATGCTCTATCAACTGGTTTACCTGTATGCCATCTTAAAAGATCAAAAAGACACAAAACCTTCGAAGAAATCGCTGCTTACGGGCGAACTTCTGTCGGTTAGTTTTTCGGATTAAAGTGGCATTGAGTGATTAATGATCAAGGAGAATTAATGGCATTTAAAATTACACACGGTAATCAATCCGATATTAAGGAAGCAGAACCTTTACTCAAAAAGCTAAAAGGACTTGCTTTTGGCGACAAAGGATATATTGGGAAAAATTTTTTTGAAAAACTATTCCAAAAAGGATTAAAATTAATTACCCGTGTTAGAAAAAATATGAAAGCACGTTTGTTATCACCGTTTGAAAAACAACTATTAAATCAACGCGGATTAATTGAAACCGTGATCGGTTATCTTAAATTTCACTATCATGTCTGGCATACCCGTCATCGATCAGCCATGAATGCGATCACTCATTTGCTGGCTGCTTTAGCTTCTTACACCATTGAACCCTTGAGATTGTCTGCTATGAAATCACTTGAATCGTCTAATTTATTGCCATAAAAACCCCGAACTCGGGTTAATTTACGTCAGGAGTACTTACAATGGACTTGTGCAAGCGGTTACTCGCATGTTAGAATCAAAGTCGTTCGCCACAAAATAAGCTTATTCCATCATGAAATTCATAAGGCTATTTACAGGAAAAGATGGGCAATCACACTTTGAAGGATTGAAACCAGAGTTTTTTGATGCTGAGTACGGCAAATTAACTCGCCCAATTAATGTTAGCTCCATTATATTCGGTGAAATAGATATCAAAGAAGTCACATGGCACAACCCACCTTGTAAAC
>CAZSHR010000258.1:0-1688 GCA_964606725.1 uncultured Coxiella sp.
ATTTTCATATACATTGATTAGTAAATTCAACTCTCCTGGCGAACTCCAGTCCAATTGTCCTCGAAAAAACTTTTCCCCATATCCTTTGGGATTTCCCAAAAATAAGATAGGTGTTTTGCGGTGATATACTTTCAGATAATAAAGAGCAACTTCCAAACTTTCAACTGGCCACTCCAGGTTTCTAACCAATAGGAAATTACTCTTATCGGATTCAGCATAAACAAGCGCATTTAACATCAAGTAGGCTGCCTCTTTGACATTTTGTGCGGTCACAAATTTTCCGGGGGAATGGATACCTATAAAGTCTCCTTCTCTAGCCGACCTTTCCAAATCGATATTCATCAAGCTATTATCGACAATGTGGGTGAACCGAACCATTGAAAAGTATTTTTCAGGACAAATTTTGGAAAAATGATCAACGAGCATCTCACAGACTTTTTTAGAAGCGGCGTAAACTTCCTCCGTATAGTACCTGCTGGCTTTTCCGGTAGAGGAAAAGACAAACCGTTCCACGCTTGCGGTCTTTTTTACCACCGCAAGCAGGTTCCATGTTCCAAGTATATTTGTGCGTATGGTATGGTTGATTTTCGTTTCGGCTAGACCCGGATTTCGCTGGGCTGCGGTATGAAAGACAAGTTCGGGCTGGTAGGTCTCAAATGCAGTTGATACAGCATCAAAATCCAAAACGGAACACTTCTCAATTACTATCCTATTATCTTTTGGAATGACATAGTCTGTTTTTTCCACAATATCCAAAATAACAATTAATTTCGGATCGAACTGTATCAACTCTCTTATCAAGGAAGATCCGACACACCCAAGACCTCCCGTAACAATGCAGATTTTATCTTTTACGGTTGCGCATATTTGATCTGTGGCCAAGCTGAGTAAACGAGCCCTGGAAGGAGCAAAAGGATCATCAAGCAACCTGCCCTGCGCTTCGTATTCCTCAATAAGTTGTTTAGAGAGTTCGAATAATTTGAAACTATTTTCCACATATTTTGATTTATCGGAGAGTTTCCAAATTGAATCAAACAATGACGTTTCCATAAAATAGCATGGGGATCTAAATGAGCTGTTATTTGGTTGAAGCGAATTATAACAGATGTAAAATTCACTTTTGGTGATTTAAAATGCATTTTAATTTACACAAAAATACATAAAAGATATCGGAATTCAATAGTTTTTCGTGAATAATCCCATAGCATTAATTTTTATGTGGAACTAAAATTAAACCAATCAAAAATCTCGAATACATTTTTTAAATTTAGTATTATTAAATACGATTCATTAACTAATATTTCGGATTTTATTATCTTTTTTCAATATAAAATAATTCATCTACTAGTTTTACGAATTTCTCTTGACCAACCGTACTAAAGTGCCAATGATCCATATAATTTTCGGAATCACTGGTAAAAAAACGAAAGTGATCATGGTTAAAATCAATCGATTTAAATCCCCTACCCTCGGTATTCAAGATCGAGTTAATATTTGACCAATAATCGTCAAAGTTCTTTTTGTGTTTTTCGTAGATGATTTGAGGTAAAGGGTGATGATAGATAAGTACTTCCCCCTTACTTTCACTTAACAATTCCGCGAATTGAATTAGTTCATGTTCTGCGATTTGATGTACCTTGAAATCATCGGCGGAAATGGATTCAGCGTATTCGGACATACGGGCCTCA
>CAZSHR010000259.1:0-1668 GCA_964606725.1 uncultured Coxiella sp.
AGTGATAAATACTGATCACTGGAGGAGTAAGTTTTTTTAGCTGATAATATATATTTATTTTTAATGCTATTCACCTGGTTAACTCTCCATTGCGCAACACGCCTCTGCAACGTTCTAAGATGCTTTTTCTGGAAAGTGTCAGGATAACGCACAATTAATTTTTCCAGAATCAATTTTACATTCTGATTTGGATCTAACTCAAGTTTTTGATGTATTTCATCCCAAACAGTTTGAAAAATATCAGGATGTGTGCGCCAATTTCTTACAATCACTTTCTTTTTGGATTTATCGATTTTTTTATCAAATCGTTCAGGCAGTTCATTGAGTTTAACTAACTGATCTTTGTCAATCACTTCTGTTAACTCATTATTGGATAAAAACCGAACGATATTTGAATTGCAAACTGGTTTTAATGAAGGCTTACTCCACGCATATTGATGAAATTTATCTTGTGCTTTTTTTAGCTCTTTAAGTAAATAGACAGGGTCTTGCTTTTCATATTCGTTAATTAATAAAGATCGCTTTTCTTGACTAAGACAAGAAGTACTCAATAAACGTTGGCAAGGTGTTTTCGCTTCATCATATTTTTTCACTATTTTTGACCCGTTTCTTTTCTTTGATAACAGCTTTAACGATGGTTGAAAATAATTGATATAGAGGCGTAGTATCGCATATAAATCTGCTAATGCATTCCAGGCATCTATTCCTTCATATCGACTATAACCAACAATGCGTCGCACAATCGATCCATTTTTTTCCTCAACATGTGCTTGATCGTTTTTTTTGTAAACCCTTGATCGAGTAAACGTGATTTGATGCTGCTTACAAAAATTCAAAAGATCATGATTAATAAATTCACTTCCATTATCCGTGTCAACACCCAGTAATGGAAACGGCAGTAATTTTAAAATAATATCAATGCCATTAATAACACCAGAAGAACTTTTACAAAGTAAGGGAAGAAATTCTGTCCATCCAGTGGCAATGTCTGTTAACACTAATGTGTTTAAAAAATTCCCCCCAACTGAGTCACCGCAATGGGCAACTAAATCTCCTTCCACAAATCCAGGGATCACATCATTCCAATCGGCAAAAGTCCTTACTTGAATTTGTTTTTTTAATAACGCTCCTGGTTGGGTTGTGCTGGCTCCCTTATCGGTTGCTTGTGATTTCCGTTCCGCTTTTAGCAGCCGATCAGCCGTTGCCACACTTAAGCTTAGCAACTTACCACGAATTTCTGAGCTAACGTGAAAATGATTATGACGCTCCAGAGTACGGATTAATTCTGGCAAAAAAGGAACCAGTCGTTTCGCACATATTCGGTTTGTCACCTGCCATAATTGAACTAAAGCACATTGAACCGCCTTGTCATAAGTCGCCTTTCTACCACGGGTTATCCTTGTTGATTTAACGTTAATCGAGGTTTTATTAAGTAATGCAATAGCATATTTTCTTTGAAAACCCGTTGCAGCAATTAATCCGTTTAACAGTTGATTTTTTGACTTTCGATCTGATTGTTTGTATTTTAATCTGATCGCTGCAACCAGCTCATTGCGCCCCTGAATGCTCATTTTTGTACTCATTTTGTATACCTCTTAAAAAATAAAAGTAAGCTTTTATTATGAGGCAACAGGCTACTGATAGTAAGATTTTTTATGAGGCAATGCG
>CAZSHR010000260.1:0-1667 GCA_964606725.1 uncultured Coxiella sp.
CCAATTCGCCCCTGATAAGTTTGCTCGATTTTTCCTAAGGTTTTTTCTATCGAATTTTGATTATTTTGCTGGTTAGCTATTGTAAAATAGGGCAGGCATAAAAAAATTACAGTATATAAAATTTTATTTAGCATAGTTTTCATCTTCATTAATTAGTGTGCTAATAATTTTCTCTCTCTGTTCTGCTTCCGGCCCTGTTTTTTGCAGAGCTTTCCACAATGCCCAGCCGCGTGCTCTTTCCCAAGTCTTTTCATCCAGATCAAGACAGGATTTAAAAATTTTCCGAATTTCTTTGTTTAGAAATGTCCATGCAATGGTTAAATCACAGGCAGGGTCTCCGATACCCATACAGCCGAAATCAATAACTGCAGTTAAAGATGTGCTTTCTAGTAAAATATTTCCACTCGCAAAGTCACCATGTACCCATACAGGGTCTTTGTCCCATTGAGAATTTAGCGCTTTTTCCCAAATGGCGGTAGCTCTATCGGCTTTAGTACTATCGCTTAGTCTATGAATTGATAATCGAGTTTCCTTGTCATAGACCGAGGGATGTGCCCCTCGGTAATAGTTATGTAAACCTGCTGCCGGTGCATCCTGGGTATTGATCTGATGAAGCTCCTTCAAAAAATTAGCAAGCTGTTTGGCGATGCAATGCTGATCAAATGAATTGAGTTCAACCAGATTTGCGCTTTCTCCATGAATCCAGCGGTAAACTGACCAATTCCACGGATAATCCCTGGAGGGTGAGCCTTGAGCGACTGGCGTTGGGATGGTGGTTGATAAGCGCGATGCCAGTATGGGTAGCCATCGCTGCTCTTTTTCTACCTGAGCTGCATATCCTTGTGCGCTGGGCAATCGGATTAATAATTCGTTTCCTAAACGAAAAGTTTTGTTATCTATGCCGTTTTGTGTAACGGATGAAATTGAGAGATGTGACCATTGAGTGAATTGTTGTTTTATCAATTTGGCAACAAGCGATAAGTTGATGTCAATGCTCATAGAATTACTGTCTTATTTTATTCAAATAGTTCAGCATGGCTTCCTGCTCTCGCTAATTGCAATGCGTTGAGCATGGTGTCTATTTTATAAATCAGTAACCAGTCCGGTGCTAAATGACATTCTCTGTAACCACCCCAACCACCTGATAGTTTATGGTCAAGGTTTTTTCCTTGTTTTATTGCCTTTTTTAAATCCTTTTTGAAATGCGATGATTGAACAATGTCAAGCATTGTTATTTTTCCATATCTTTCATCATATCTTTAAAGTTTGAAAATCTCTTGCCACCGCCTTGTTCCAGCTCATTCATTGTCATAAGCGTTTCTTTGTTAGGTATCTTTAATTCAAATGGAATACCTTTGCGCATGACAATCTGCGAATAGAGCGCATTAATGACCTGTGAGGGTGTGAGGCCAATTTTCTTGAGCACGGCATCTGCTTTTTTCTTAAGGCCTGTGTCCATTCTGGCTTGTACGGTCGCTGCTTTGCGCATGGTATACCTCGAATAATAAGTGTGACATGTTAATTGTAGTTTCTATGTACTACATTGTCAATAATAATAGGCGAGTGCATCATTGACTGATTCCAGGCAGACTTTGCATCTTGTCAACCTCCAGGTGGATTCTATTTTGTAGTGCGACAGTCTCGAGTACTGTATTATAAGTACTTGA
>CAZSHR010000261.1:0-1661 GCA_964606725.1 uncultured Coxiella sp.
AGCTCTGTTTCTTGTGCCGTTATGTCATTGAGCGTCGCTATATGTTGTCGTGGTATAATGAGTAAATGCTGTGGTGCTTTGGGTGCAATATCTCGAAAAGCAATGGCTTTGCTGTCTTCATAAACTAGTGTGCTGTCTATTTTCTTATCGATAATATCACAAAAAATACAGTGCTTCATGGCTACTCTAGAGCTGAGTTTATGAAAAACGGTAATACACCATAGTTGTGAAAATGTTTCAATAGCTACTAAACAATTTGGTCAAAAAAATCTCTTTTCTTGGTAATTGTTATATAAAGCTTAAGGATTTCTTATCTATTCGCTTTTTTTTTAAATCGTATTGCTGATTTAAAAAGTGATATTTATCCTAGGCAGCAACTTAAACTTGCAACAAAGGAGCATGGAGATGGACACATTGAATACCGCTGTGATGAACATTGATGAACCGGAGAAATTAAACAGGTACGTGGGAAGCATTAAGTTAGTCGCTGATAATTCCTTGGATTTTCTAGAAAGTATTTTTTCCTTATTCGATACCCCTTCAATTCCAAATTTTTTAATGCCTTGGATTATTGCTTGTGATGAAGCTGACGAGTCACAAAAGAAGTTTGATATTTGGTTCGATAGCATTATGGAGCATATATGCTTTGAGTTGTTTACCCACGTTGGTAATTTACGCTATGAGTTTTTTGCGGACACCAAAATTTGTGATGATTTAGCCAAAAAGTTGGGTATGGATCGTTTTCGAAGGTATCTAGTGGTGGGTTTTTGTGAAAAATTTGTTTCAAGTGCGGTGCGCAATAACGTAAAGTTGTCGGATAATTTTAAGCAGCAGTGGTTTGACCGTATTGCAGCGATGGTTGATGATTTTGATCCGTTGCTATTACTGGAGCGTTGTTGTAATCAGGAATGGCGTAGATTATGTCAGCTTTGGCGTTGGTTGCAACATTGTGCTAAACGTATTGAAAAAAATCCTGTTCGTTTTTGCGAGCTTATGGAATATGTTATTTATCAAACACGACGTTGCTTGGATTGCTTTGATGATTTCCCTTTGGATGAAAACAAATTAGCAACGATGACTGAAAATATTTTTGACGAGATTGGAGTTGTTCGGTTAGGGTATAAACAGGCCCTTGTCATTGCTGGCTTGAATGAGACTTTTTATCGCTTATCAAGACAAACTTGGGATAAAAACAATTTTAAGGGTTTGCCTGCCAGTAAAACTTACCTGAAAAATATTTGTTTTAATCAGTCTGTATTTATTTCCCAGTTCTTTATTCTAGGCGTTGATTTTGATGGGAAGGATATTGATGAAAACCTTAGTTTTTTATTACAAGAACATGAGCCTTGTAATGATGCAGTGTCTTTTATTGCAAAAATGGTTGATGGTTATTTTTATAAGAAATATAGTGTCGCTGATGAAAAGAAAGTTTTGCAAGAAGTGGGGTCATTTTTGAAAAATTATGCTAGTGTATTATGTTCTTCAGATTGTTTTTTTTCTCGTATGATTGTAGTGGTTGAGGCGTTGCAGCTATTTTTGTATTTGCTAAAGGATTATTCAGGGCAGGTGTTTGCACTTAACGATATTTCTGCAAGGGCGATTTATCAGCTAAGCTATGTTGATGATTTAGTAATGAATGTAGGTGATAACATATCAACCTC
>CAZSHR010000262.1:0-1654 GCA_964606725.1 uncultured Coxiella sp.
CTGATTTGTCACGCTGAAATTTTGACAGCATAGCTTGTAACTCATCAATGATAAAAATTTCTTTCTGAACAAAAGAAGGTTTATCTGCTTCATTTTCCAATTCGGTATATGCTTGTGCATGAGCATAAATATTATTTTGGACTTTTTGACTATAGCTGTTAAATGTTGAGGTCCAATCTTTACTATACTGTTCCTTCAAGCGTTTCAAATCATTGATTATTTTTTTATGATAACTATCATAAGTTTCAATGTCATTTTCAAAACGTTGCAGGAATGACTCACTGTCTTGTAAATGCGTTTCAATCAGGCCTACAAAATTTCTTGCTTTACCTTCAATTCGAATACTAAAAGCATTGTCATAGAAAAACTTCTGAATTTTGTTGAGCAACTCTAAATATCCAGATTGATTGATCAGTACTTGATCTTGATTCTTCTGTCCTTGAAGTGCCTCTTTTGCAGAACAAGGTAAGACATCTAGAAAATAGCCATCAAAAATTTGTTTGGCCGAGTTTATAACACCAGAAACAGCTTGCTCTCCACCCGAAGAGCGAACTTTATCAATTTGGCTCAACACAGCAAGCATATTTTCACTTTTTTGGCCAACATGATTTAAACTTTCAGCTAATTGATCCAATACTTGTTTGGGTTTATTTGCCGAAAGTGTTGTACTATCCAATAACCATAAAATCCCATCTGCCTGATGATAAAAATCACCGACGTGCTCACCATGCTTACCGTTATGGCTCTGCCATAGCCCAGGAGTATCCACAATACTAAACTGGTGTAAAATGGAATGATCAGGTAAGTCTGGTAAACCCCACTGAATTTCTTTTATATCAGAGCGATACAGTAATTTTTCTTCAAGTTCTTCCCGTAGCTTTTTCTTTTCCTCAATAGCGTTTAAAGTCTTAGATAACTGACGAAATTGTTTCTCTACTTCATCCTCACTGTCTTCACGCTTAAGCTCTTCTTGTTCAATGATTTTTTTTGCATCATCAATACTTAACTTTTTTTCTTGCCCACTTCGATATTTAATGACTGCTTGAGTAGCAGATGGCGCTGCGTAGAAAAAGTCGGTTTTCCATGTCTTTGGTAAAACATCAACATCAGCAACTTTACTACCCACAAGCAAGTTTAATAAAGATGATTTACCTACTTTACCCATACCCATGACATACAGTACAAATGGGTGATTCATTGATTCACGGAGTAACTGCAACTTAGTTATTAGTTCTTGTAAACAAGTAACTTGTTTAGTTAATAAATTTTCATCATGGAGTTTTTGCTGTTGAAGTTGCTGAATAAAACCTTTTATGACCGCAATACGTTGATCTAAAAATAAAAATAGAGAATCCTTATCCTTTAAATTTTTTTCAGCATTTAATTCATTGGCAATTGTATTATGAAATTGATTCCATAATTCAAAGGATCTGGTTTGCACAGATGAGTTCATTTTATATTCCTGATCACTTAACCAATAAAATGAAAACTAATAGTGCTAACATTCCCCAAATACAGTTTTGTTGCAGAGTTAAACGCTTTTCTAGTTTTTGTTCTTGTTGACTTAGTTGAGTATTTACACTTGTATTCAAACGTTCACCAAAGGTTTCCATTTTTGTCATCAAGCTTGCTGCATTTTGTATTGAATTTGTCT
>CAZSHR010000263.1:0-1635 GCA_964606725.1 uncultured Coxiella sp.
ATTTCACATAGGGTTGTTGTCTGGTCATCACTTTCGAAGATTAAATCAATTTGCGCACCGCTTGTTTCACTATTTCTTAACGGAGTATATCGCCAAGCGCCAATACGACAACCACTGCTGATTTCTAACGCTTTTCTGATTTCACTGATATGTTTATAGCAGAGAGATTCAAAAGCGTACCCCATCCACTGATAGTATTCAGGAGTGTTAATTTTTCCAGACCAATATTGACTGTCTTTTTCCTGGGTGATTAAGGTCTGCTTTGCCTTTCTTATCCATGTTAAATAAAAATAACAGTATTCGTCAGTTACTCGATAATAGACACCACGGCGCTTGTTATCTAAAGGAATGAAAGACTTGATAAAGGCGGCATCTTCTAATTCTTTTAATTTCTGGGTTAGTGTGCCACCTTTGGAAAGGTATTTATTGTTTTCTTCGACATATTTTCGGGAAGCACCCTCTCTTTTTTCTGAAATAACACTCATCAGGTCTTTATACACATCAGACTCTTCAAATAGTGAGTCAAATAACTTATCAAATTCATTATATAAAATACCGCTCTCCTGAAAACAGAGTTTATCAGCCATTTTTGCAGCAGATTTTCCTTTTTTAATGTAATTAAGGTAGTAGGGAACACCACCGCAAAAAAGATAAAATTGCATAACTTGCTGGTTAACTAATTTTAATCCAGCTTGACTTAAGAAAGCTTGTGTTTCCTGTAAAGTAAAAGGTCGGAGAAAAAGTGTTCTTGTATTTCGATTATGTAACCCACCTTTATGTTGAAGAATTTTGCGAATAATCCATGAGGCGCTAGAACCGCAAACAATCAATTTGATTCGTTTGTCATTTTTCCAGTAGCGATTCCAGTAATAATCCAGTGCTTGAATAAGTCTGGATTTTTTTGAGCACATCCAAGGGAATTCATCAAAAAATAACACCACTTTTTTGTTAGGAGGCACGTGATTAATTGCTTTGGATAATTCTTCAAAAGCCATCATCCAGGTCTGCTGCGTTTCAATAGCCGCACCATGATAAAAAGTGTTACTAATAGCGCGAGAAAATTCAGTTAGCTGTTCTTTTAGAAGTCCATTTTGAATGCCTGCAACTTGAAAAAAGTAGTTTGCTTTTTCCTTGAATAAATTTTCTATAAGAAAGGTTTTGCCGATACGTCTTCTGCCATAAACAACAATAAATTCAGCTTGTTTTGATTGGTAGGCATCTAATAACTCAGCTTTTTCGCTTTTTCTTCCGGTAATATTGCTGTTTTTCACGCACCCCCCTCTGTGTTATTGGGCTGGCTACAAGCTTATCATAGCTAGCCCGACAGCACACTTTTAGCGAAATGACCTTTATTTAAAAGTCAATAGGGGACGTGCACGCATGGGTTGAATTGGCTTTGGGGTATCGAGGAGAAAAGCGGAATGGGTTTCAGCGACACGCGGTAAATATCTCCCTGTACGCTAGCAGGCCGCTTCCTGCCTGCGACCTACGGTTGCTGCAAAAATTATCCTATCGACCTAAGCCTAAGATATAAACTCCGAACTTGGGTTTTAAAACACTAAAGCTTGAAATAAGCACCGTCATCCTCAAAAAAAGTGGTAAGCATTGTCATCCTCGTAAGCACCGTCATCCTCA
>CAZSHR010000264.1:0-1630 GCA_964606725.1 uncultured Coxiella sp.
AATAAATAAACGTTGGCACGACTAACTCACCCCCTTTGTTTTCCAAAGGGGGTCAACAACGTCAGTTGTTGGGGGGATTAAATGTTATGAATTATGAATGATGAATGATCAAGCGATTTAAGATGACCTTTATTTTGGGTGGTTAGTCGAAAAGCGGAATGGGTTTCTGCGAGGCACGGTTTACTGATAAAAAAAACGATTTAGTCTGTAAAAGCAAGCGTAAATCAAGTATACTACAAGGGGAGAAGTCAACAAAGTTTACGCACTTAGCCCCGATCGATTGGCAAGAAAAAGTGCTCATCAAATTTTACTGATAGAAGAAATGAAAAGACTGAATGTCACTTTTTCTTTTATTAATCGGGAAATTGGGGAAACACCCGAAGATCAAATGTTATTACAAATTCAAGGAATCATCTCTGAATATGAGCGAGAAAAAATTCTGGAGCGCTCAAGATGAGGAAAGCTATACGCGGCAAAATCAGGAAAAGTGAATGTGCTGAGCAGTGCTCCTTATGGTTATCATTATCAAAAATCGACCGAAAAAGAAGAAGCGGCTTTTATCGTTAACCCTGCCGAAGCTGCAGTAGTCAAGGAAGCCTTTGAATTATATGCGCTGAAAGGTTGGAGCCTTGGTAAGATTGCCAAATATTTTACTCAAGGGGGATATGCGACACGAAAAAACAAAGCCCGCTGGGAAAATTCCGTAGTTTGGGGCATGTTACATAATCCAGCCTATAAAGGAACAGCAGCTTTCAGAAAAATCACGCATTTGTGGCGGGCATCCCGTTCGCACGGAAGTACTGGAAGAATTGGTCTGGAATGCGATTAAGGAGTTGTTATTAAAACCCGATCTGATTATTCAAGAATATCAACAGCGTCTCGAACCCTATATGTCTGAATCACCCGATCAAGCAGCGATTTCAAGAAAAAAGCAAGA
This sequence comes from uncultured Coxiella sp., assembly GCA_964606725.1. Classification (GTDB taxonomy): domain Bacteria; phylum Pseudomonadota; class Gammaproteobacteria; order Coxiellales; family Coxiellaceae; genus 2-12-FULL-42-15. Next base: position 938 of record CAZSHR010000264.1, read on the forward strand.
AGCCAAACGCTATCAAACAGAAGGAACGCGACTGATTGACTTATTTCAGACGGGTTTGCTTGAACAAAAGGAAGTGGAGAATCGATTAAAGCAGATTAGCTCCGGGTTGGATCGTCTACAACATGAAATTGTTTATCTGGAAAAACAAGAAGAACAGTCAAAAAAAATGCTGACGGTTATAGAGAACCTTGAAAAATTTACGGTGACTATTGGGGAAAATTTAGAGTCAGAGACGTTTGAAGAAAAGCGAGCAATTTTAGAACTTCTGATTGAAGAGGTCGAGGTGGATACAATTAACAACAAAATAAATTTGAAGCATATTTTACCACTGAAGAATACAGGATGCCGATTACATTCGGAGCGTAAATAGGGTGCTAATTGACATGTCCAGGATATCATGTATATTCCCAGATAAGAAGGCTGACTTTATCTGTCAGTGATGATTGATTTATTTTCTAGAAAAGTGGTTAGTTGGTCAATGAATTGAAGAATGAAAGCAGGAATAATGAATGATGCTTTGAACATGGTGATTAAAAAACGGCGACCCGAGACAGGATTAATTTTTCACACGGGTTTCTAAATACGAATTTCTCTATTGAAAGCAATCCATTTTTAACGGGCAAAAACGATACGCGTTTTGGTCAATCAAAAACATAATTTTTTGTTCACATCGAAAAAATACTAAAGAGGTTA
>CAZSHR010000265.1:0-1621 GCA_964606725.1 uncultured Coxiella sp.
CCTTTGAAAAACAAAGGGGGCGAATTTCTATTCAAATTAGAAAGTTAATTTTAAATGACTTAAAATCTGAAAATTTTTAGCACATAAAAAAAGGGGGAGCGTGGTCATCTATTACTAAATTTAAAAGTATTTCTTGTTGAACTCACGTTACTTACTATCTTTAAATAAATCTTTCAGTGTCACAATACCAGAAATCATTTTTTCAGAATAGATGTTATCTTTGACACCATTCGCAGTAATAAACACCAAAAATAACTGCTTTTTAGTCTGTGTTTTTTTAGAAAAAACATCCAGCTTTTGTTGCAATTGCTCAACATAGGTTTTTGTAAGCATGAACGGCTCATTGCTGTATTTGATTTCACAAATAGTCACCGCATCATCACGGCGATCAAATAACAAATCAATTTGCGCACCCTTCTCAGTCGAATTTTTTATCGGCGAATAACGCCATGTACTCGATAAACTCATGGGTGGAAGGCTTAATGACTGCTTGATTTGTACAAGGTGCTTATAACAAACCGACTCAAACGCATAACCAACCCAACTATTCCATTCAGGTGTTAATTGTATCGCTTGCCACTCGTTTTTATCAAGTGCCTGCAGCGTTAGCAAGTCTTTAATAGGCTCTATCCACTTCAAATAAAAATAACAATATTCATCAATTAACCGATAATAAACACCGCGCTTTTTATGATAAAGAGGCTTAAAACTCATGATAAAACCAGCATCTTCAAGCTCTTGAAGACGCATCGCACTATTACCGCCATAAGCACCAACCGTCTCCAGTAATTTCCGCTTACCAATTCCATAACGATTCTGAGATAATACTCTTACAAGCTTGATATGTATTTCATGATCGTCAAACAACGATGAGAATAAATTGTTAAATTCATCAAGAAAAAATGCTTTTCTCGAGAAAGCTAGCTTTTCAATAATTTGCATGGCTGATAGCTTCCATTTTATTTTAGACAAATAATAAGGAACACCCCCCGTCACCATATAAAGCAAGAGTATCTGTTGCTGACTTAAATCAACATTGTTATGGCGCAAATACTTAGCTGTCTCATACAAGTTAAAAGGCGTCAACAGCATTTTATCCGTAATTCGATTATGCAAACCACCCGTATCATTAATCACTTTTTTAATAATCCAAGAGGCAGAAGATCCGCAAATAATCAATTTTATTCTGGAATCACTCGACCAATACTGGTTCCAATAATAATCAATATGACGCAACAAGCGCGAATTTTTAGTCGCCAACCAAGGAAGCTCATCAAGAAACAGGACAATTTTTTTATCGTGACTTTGTTCCTCAATGCTCCGAGTCAATAAAGCCAGTGCCTCATCCCAGTTTTTCGGATGTTCTAGCTTAATATGCTTGCTGTAGAAAGTTTCACTAAAACGAACCATAAAATGCTTGATTTGCTCATTCATGCTTCCTTTTTTCGAACCAGCAACGTTAAAAAAGATCGCGTCTTTCTTGTGCTGAAAGAATTGCTTAATCAAAAAGGTCTTGCCAATTCTTCTTCTGCCATACAAGGCTAAAAATTGAGCTTCATTTGCTTGATAAATACGCTCAAGTGTCTCAAGCTCTTCTATTCTACCAATAACCTCCATTGAT
>CAZSHR010000266.1:0-1618 GCA_964606725.1 uncultured Coxiella sp.
CCGTAGCCAGCTTTGGTTTCGGTGGACAGGAAAGTGCTTCGAAACCGCCACAAGCTATATGCAAAACTTTGGCCACAAGTTGAAAAAAGCCGAACGCACAAACAGCACATTTGGTTTTTGCCGACACAAAAGCCCACACTCGGAAAACCAAAAGAGCTGTTTTTTGCCAACGCACTAAAAAAAAAACAGACAACGTAAATAGATTACGTTAGACAAAGAGATTTTTGACAAAAAACTAAATGCTGAAACGACTAGTAATACTGAATTCGGACATCTACTCAAAAGCAGACATTGAGTTAGATAACTGTAATTCACTTCAAATAGTTGGGCCTAATAACATTGGGAAGAGTACGCTGATTTATGCCCTAAACTTTCTGTTCATTATTGACGGACGAGAAATGACCTTTAGTGGCAACCGCACGGGAGACAAAACCACATTCAACCACTACTTTCCAACAATTAATTCGAGTTTTATTGTCTTTGAAATTTTCAAAAATCGCTACTACTCTATTTTGGTAAAAAGAAATGCAGAAGGCAATCTCGACTATTACAAAATTGACAGCGAATACAAGGAAGCACACTATTTCACCAATACTGAAAATGGTCAAAAGCTAAAAAAGTTTGACGCCTTGCTTTCCGAATTTGCCATAAAAGGAATTGAACACAAGAAATTTACAAACCGCAGAGACGTTTTCAACTTTGTCTATGAGAAAGGAAAACGGAATAATGCTGTTGTGTGGCTCAACCAGAATGTCAACCAAGATGGACGCGGAATTAGCAATAACTTTTCCAAAATTTACAAATACCTGATAAACTCACAGCTGATAAACAACAATTCACTTAAAGAATCTTTGATTATTGCTGATAATAAGGAAAACGAAAGTGTTTCATTTTCAAAGAAGAACCAGAAAGACATACAAACTCTATTGAAACACAATAGGGATATAAAAGTCATCAAGAGTATCCAACGAATCTTTAATGACTTTAAAGAACTAGTCAATCAGTATGTGGGAAAAAGTACAATTCTCTCTGAACTGATATTTGCCTTTGAACACAACTATTCATCACTTAATTCCGAACTAGGTATCTCTGTCTCAAAAATGAAATCTGAGAGAGACAGAACCAGAAACCATCTGAATGAGACCTTAAAGCCAAAGGAAAAAGAACTAAACCAAAAACTAGGAATACTAAAAAATCAAATTGATAATAAGCAGAAACAAATTGACCAAAAAGCCGAATTGATTAAAGAAATAAAGTCTTATGAGAGTCTCCAATTTCTAGAGCAATCGTATCAAAACTTGGAGAAAGAAAGAAAAAACATAGAAAGTCACTTAACACAAATTGAAAACCAAAACTTAAATAGCAAGGACATTGAGAGCAAGATTGAGAAAGCCAACTCTGAAATCCAAAAGATCAAAAACCAAGTAGAAAGCTATTCCAATCAATTAATACACAAACTGTCAGACAATCAAGAATCAAAAGAATTGCTTAATAGTATTCTATCAACTGATTTTTCAAGATTATCATCAGAACATATTTCTACAAAAATCTCGAAAACGGAGAGCTTGATGAAGCTTTTTGATGGCGTTATCAAGTTGCCAAATGATTTAGCAGGAAA
>CAZSHR010000267.1:0-1615 GCA_964606725.1 uncultured Coxiella sp.
TGTATACAGATGGCTCACTAATTGCCTTTTTTTGATCATGTGAAAATAAACTAAACCTTTCTCTAAAAAAATTTGAACTATTTTTATTGATGACCTGCTCTCGAAAATCTGAAAAAAGACTCTTGTTTGGATAGCAATTATTATACTCTTCATCTTTTGACTTTTTCAACTGAGTTAAATTACCAAAAAGCAGTGCTGACATTTCTAAAGGAGTTGTCTTATAGACAATTTTTTTTATTTCAGACTTGTTTTGATTGAAAAAAGTTATTATTAATGCTTCTAATCCTCTTTTGTGCCTATCGTTTCCAGCCCAGTGAATGGTCTGTAGCTCATAAATTTCATCGTTTAGAAAAACAGGTAGTATAAAATTATGATAGTCATTTCTTATTCTATTTAATGCAAGTAACAGATTAGCAATGATTTGATTTAAAATATTTTCTGCATAAAATAACATTTCTGTTTGTATTTCAATTTCATTTGGATCACAAATGTTGTTTTGCAGAGATGGAAGTAAATTATCTTCATAATGATTTAGAAAAAATTGATCAAGAACATTGATCATATGATCCACCAAGTTTTGTAGAATTTTTGGAGACAGAAGAGCTGAAATTTCTTCTGTATCATTTAGGCTTAAATCTGAATAAATTCTTCTGATATTAAATTCACTGGTAATTTGTGATAATAAGCCATTGTATATATTTTGAAATGGTGCAATCATATGCTGGGTTTTTTGTCTAAAGTAATAGTTTATTTGTTCAAACATCCAGTACAGAACCTTTCTAAATAGAGATAACAACAAAAATTGTTAAACAATTTTTTAAAGCATAGAATACAAATAGAAAAAAAGCAAATAAGCCGGTTTGGGAGTTTTTTTTCCAGGCTTAGCTAACGAAAATTGCTGATTTTGGTGTGAACTAATGCTTTGCGCCATGCATGATTATTACACATGCTGTTGATGTTTGCCGATATGTCTTTCAAGAATAGCCATCTCCGTCTCATTTAACGGTGCAGAATAGGGCAGCGGATTAAGTGTACAAGAAACCTTGAGGAAAAGTGCCAGAGGTGAGCAAGTCAAGCGCTTTAGTTCAATTGAAGGCTGGCTTGATGATTTAGCGAATTAAGTCATGCTATCACTCCAGTGAACAAACCGATTTAAAAAAGATGTCAAGCAGATGCTTAAGCGCGGGAAAAAGCTGGAGAAACTTCAAAGAGTTGTTGTCAAGCTAATAAAACAGGAACCTCTGGCAGTGAAGTACTGTGATCACGCTTTATCGGGTAATGTTAATTATGTGTCTGGGAATATTATACCAGATTGGTTGTTAATTTACACTCAGGCATAAAAGACCTGAAATCTTGAGTGTATCTGACTAAACTTTGATTTAGTTGAATACAAATCAAGAGAATAATCTTGCGTCAATTTAACATTAATTATAGTGATAACCACGTTAATCACCAGTAGAGTTTGAGTGTGAAAAACATTAAACTAATATTATTTAATTAATGATATGAAAATTTAGTGCAAATTCATGCCTTTTTTATGTGAAGCCAGAGTCAGTAGTGGATTTTTGATGCATCAACAAATAAAAATACAACTCAATGCTTAGAATGATTTATT
>CAZSHR010000268.1:0-1609 GCA_964606725.1 uncultured Coxiella sp.
GTGGTCGCGATAAACCGTTTTCCCTGCAAATGCCCTGACACAATCACTCCTTTACCTTCTGAAAACAAAGAAGGCAGCACACCTTGATAATATACTGGAATACTAGCGTGATAATCGGTAATGACAAATTGCATGCGCAATGACTGCTGACTTTGCACCACACTTCCTTTTGCAACTAATCCCCCTAACTTTACGGTTTTATGCGGTGCTGGCAATGCTGCCAATAACTGCTGTGGCGTGTAATACAAGTTAATGTTATCGCGCAATGCCAGTAACACAAAACCAACTGCCACACTCACTCCAACGAGACTAATCAGAATAATCAACAATCGGCGCTTACGCACAGCATGCATAATTAACACTCCTGTTTAAGACGCAACTGGCGTATCACTTTTTTTAAACGACGCTGTTTAACAAGCACAGTTATTGTAAAGGCCACTAACACAAGTCCATAGCTAGACCAAACAAAAACTGCCTGCCCCCCCATTGCCCAAAAATCTCGCCATGATTGAAAATGCCAGTGAATCATTTGCTAGTCTCCTCCTCTTGTGTTCACTTGCAACCAGCGCGCACCGATCTCACGCGAAATAATTTCATAACGCAAACCCAAACACAGCAGGTATATGTAGAAGCCCATATAGGCTAACAACATTAACAGTAGTGGCCATAGCATGCTCGCTGGCATACTCGGTTTTGCTAGTTTAAAAACCGTAGCGCCTTGATGCAGAGTATGCCACCACTGCACCGAGTAATGAATAATGGGTAAATTAATCACTCCCACCAAAGTTAGCAAGCCCGTCGCTTTTGCTGCCATCTGTACATCAGCGATGGATGCACGTAAAGCGATAATGCCCAGATAGACAAACAACAAAATTAATTCACAGGTCAAGCGGGCATCCCAAATCCAGTAAGTGCCCCAAGTGGGTCTGCCCCACAGCGAACCTGATACCAAAGTCAGCAGAGTAAATAAAGCACCTATTGTCGCGCTGACTTTAGCAAGCATATCTGCCAGTTTCAGTTTCCACACCATAGTCACAATGGCAGCCAGTGCCATTACCAGATATATCCACAAAGCCATTGCCGCTGAGGGTACATGTAGAAAAAGGATACGATATACCTCTCCCTGCTGAAAATCGCTGGGGGCAATGCCGAGCGCAAACAGCAAACCCACACTGAAAAGTAACAGCGTCGCCCAACCCAGAGGACGCTGTAAAGCTAATAGCAACGGATAAGCGTTTTTAGGAGCAGCAAATCTGCTGAAAAATGTCCACATAAAATGCAAATCTTGATAATTAGGGGGCCAAGACTTTAGCATTTTGTGACAACATTTGCACGCACTTGAACCACAGCTCAAAATTTTGCACTGACAGAATGGCCGATGTGCTAGCATTTAACATGGGTTTGATAAGAAATACGTTCAAATTTGTCTGCTTAGGCGTTGATCGGGATGTTCTTAGTAACAAGCGGCAAATCAACCATGTTGTCATTTTTATTTTTTGTTCAAAAAAAAAATAGCAACATCTCTCCTAACTCCACCGGTATTTCACGCTTCTCAGCGCAGGTCGCTTAAGCCGAGTTCGCCCGCTTTGCTCACCTTGCGCCTGCTTGC
>CAZSHR010000269.1:0-485 GCA_964606725.1 uncultured Coxiella sp.
TACTTTCCTTGAAATAACTAATAAGATAATTAAAAATAATTCCATCTTCTTTACTAAAATACCTCTCTATTTTTCTTTCTTGCTTATTCCTGTCAGTAGCCAATACATCAAAAGAATCATTCTTATCAAAAAAATCAGGATATTTATCACTAATATAATCATAAAAATCTTTGCCGATAAATAAGTCAGCAATAGTCTCTTCCAAGTAATTTCTGATGTCACTATTTTTAATGTTATCCTCCAAAAGATTTAAATAACTAACTTCTTTATCGAAGATTGTGCTTTTCCTAAAATAGCCACGCTGATTACTTAAAGATGGTGAAGGAGTTTTCAAGTCTTCATCAGCTCCATCAGTTCCATTAGTTCGATTAGTTCCATTAGTTCCATTAGTTCCATCAGCTCCATCAGCTCCATCAGCTCCATCAGTTTTTTTTAAAATCAATAAAACCTGACCAGAAGTTATATCATCATCTATACAAGGAATT
>CAZSHR010000269.1:495-978 GCA_964606725.1 uncultured Coxiella sp.
AGTATAGATGATCTTTTTTTCAATTTCAGCTACTGCGTGAAGCAAAATATAATGGATAGAATTGTTTTCACTTCCCTTATAATAATCAATAAGATGATTAAAAATAATTCCATCTTCTTTACTAAAATACCTCTCTATTTTCTCTCTTTTATTATGCAGTGAATCAAAACAATCATCTTCATCAAGAAAAGGATAAGTTCTATCATAAAGATATTGATAAAAATCATCATTATATTTAAATAAATCAATAATAGTCTCTTCCAAGTAATTTCTGATGTCACTATTTTCAGTATTATACTGTAAAAGACTTAGGTAACTATCTTTATCGAATCTTGTACTTTTCTTAAAATAACCATACCTATTATTTAAAAATAAAGTAGCCTTAGAAGTAGAAAGCAATGAAATATTCTTATGCTCTTCTGAACCCACAACACCACCACCTTCTCTATCAAGAACCCCTTTATTCCGCTCAGACAAAATCAT
>CAZSHR010000269.1:988-1608 GCA_964606725.1 uncultured Coxiella sp.
TTTTTGCCGTCTATCCATAATCTCATTGTTACTTTCTGACTCAGGTTTTCCATTTTTCTGTTGAATCCATCCTTCATAAAACATAAAAAAATTCAAATCTAATTCCAAATTTCTAGGGGTTGATAAAATCAAATTAATAAAACCTGAATTTAGTTCAATGTCAACTTCAATACGAATACGCCCCTCATTATGCGATTCTGGCCATGATATATCTTGCAAAAATTGCTCACTGCCATCAATATCGGTTAAACAAAGGATTTCGAAATCCCTATATTTGTCAACCAGCATTACGAAAACTTTAATTTGATCATCATTCGTTTCCTGAATACGAAATAGGTATATACCAGCTTTTCTATTTTCGGTATCGGGAATACCAAGACCAGAAAAAATTCTAAAATTATATCGCTCTTCAATGAGTTTATCTTTATTAACTTTGTGGAAAAAGTTAGTTTTTTTCAAAGAATTGACAAGATCATCATCATTTTTGATATTATAACAATAGTTTGAGACATGTAACTTTTTTGAAATAAATTTCTTATCATTATCTTCCATTGGATCAAAGTAAAAACAATTAAAACGACGAGCATCAGCACCTTCATTCAAGCAAACATAAAGACAAT
>CAZSHR010000270.1:0-1605 GCA_964606725.1 uncultured Coxiella sp.
ATACTTAATAATGTAGAAGTATCATTAAAACAGGGAGAATACAAATTCATGTACTGCGGTGCAAATCATCAGTCGTTTGGCAGTAAAAGATTAGATAAAGAGTCCATAAAAGCGTTAACTACTAATTTAGGTAGAGTTTACTGCTCCTTTTTTAAAGAAAGCTCTAAACAGGAAAATGAAATTAAAGTTGAATGCCCATTTAATTCCTTGAGAATTAGTACTTCTTGACCGTGCAATACTCGGCTTTTTCTTTAAGCTCAATAACTTTTCTCTTGCGGGAACGACTCTGGTCAAGCACTCTACGCTGACGCTTTTCTCTATGAGCACCTACAATCCTTGGTTGACCATAAGGAAATCGATTACTTGTTATTATATTCAGCCAGTGCCGTGGCACTGCTCTCTTAGCTTTACGGCTCTTTCCGCAAAGGCTTTTTTTCTGTCTGCCTGTTTTTTCTTATAAGTTTGTTGATCGTTTATCATGGCATTACCTTTATTGCGTTAATAACAACACGGTTAAATAAGGATTTGCCACGCAACGAAAATTCTGATAGGGTGTCCCAAGTCATTACAGCATACCTTTCTATATTGTTTTGGTTAGCATTGCTTCGGTGGTAATTACACCAAAGCAATGCGCTTTTATTAATTAATCCTAACAACACCTCTTTAGAAATGCAAGAAAAAATTGTGGTTTTTTTCTCGTTTTTTTAATTATTAATCGTTATTCCCTAACAAAAATTTACTAGTTTTTTTTCTAGAATTTTTCCATCGAAAATCATCGCTAACAATATTGGCAATTAATCACTTTTAAAAATCTTGGTTTTTACTTATTTTTTATTATTTTTTTAACAAATTTTGCTAGCTTTTTAATAGTGATAAATCTGTCATTTTAATTCTTTTCATAGTATGTTAACCCTGATTTAAAAAATTTTTCTTTTGAAAAATTTCAATCGATGAATTGAAACTCCTTTAAAACGAGTTTCCAGGAATCGCAAAACGACAATGGCATAAATAAAAAAATTGGTAAACGAAGCCATCTATTGGATTTGCCATTTTCCAATGCCAGCACACATTACGCAAGCGTTGCTTGCAATTTTAAGTTCATGAAAAGAAGGGAATTTTTAATGAAGATATTGATGTCGATTGTTTTTTGACTCCAAAAAGAGTCATGAGAGTTGCTATAACATCTTGATTTTTTTATCAAAAAAATTAGGGAGTCGTGAATGAGTCGTATACCGCATTAATGAGTCACACATTTTTTTAAATTTACCGCTGCAATGGGTCAACTTTCGTTAAATGCTGCTTTTAAGCGGCAAAAAATCGAAATGAAAAATACAAATAATTGGTGATAAAGAGAAAGAACAAGTGGTTTGACTGATTTTTTATTGTTAATTTTTTCGTTACATGCTTTAGTTTGATAAAACTTTATTATTTTGAAAAATGTATGTGGTATGGCAATGCCTTTATGAAAGCTTCAATCGCCTTTTTTTCTTTCGCCATTAAAGGAGGAATAACTAAACTTTTTAGCGTTCTGGCCGCTTCCCTGCCAAAGGTGTCAATAGCAACTGAAAACTGATACACTTTTTCAAAAGTTAGCAACGGAAAGTT
>CAZSHR010000271.1:0-1600 GCA_964606725.1 uncultured Coxiella sp.
TCGGAAAACCAACTGGATACCGCTCGGAAATGGCAGATTTTCTAAGGGAAAAATTCGGTGTGGAGCTGGTATTTCACGGAAAGGATGGAAAGAGTCCCTACGGCTATACCGTTATTGATCACAGCAAAAAAGCCATTTTCAAAGGCGGCGAAATTTTCCCACTCAGGGACCTAATGCATGAGGAAACCGCCGACAAAGTCAAAGTCGTCAACTTTGCATCCCGAGCCGACAAGGAAGCCTATGCCCAAATCACCGGGACCTCCGATACGGTATTTCGCTTTAAGCGTTTTCCAAAGCAAGCCGCCTACCGGCCAAAATTACTTTCGGTTTTATCCGACTATCCCAACTTCCAAAAGGGATTGGATGAGTTCCGGCTGAAGAGGTATTAATAGCTGGGTGTAGCTGTAAACCACACCCAGCTAAACCTCCCGAGCGGGAGTACTGGTTGGCTGAGCGTGACTATTAAGAACTATCCTTTATTGAGTATATTATTCTTCAGTTTGCCGTTTTCATAAATTTGGTGAAAAATGGAAATCAGCAAAAGAGAAACAAATAAACTCAATTTAATGATAAAACTAATCAACACCATGGCAAACCTCCACTCTTGATCGGTTCCAATAAATTGCAAGTAATCAAAGAAAACAGATCCTGTTTTCATACATTCAAATAGGATTAACAACAATCCAATAAATTTGAAGTATTTAAAATACCTATGGGTTATAATTTTGTCCATGAGCATGAAATTAATTGCAGTACATTGCATAACCTTCCAGACCGGTTCCTATTCCGTTTAGTATTCCACCTGCCGCACAACCAACAATTGCGCCAACAGCAGCTCCTTTTATACCTCCTACTCGTTTTTTTGATGTCGGTTTTCGCTCTCACATCCCCGACTTTGGGTGGCAAGCCTCAACTTGCTGTGAAAAAATTAAAAATTAGTATTAAAATCACTTTTTAGTGACATAAAGTTAATTTAAATAAAATAAATAACAAATAATTTATATTATTTTTTTCTTTCAATCAAAAATGTTAAATACAAGCATAACGTTCTTTAACACCATCCTCTTTGGGGAATTGAAGCATAGAAACCCCCTAGCAGCGTATCTGACTAGTCACTATATATCCATTCGCAATAACGCCACATAAACGGAATGATGAGTTGCCAGCCTTGCTGAAAAAATTTCCATTCTAACACTAACAGCAGGGTATCCCCAGCATTTCTTTGGGGCTTTTTTTTATATACGCAGGTACAGGGATAACTGAACATAAACATATAGACCTGTCTCAGGTTAGAGACGGAAATGTCAAATCGGAAAGAAAGTTGCTAGTGAAGAAAAAATTAAATGGTATTCAAAGCTAAACTTTAATGTTTTTTGTTTAATTTATTAACTCAAAAATGTTAATTTAATTGACAATGACCGATATCTCGCTACTCATACTGCAATTGAGGAATAGACAAAAGCAGGTAGAACGAAAAATCAATCAGATACATTCACAAAATCTGGATCCCTTCCCTTTCGAACGATTGGATAAAGGCAAAAAACTAGTTGAACTGATTCAAAAGACGTTGAGCGCCATAGAAGCAGACGACTTAATCCGG
>CAZSHR010000272.1:0-1597 GCA_964606725.1 uncultured Coxiella sp.
TCTGAAAAATCTTTAGAATTAAGAAGCGAAGAATTTTCTGGTAATTTTGGTGATGATGATGAAAAAATTAAATATACCATTAGCCAAAGTGATGATTGCTTACATTTCTTTAATGCTGTAAATGGCGTTTCTAATCAAGCGTTCGAGGAATGTGTTGAAATTGCGTGTTTGATTCGTGAAAATGATGAGCTTAAAACAAAAGCAAATCATATTCTTGATTCTTACAAATCTCGTTGTATTCTACAATTTCAAGAAGATCTCCTCAATCTTTCTAAAGATTGCAGCCATGAAGCATTTGAAAAAATCATCAAAAAACCTTATTTCACATTCATTGGTCAAGATAGAATAGTGCAATTAATTAAGGTATTTATTTCAGAAAATCTCAATAATGCAGTTCTTGAAGATTCAATCAAAAAGGAATTAAAAATTCTTCTGCAATCTATCCACTCTCATTTCGGTGATGAAAATTTTGATTTTTTCACAATTAAAACTAAAAATGAATTTCTTGTGCGTTCTCTAACTCGATTTCAGATAGCTGTTGACCCTGGGAATAAAGAGAGAATACTCAATGAAATTTCTACCGTTATTGGTGAAAAAAACTATTTCTCGACTTTTGATGATGGTTCTTTAGCGGTTATTGTTGAGCAGCTTGCTGCGATAAGCGAAGAAAATGCTGTGATAGCAATAAAAAACCGTCTTAAAAATGGCTGTAAGAATTATTTTAAGGAAAAAATACAAACAATAGATAAAACTAATCTGACGAATTTTTTGTGTAATAGAAAATGTCGATATATTTCTGATTCTTCATGGGATGAGGCGGATATCGATGAAGATTGCCAGAAAATTTATAAAGTAATACAGGCATTAAATTCTGATTGTGAAAACAAGTTTGATGAATTTTTTGATGCAGCGAAACAGCTTCCAAAATCTTTTTCTTCTCATACCGTTAGATTATGTGAGATATATGATTCCATACATACAATTCCATTCAGGGTTTCATGTTGTGTCAGACTGGTCGCGGCACTTTTTTGTATTAGAAATTTCTTTAAAGATTTTTTAATTCCATCAATTTTGCGAAGTGTCTATCAACGGCTTGCTTCGAGTGAAAAAAAGTTTGTTTCCATGCGGTCTGAGAATAGCACAATTCGGTTTTTTAGCGAGGGAGGAATCTACAAAGAGGCTGCAAGGTTGCACTATCTTAAGCGTGATTGTGTAGAAACCAGCCACCCTGATTGTTATGGTGCGCGAGATGCTGCGGCTGCGGCTGCGGCTTGAATTAGTACATCCGCTGTTATGTTAATTAAAAACTCCAAGCTGGGGTTACAGGGATGCTTGATGTGCCGGTAAATCCACCCGCTAACTGCCATTGTCAGCCCCCTTTTTCACAGGAGGTGGGAAATTTTAAACAGGTCGTTGCGGCCTTGAATGTGGTTTCGTCACAATACTGTAAAGAATCAGCAAGATTTTGTTAAATTTTCAGTTGACTTCGTTGCTTGACTTTTGCAGAATAGCGTGCTTAATTTTCCGGCTATTTATTTGCGATGTCGGAGGGGTTCCCGAGCGGTCAAAGGGAGCAGACTGTAAATCTGCCGGCTCA
>CAZSHR010000273.1:0-1588 GCA_964606725.1 uncultured Coxiella sp.
CCTTACAAAATGGGCGTAGTGAATTTGATTATCGTGCCTGCCTTGTTGCAAAAACACGGCAAGAATTGTTGGAAAAGTTGCAGGAAAAATTAGAAAGCCCGCTGGCTTCTCGACTTGACAATACGTCAACCCGTCAAATTGTTTTCTTTTTTTCGGGTCAGGGAAGCCAATACCGTTATATGGGGTATGACTTGTATCAAACGGAGTCGGTATTCAGGCAGGCATTTGACACGTGCACGGGTAAATTTGATCATTATCTTCCGATTAATTTAAAGAAACTGCTATTTTCTGACAAGTATCCTGATTCACTGCTTGACGATACTCGATACACGCAGCCCGTATTATTTTGTATTGAATATGCATTAGCCAAATTGCTAAATTCTTGGGGGATAATGCCCGATATGCTGATCGGTCATAGTTTGGGTGAATACCTTGCTGCTCATTTCTCCGGTATTTTTACGCTGGATGCCGTTATTGAAATTATTGCTTATCGCTGTAAACTAATTGGTCAGCTGGAGTGTGGTGCTATGCTGACAGTTAATGCACCTCAGGAAATCATTGAAAAATACTTGAACGAAAATCTGGCCATTGCCACTATCTTGTCACCCTCTTTGTTGGTTATTTCTGGAAGTAGCGTTGATATTACTACTTTGGAAACACAGTTAATCAATGAAAAAGTTGTAGATAGAAGAAAACTGCAACGTCTAAAGACTTCTCATGCTTTTCATTCACCCATGTTGGGTAGTATCGTTGAGAAATTTTCTCAATTTCTAGAAAAATTTAATCTTTCCAAGGCAACAACGCCAATTGTAGCCAATATAACCGGAGATGTTGATCGACAGTATCAACTTTCAACATCGGCATATTGGGCAAAACATTTAATTACAACCGTACAGCTCTCGAAAAGTATAAAAACGGTGTTAGATACCTTGGATAATCCACTGTTTTTAACCATTGGTTCTTTTCCCGGGTTGAAATCACTTATCAAGTCTCATTTACGCAATAAAAGTCAGGTTTGCTGCTTAAGTACGCTTTTATCACATAACGAGTATATTACAGGACGTGACAGCCAAAAGCGGGTTTATGACGCCTTTGCTAAAGCATGGTTAAACTTTTCGCCCATTGACTGGTGTATTTATAAGAATCAAAATATTGTTAAACGTTTGCCGTTGCCAACGTATCCATTTCAAAGAAAACGCTATTGGCCTGACACAGTAAAGAAGTTTCACCATCAAAATAGTCTTTTTGAGGACCAGGATCTTAAACTTTATCAACCCTCATGGCAGAGATTAAACAAGTTGGAAAATGACGTAGACAATATAAATAATAAATTTCTGAAGTCTGATGACAGTGTGTGTGTTGTTTTGACTTGTCAAACGTTGTGGCACAAAAATTTTTCCCATATTTTAAAAGAATCTTTGGGTCAAACGATTTTTGTTTATTCTGATGAAAATTTTAGTAGCAAAGATAATGGTGATTTCACCATTGATGTAAAAAATCCTTTACATTATGAAAAAATATTTAAAATAATTAGTAAAGAGAGCATTAAAACATATTATCTGATTGATTTATTAAACTGCTATCATTT
>CAZSHR010000274.1:0-1585 GCA_964606725.1 uncultured Coxiella sp.
TTGCTTCCCTTTTTTAGAGCTGCAGCAACCACTATTAATTTTGCAGTACTTGCCAGTGGGAAACGTTCCTTTGCATGGTATTGAATGACTTGATTATTTGCTATATTTAGGGCGAAAACACCAATTCGCCCGTGATAAATTTGCTCGATTTTTCTCAAGGTTTTTTCTATCGAATTTTGATTATTTTGTTGGTTAGCGATTGTAGAATAGGGCAGGCATAAAAAAATTACAGTATATAAAATTTTATTTAGCATAATTTTCATCTTCTGTAAGCACCCTAACCACCTGATAGTTTATAGTCAAGGTTTTTCGCAGGTAAGGGCTTTTCTGAGCATAGCAAATTGATAACTTACTCTAACTTATCAAAGTTAATTTCTATCTAAACCGGAAACTCTCACTTTTGCAAGCACTCTGTCAGATTAAGTTTGAGCTACTACATCTATTTTTTATGCGGAAAGCTCAAGTTTGACTACCCACGGTATTCTTCATAGAGCCTTAAAATTATACTGGTTTTGGGCTGAAATAGATCTTTTGGATCTAATATGTCCTTTAAGTGTCATATTTCGCAACCTAAAGGACATATCATACACGCACTATTATCGATTTACATAAAATATGATAACATACTTCAATCTTATTCTCACCTTTGGAATTAAAAACTTGAATTATTATCGAATATTGATATTATCGATAATAAAGGCTATACTTAAGTCTAGAAATCAAGAGGTTTAAAGCATGGATATACAACAATCATTATCTGGCAACGTGATTAAATCACCCAAGGGCTATAATGCCTATGTGCCTAATCCACTACCTCCGGCAATAGAATGGTCCAACCAATTGGTAAGCACATTATCGCGGGCTGATTACTTGCTGGGCAAGCTGGCTCGAGAAGGTAGCAAATTGCCGAATCCTCATCTGCTAATGCGTCCCTTCATCACTAGAGAGGCTGTATTATCCAGTAAAATAGAAGGCACCCACGCTACAATCGGTGAAATTTTAGCTCATAATGCAGGCATATCCGTTAATCAGAATCCAGACGATTTACAGGAAGTACAGAACTATATTACTGCTTTAGATTTTGGGTTGAAGCGCCTTGATGATCTACCGCTGTCCTTACGACTAATAAAAGAAATTCATGAGCAATTGATGCAAGGTGTTAGAGGCTCACATGCCACTCCTGGTGAATTTAGAAAAACACAGAATTGGATCGGCCCTCCTGGTTGCACATTAAATACAGCCAAGTTTGTGCCACCACCAATAGACAACTTAGCAGATTGTTTAGGTGATCTAGAAAAGTTTTTGCATGATCGCAGGTTACCAGCTCTCATTCATATAGCACTGTGCCATTATCAATTTGAAACAATCCACCCGTTTTTAGATGGCAATGGTAGAGTTGGGCGTTTGCTAATTACATTGTTATTAATTAAGCAAAAGATGTTACCATCGCCACTGCTTTATTTAAGTGCATTTTTTGAGGCAACACGAGATGAATATTATAGGCAACTATTTAATGTAAGCAGCAACAATACTTGGCAGGACTGGTTAATTTATTTTCTAAATGGCGTCGCTGTGCAATCAGAAG
>CAZSHR010000275.1:0-1576 GCA_964606725.1 uncultured Coxiella sp.
CTTGTGGCGCAATCAAAGAAACTATTTGCTTGATATAGGTTTCTGTATGATTGGTAGAGAATACGTATTTTGGTTTTTCAATGCCTAGTGTCTCGATTTGTGCATTTAAATCTTTGCTATGATCAATGACATGGTCGGCACCCAGTGATTCCACCCAAGATTTCGTTTCTTCACGTGAAGCTGTTGCTATAACGGTCAGATTTGTTTTTGCTTTTAGGAGTTGAATCGCGATTGACCCTACACCGCCTGCACCACCAATAATTAAAATACTGCCAACTTCTGTTTCTGAAATTTGAAACCGATCAAACAGCATTTCCCATGCCGTTATTGCAGTTAATGGCAATGCTGCTGCTTCCGCATTAGATACTGTAATTGGTTTAAAACTGATAATTCGTTCATCGACTGCTTGAAACTCAGCATTACTACCATCTCGGGTTAAATCGCCAGCATACCAAACAGAATCTCCTACTTTAAACGAGGTAACTTTTGAGCCAACTTCAATAATTTCCCCAACGGCATCCCAACCTAAAATACGATTATTTGCTTCAGACGAATTTTTTCTCACTTTGGTATCAACTGGATTCACAGAGATTGCCTGAACTTTTACCAGTACATCACGCTCCTTAAGCGTAGGCTTCGCTTTTTCAATATCTACCAATGAATTTTTAAAATCATCATGGTTATTGATAACATACGATACGGCTTTCATAGATTTGTCCTTAACTTTAAAAAGTATAGTAAAAATGGGAGCGAAGTGCTCCCATTTTATGTTATTCAATAATTAAAACTCTTGGCTCGTTGGGCGCAAAACAATTTCATTAATATCTACATCCGCAGGCTGTTCAATTGCATAAGCAATTGCTCGAGCGACTGAGTCAGATGGTATGGCTTGTTTGTAGAAATCAGTAACAAACTCTGAACTTTCTTTATGAGAAGAACCGAATTCAATTGCACCAGGCTCAATAGTAGTCGTTCTAATTGTTTCTCCAACTTCATGACGAAGGCCGTCTGAGATGGCTCTTACAGCAAACTTAGTACCGCTATAAACAGTACCTCCTGGACTAAATACTTTTATCCCTGCAACAGATGCGAGATTAATAAAGTGTCCAAAGTTTTGTTTTTGGAAAACAGGTAGGGTAGCTGCAATACCATAAAGAACACCTTTAATATTAATGTCGATCATACGATCCCATTCATCAACTTTTAGCTCACTTAATGGTGCAATAGACATTAATCCAGCATTGTTTACCAATACATCGATTTGACCAAATGCGCTTAATGCTTTTTCAATAAGTGCTTGTACTTCCTGTGGTTTGGTTATATCCATACCAATAAATTCAGCTTGACCACCTTCAGCACGAATGTCGTGAACAATAGCCTGTAATTTTTCAGTACGTCTAGCACCAAGTACAACCTTTGCACCTTTTTTAGCAAGTAAGCGGGCAGTAGCCTCACCTAAACCACTACTTGCACCAGTGATAACAATAACTTTATTTTCTATATTATTCATACAAGTAACCTTCAACCTATCTGGTAATCATATTTGATGGGTTAAGTATTACAGCCTTGTTATATA
>CAZSHR010000276.1:0-1541 GCA_964606725.1 uncultured Coxiella sp.
ATCACCACCAGAGGGATGTTTGACAATTTAGCCATTTCTCAGGTTGATGGCGGTATTTATAAAGAGCATCAAGGGCAGTATCCAGTGATTTTCCTCAGTTTAAAAGACATTAAAGAAGACAGTATTAAGCCGTTAATGCATGCTATGCGTGACTTATTTCAAGATTTATTCAAAGAATACGAAATGATGTTACTCGATTCGCAAAAAATAAGCGTGTCTGACAAAAAAATGATTGAAAATTACACCCACGGCAAAGTCGACAAAGCCAATTTACAAAACGGCTTATTGTTATTAAGCCGATTGTTATTCCAACACCACGGCAAAAGAGTGTATATCCTCATTGATGAATACGATACCCCATTAAATTACGCTTATCACCCCGATGATCACAGTAAAAATAGTTATTTTAACCAACTCACCAACTTTTTGAAAAACTTATTTAGTGCCGCTTTAAAAGATAATCCTTACCTTGAAAAAGGGATTTTAACCGGTATTTTACGCATCTCGAAAGATAGTATGCTATCCGGCCTCAATAACATTGATGTATTCTCTTTGTTAGAGGATGAAAATTATGCGGCATATTTCGGTTTCAATGAGCAAGAAGTTAATACTTTATTTGAGACTTGTGGGTTAAACCACAACAATGGAATAAAACAATATTATAATGGCTATTGTGTTAACGACTTATCACTCTATAACCCTTGGTCAATTATCAAATGCCTCAAAGCAAATGGCAAATTAGCCACTTATTGGATTAGCACCGCAAAAAATAATTTTTTACGCGACACCTTAATCCGATCTTCTCCCGATATTAAAAAAGAACTGCAATACCTTATTAGCAATCCACAGTACCACTTTAAAACCAACATCCTCGAATCCATCTCTTTCGAAGAAATCAATTACAACGAAACCACTGTATGGAGTATGTTAGTCGCAACGGGCTATCTCACCCTGGCCAGCAAAACCCTTACCAACATGAAGTATCAATGTGAGCTCAAAATTCCTAATCAGGAAGTAGCTGAACTCTATATCGCAATTTTTAGTGGATGGCTGCAAGAACGCCTCAGCTTAAAAGCCTATGAAGCGTTTTTAAATGATTTAATTACTGGGAATATTGAGCGCTTTAGCGAAAAACTGGGGCATTACCTGTTGGTACATGGCAGTTATCACGACTACCCTAAAGAATCCAATTACCACACCTTTCTAATGGGTTTGGTCTGTGGACTTGCTGAAAACTATTTAATTGCTTCCAACCCAGAAGCGGGTTTGGGGCGTCCCGATATGATTCTTATCCCCAAAAATAACAACGCACAATGTGCCATTATTATCGAATTAAAACGTCATCCACAAAGCACCCCCATATCGGAAAAATTAGCAGCGCAAGCGCTGGCGCAAATTGACCGCCAAGTCTATCAAGCCGCACTCACCCAGCATCAACCCATCCAAAAAGTCTTAAAAATCGGCCTCGCCTTTAGTGGCAAAGCCGTTGCCTCCTGCTACCGCTGGGATGACCTGAACGACCAACCCCTCACGGAACTTAT
>CAZSHR010000277.1:0-1508 GCA_964606725.1 uncultured Coxiella sp.
GATAAAATATTTTTTATTTTAAGAAAATCTTGTGAATATTCATTATTTTCAAGTATATTTATGAGTTTATTTAAATCGTTTCTATGAATTATCCCTTTTGATTCTTTGATATATTCTAATTTTTTTTCTAAATAATTAAGTTCTTTCTTTTTTTCTTTAAAGTTATCTGTATCAAAGATTTTAGTTATTTTTGTATAATTCTCATTACTTTTATAATCGTCTTCTGATTCTTGGTTTTTTTCTATTATATCTGTTAACTTTTTGATAAAAAAAGTTGAAAGAATTTCTATTAATTTTTTTTTGATATTAATATTTTCTATATTATTAACTTCTTCGTATTTTTCTAAAATATTTAATAATATTTTATAAATTAATTTATATTGGTTGCTTAGAAAGATTTCCTCAAAAGATTCGGTGTTATTTGTTGTTAGTCTAACAAGATTATCATTGAAATCCTTTGCTAAATTATCAGAACTTCCTTCATTGCTTTCTAATGAAGAAAGTGCATCCAGTAAGTGATCTTCTTTTGTAAGCTTTTTAATTGTACTATCATCTGTCATTTCCGAAGCTGTCGTGCTTGGGGTTTGATCTGCAAAGAAGGTGCCCCAAAGGTAAAGATATGGTGATGATTGTTCCCTTGGTGATGCTGGAGGTGTTGTAGAGGCACCACCGGAGTTGATTTTTGTTTCGTGGGTTACTGCTTCGTTTGTTGGCATTGGCTTGTACCTCTAACACTTCTAACTTATTTCTTATTCATACTTCTAATCATCTCATAAATGAATCCATCTGTGAAGTATTTTGTAAGAAAAATCCTATATTTTAAGACTGATTTAAGCTACAGATATATTTTAAAATAAAATATGATCAATTAAGGGTTTGTGGGTTATTGCTAGTGCTAATTATCGGTGTGATTTATGGCTAGTCTCGTGTTTATTACGTACTTTTAAATGTGCCCGACTAGAATAAGCCATAGTTCTATACTTGGATAAAAAGTGCTATGATCAAGATGGTTTATTGGTTGTTATTTTGACAATCTCTTTAGCTTTAAGGTAGTCTGCTTTCTCAAAAGCTTAGTGACGGCTTTATGAAAATATTTTTTAAAAACAATGGCTTATCTATCATTTGTCTTGGGCTGTTGCCGCAGATCATGGACCATAAGACTAAAAACTATGTGTCTATTGGTCACAGTACTTAGTACTGAACTACCCGTATGAGGTAAAAAATGCGTACTTCTCAAAAAAGAATTCCCATCGGTGTTGATGATTTTGGTGAGTTGGTTGACAAAAAAAGAGATTATCTTTTTGTTGATAAATCCCTGTTGATTCAACCAATTATTGAAGCTTCAGAGAAGGTGACACTAATCACGCGTCCGCGCCGCTGGGGTAAGAGCTTGAACATGTCGATGCTGGAGTATTTTTTTGCACCGGAAGTGTTGGGCGCTTCAACCCAGGGGATGTTTGACGACTTGCTGATTGCGACAGCAGAGGGTGATGACTATCTGGGTTATC